>DASVWS010000074.1:0-2130 GCA_036393095.1 Gemmatimonadaceae bacterium | reverse complement strand
GATCACGCTGCTCACGCCGTTCGTGCTGGTGGGCGTCGTGGAGGTGGTGTTGCGCGTGGCGTGGCCCGGCGGAGCGGTGCCGGTGTTCGTGCATGCGCCGGCCGCGATGGGCGACTACCTGATGCCCAATCCGGAGCTCGGGCGCCGGTACTTCACGCAACAGGAGCATCCACCGGCGCCGCTGGTGGAGCCGTTCGCGGCGCACAAACCCGCGAACGGTTTTCGCGTGTTCGTGCTCGGAGCGTCGGCCGCCGCCGGCTTCCCCTGGCCGCCCACCGGCACCTTCTCGCGCCTGCTGCAGGATGCCCTGCGCGACGTGCTCCCCGGCGATTCGGTCGAGGTGATCAACCTCGCGATTCCCGCCACGAACTCCTACGCGGTGCTCGACCAGACGAACGCCATCATCGCCCAGCATCCCGACGCCATTCTCATCTATTCGGGACACAACGAGTACTACGGCGCGCTGGGTGTGGGCTCCACCGAGAGCATCGGGTCGTCGCCCCGCGCGGTGCGCGCGTATCTGTGGCTCGAGCGGTTCCGGACGTTCATGCTGCTGCGCGACGGCATCACGAAGCTGCGCCGTGCGTTCTCCAGGCAGCCGGCGAGCGAGCAGCAGGCGGCGAGCTTCATGGAAGTCGTCGCCGGCAACCAGCAGATCACGCTCGATGGCCCGGCCTACGAGGCGGGCGTGCGGCAGTACCGGAGCAACCTGGAGCGCATCCTGGGGCGGTTCCGCGCCGCGCACGTGCGGGTGTTCATCGCGAGTCTGGCGAGCAATGAAGGGGGCATGCACCCGTTCGCGTCGCCGGCGAACGCCGAGCCGGGAGGGGCCGACGCCGTGTTCGACTCGGCGCAGACCGCGGAGGCGCGCGGCGACACGGTGGCCGCCGAGCGGCTGTTCGTGCGGGCGCGCGATCTGGACGTGATCCGGTTCCGGGCGCCGAGCGAGTTCAATACGGTGATCCGCGAGGTGGCGAGGGCAGAGGACGCCACCTACGTGCCCGTCGACGAGGCGTTCCGGGCCGCGTCGCCGGGCGGGATCATCGGGAACAACCTGATCCTCGAGCACGTGCATCCGAACCAGGCCGGCGTGGCGCTGATCGGACACGAATTCTTCGATGCGCTCGACAGCGCGAAGTTCCTGGGGCGGCCGGTGCAGCTCGCCCGGTTGAAGCCGTGGGCGTCCTACGTGGCGGGAATGGATCTGACGCCGTTCGACCGGCGGATGGTGGAGCACACGGTGAAGACGCTCACGACGCGGTGGCCGTTCGTGCCGGCCGCGCGCGACAGCGACTATCGGGGCACGTACCGCCCAAGCGGGCCGGTGGACAGCCTGGCGTTCCTGGCGTCGGCGGGGTTGCCGTGGCGGCAGGCGAAGCTCGACGTGGGACAGAGTTACGAAAAGCGGGGCTTCCCCGATTCGGCGTTCGCGGAGTATCAGGGGCTGATCCGCGATCTCCCGATCGCCGAGCCGCCCTACCGGCTGGCGGCGCACGCGCTGATGGAGATGCACGACACGACGCGCGCGACGGCCTATCTGCAGCGCGCGTACGCGATGCAGCCGACGTCGTACACGTCGTTCGAGCTGGGCGTGCTGGCCGCGGAGGCCAGGGACTGGCCGCACGCGGTCGGATATCTGACGCAGGCCGTGCAGCTGAGTCCGGGCGATCCGCAGCCGCTGTATCAGCTCTCGCTGGTGCTGGCGCAGACGCGGGACCTGCAGGGCGCGCGCGCGACGGCGCTCCAGGTGGCGCGCATCGCTCCGAACTATCCGGGGCTGGCGGGGTGGCTGCGGGTGCTGGGGCTGGCGAGGTAAGCCGGGCGGGGCGTTGCGCGCCCACCGGGGCCGGACGGCGTTCGCCGCCGCGGATCGGCAACGGTTGACGGCTGGCGGGAATTGACATACTGTATCGGCACTCCGGTACAATTACCTGCCGCCCTCACGTCCCGTCCGGGGGATGCATGCATTTGCTGCCCGACCGCGCGACCTACCGCGCACTGCTCAAGAGCCCCGGGTTCACGGCCGTCGCCGTGTCGTCGCTGGCGCTGGCCATCGGGCTGACCACGACGACATACGGGATCGTGGATGCCGTGCGGCATCCGGTCACGGCGGTGAAGGACGCGGGGGAC
>DASVWS010000073.1:0-20716 GCA_036393095.1 Gemmatimonadaceae bacterium | reverse complement strand
CGCGCAGGATGCGCCCGTTGAAGATCGTGATCGTCGCGTCGTCGCTGCTGCCGCCGCGCCCGTCGAGCATGCGGTCGGCGCGGATGGTGACCGGCGTGGTCTGCGCGGTGGCAGGGCGAAGCATGGCGGCGGTGAGCGTGAGGACGATCGCGGCGCGAAGCGCCGGGAAGATGCGGGACATGCGGCCTTCCGGAATCGGCTACGAGACGGACGTGGCGGTACGGAGCTCTGCAGGGGATACGGCTCCGATCGACGCGGCGTTGCCCCCCACCAGCCGGCGGTGGTAGTCGATCTGTCCCAAATGAAAGGTCAGGTGCGTGGCGAGATGGATCAACATGTCCTCCGTGGCGCAGCGGCGGCCGGCCACGGGTTGCGGAAAGGCGGCGGCCATCTGCGCCGCCGTCAGCCGGGGCATCACGGACTCCACGTCCGCCACTGCCGCGTCGAGCGCGTCGAGCAGCTCCCGGCGCGGCACGTCGCGGCGGCTGAATTCGGTGTCGCGGTCGCGCACGTACGCCGTGCCGCCGAGCACCGCCCCGACGTAGTGCCGCACGTTGCCGGCCAGATGGAGCGCGAGCGTGCCGGCGGCGTTGGGAATGGTCTCCGTGCGCTTCCAGATGTCCGCTTCGCGCTCGTACGCCGTCAGCTCGCGCTGCACGGCCCGGAGGTCGCGGACCATGATTCCCCCGATCAGTTCCGCAGTCGTCATCGCTCGTACCGGTGGTGGTGGACGGGGCCCGCCGCCGCTCAGCGGCCCACGGCGCTGTCGATGAAGCGCGTCAGATCGGCGCGGAACCTCTTCATCGACGGCTGGTCGATGTACACCATGTGGCCGGCCGTGTACCGGCCCACCGTGATGTCGTGCGTGCGGACGTAGTCGGACACATCCAGATGCGCGAGCGTCCACTCCACCGCCCAGTACGGCGTGGCCGCGTCGTAGTAGCCCTCGGCCACGTAGAGCTTCATCGCCGGGTTCTTCGCGAACGCGCGTTCGAGATTCGGCGTCACCGTCGCGTAGCCGTTGCGCACCGGGAACGGCCAGGCGCCGATGCCGCCGCCGAGGATGTAGTACAGGTCGTCGATCCTGTAGTCGAGCTCGTCGCGCAGATACGACGTGAGCACCGGCGTGAAGGAGTTGCGGATGTTGACCTCGCTGGGATCGCCGGCCGCCGCACCGCCGCCGCGCCCCGTGCCGACCAGCGCATAGCCGGTGAACCGCCCGTCCAGCCGGCCCACGAACTCCTGCCGGTCGCGCAGCAGCTCCTGGTCGAAGGTGCCGAGCGACACGCGCAGGTCGTTGCGCTCGATCACCTCCGGCGCAAGTCCCGTGAATCGCGCCATCTGGGCGACGGTCTTCTGGCGGTCCGAGGCCGAGAGCCGCGCTCCCTGATACAGCGCGGACGCGTAGTCGTTGGACGCCCACCGTTCCGCTTCGGCGGTCACGCGCTCGATCGGCATCGCCTGCAGATCCGGCGGCAGCTTCTTGTGATACCAGGCGGTGGCGGTGTAGGTGGGGATGAAGTTCACGAAGCCGATGTCGTTGCTCTTCGCCTGCGACGACGCTTCGAAGTCGAGCACGGTGCTGATCAGCACGACGCCGTTCACCACGATGCCGGCGTCGGCCAGCGTGCCCGAGAGCCCGGCGGCCCGCGTCGTGCCATAGCTCTCGCCCATGAGGAATTTCGGCGACTTCCAGCGGTCGTACCGCGTGAGGTACACGCGGACGAATTCGCCGACGGTCTTCAGGTCCTGGTCGAGCCCCCAGAAATTCGCGCCGAGTTCCGGCGTGACGGCGCGGCTGTACCCGGTGCCGACCGGGTCGATGAAGACCATGTCGGTCTGATCGAGCAGCGTGTTCGGATTGTCCTCGTAGGTATACGGCGGCGGTCCGGACTCGCCGTCGGCCGCGAGGCGCACGCGCTTGGGGCCGAAGGCGCCGAGGTGCAGCCACACGCTCGACGATCCGGGGCCGCCGTTGAAGATGAACGAGAGCGGGCGGGTGGCCGCATTCTCGCCGTCCTTCACGTAGGCCTCGAAGAAGATCGCGCCTTCCGTGGCGTTGGTGCGCTCGTTGCGGATCGGCAGCATGCCGGCGTACGCGGTGTACGCGATGGTCTTGCCGTTCAGCACCATCGTGTGGTGCGTGACGACCGGCGGCACTTCCGACATCGCGATCACGCGATAGGGATTGTTCATGGACGTGTCGCGCAGGCTCACCATGCTCCCGGCCGGCCGCGCCGGCGCGCCCTCGCCGGCCCCGGCCCCCCGCTCGCCCCGGCCTCCGCCCTGCGCCGCGGCGGATGCCGGAACGGCCACGATCAGGGCGACGGCAATTGCCTGGCGCACGCGGACGCCGAGCAGGCGCGAGCGGCGCGCGACGGCGTTGACGGGCACGGAGGAACGCGAGCGAGCGAACATGCGGGACACTCCCGTTGAGTGGGCGGGAACTGCGTGAACGGGCGGAACGTGACGCGACGAAAGTACCGCGCGCGCCGGGCGGCCGCTACGCGTCGCGATCGGAGTCCGACGGGCCCTGCTCGAACTGGCGGAGCTTCCTCAGCCGCCGCTCGTACCGGTCGAGTGCCTTGTACTCGGCGCTGAGGAATGACCGCACGAGGTCCGCCGCCAGCTCGGGGCCGACAACCCGCCCGCCAAGGCAGAGCACGTTCATCGCGTCGTCCTCGACCCCCTGGCGGGCCGCGTAGGTGTCGTGGCAGATCGCCGCGCGCACCCCGGGGAACTTGTTGGCCGCGACGGAAATTCCGACGCCGCTGCCGCAGATCAGAACGCCCCGCTCGGCGCGCCCGCCGGCGATCGCGTGGGCCACGCGTTCCGCAAAGTCCGGATAGTCGTCATCGGGATGGAGCGTCATGGCCCCGCAATCGAGCGGTTCGTGGCCAAGCTCCGCCACCGCGCGCAGCACGCGCTCCTTGAGCGCGAAGCCGCCATGGTCGGTTCCGATCGCGACGATCATAAACCCGGAATCTAGACGATGGAAAAACTCGAGCTAGCCCTCATGCGCGGTGCTCCTTATAGTGCACGGGTGAAACGTACTGCCTCCGCATTGCTGGCCGCGTGCGCGCTAAGCGCCTGCGCGCGACATCCGGCGCTCGCGCCGGCGCCGGTTCCCGCGCCGCCGCCACCGGCAACCGCCGCGGCGCCCGCGGCCGCTTCCGTCGACTCCACGCCGACACGCGCCGACTCCGCGCGAACCCGCGCCGATTCGGCCGCGATGGGTTCCGACACGGTGGCCGTGAGCGACAGCGACGTGACCAGGAGCGCGTCCACGATATTCGGCGACTCGGCGGCGACGGCGGACTCCGCGGCGCCGACGTGGGACATCGACGTGCGCTCGTACGAAACGCGCGATCGCGTGCAGCACTACGTGGCGCTGTTCACCGGGCGCGCCCGGGACCACATCGTGGAGCAGCTGGAGCGCGGCACCCGCTACGAGCCCATGATCCGCGCGGCCTTCCGCGCCGCCGGTCTGCCCGAGGACATGTACTATCTGGGCCTGGTCGAGAGCGGCTACGACCCGAACGCGTATTCCAAAGCGGCCGCGGTCGGGATGTGGCAGTTCATGACCGGCACGGCGCGCGGCATGGGGCTGCGCGTGGACTGGTGGATCGACGAACGCCGCGATCCCGTCAAGTCGACGCTCGCCGCGGCCACGTTCATCCGGGGGTTGCGCGACCAGTTCGGCTCGCTGTACCTGGCGGCGGCTGCGTACGACGGCGGCCCGGGGCGCATCTCGCGCGGGCTCGCGCGCTACGCCGACGACCTGCAGGACACCGAAGGGGACGACCTGTTCTTCGAACTCGCCGACAAGGACTACCTGCGCGCCGAGACGCGGGAGTACGTCCCGCAGTTGATCGCCGCGGCGCTCGTCGCCAAGGACCCGCAGCGCTACGGCATCGACATCAAGCCCGAGTCGGCGTTCGTGTACGACTCGGTTCGGGTGGGCCCGATGACTCCGCTCGCGGCCATCGCCTCCGCCAGCGGCACCACCGTGGATGCGCTGGAAGATCTCAACCCGCAGATCCTGCGGGGCATGGCCCCGCCGGGCGACTCCATCCAGGTGAGGATTCCGCTGGGGAGCGCCGCGCGGTTCGACAGCGCCTTCGCCGCGCTGCCCAAAGGCGAGCGGGTCGGCGCCCACATCGTCCGGTCGCGGTCGGGAGAGTACGCCTCCACCATCGCCCGCAAGTATCACGTGACGACCAGCCAGCTCGAGGAATTCAATCCGAAGCTCCGCAAGTACAGGAGCGGCCACCTCGTGCCCGACCAGCGAGTGCTCGTGCCCACTCCGGTGGTGGCGGAGGCGGCGCGGCAGGTGCCGAATCCGGCGATCGAGCTCTACGGGGTCGTGAACGGCCGCCACGTCGTGCGGAAGGGCGAGACGTTGAGCGGGCTGGCCGTGAAATACCACACGACCGTGAAGCATCTCATGGCGCTCAACCACCTCAAGCGCGACATGATCTTCATCGGACAGACGCTCCGCATCACCGGGTCGGTGTCCCGGGCGTCGTCCACCTCGTCCAGAAGCAGACGGGGAACGAGGCGGTCGAGCAGCGGCAGGTAGGCGCGGATTCCGCACGCGCCACCCGCGCGCCCGTTCAGTCGATGATGCCGGGCCCCTTGTAGCCCTTCATCAGGATCCGATCGTATCCGTTGGTCGGATTGCGCCCTTCCGAGGTGGCTGTCTGTACGGCAACCTCGCCCCGGTTGTACACGAGCAGGGCCATGCCGACCTTCCCCCGATACTGCTGCACGAGCGAGTGCAGGTACCGGAAGCCGATGTGCAGGTTCAGTTCCGGATCGAAGAGCTGGTCGTTGCGCAGGTTCTTCTGATAGAAGCGCGCCGTCGCCGGCATCAACTGGGTCAGGCCGAGCGCCCCCGCCGGGCTCACCGCCCGCGGGTTGAAGTCGCTCTCCAGCTTGACCAGGCGGAATGCCAATTCCGGGTCCACATTCTCGGCGATCGCCGCATCGTAGACCCTCGCGGTCATGTCGGCCGACACGCCGTACTTGGCCGAGTAGTCGATGATCCGGTCGGCCCGGGCGAGCCGGTCCTGAAGGTCGGAAACCTGGCTCCGCGTGGTGGCCAGCTGAGCCCGCAGGGTCGCGGCCTCGCCGAGCGGGGCGGAAGAGCGCTCGTGTACCACAACCGCCGCCTGGGCGACTTCGGCCGAGGGCGACGGATAGAGCACGAGAATCATCGCCGCGGCTGCACCTACCCCAACGAGACCCAGCAAACGTTTTACCCGGCGTCGTCGTCGCGCCGCGTCGCCGCGATGCACGTAAGTGCCAGATAGATCACGCATAAAGTATTGCTCCGCATCGAGTTAGATACTTATTGCCGTGGTCGACCCTACCTCACAATAAGCGAGTCCTGCCCGACCATCAAGCTCTGGTCCAATCCCCGCTTTGTCCACCTGTTTTCTCGAGCAGCCGGACCTCCTCGATGGTCATTTTGCGGTCCGCGGCCTTGGCCATGTCGTACACCGTGACCAGGGCGATGGTGACGGCCATGATGGCCTCCATTTCGACCCCCGTCCGGCCCGTCGTCTTGGCCGTTGCCTCGGCCCGGAGGCCGGGCAGGGCGGGGTCCGCGACCAGGCTGACCTGGACATCGTCGAGCGGAAGCGGGTGGCAGAGGGGTATCAACTCGGCCGTTCGCTTGGCGGCCAGAACGCCGGCGACGCGAGCGACGCCCATCGCGTCTCCCTTGGCCAGGGTGTTGGCCTCGATGGCCTTCAGCGTGTCCGGCGCCATCCGGATGGCACCCGCGGCCCGCGCCGTTCGGACGGTCACCGGCTTCGCCGATACGTCCACCATGCGCGCCCGGCCGTCGGGTCCTACGTGTGTGAGGTCCTTGCTCATCGCAGGGCTGCCTCCAGCTCTCCGAGCAGGGTGAAGGTGACGAGCTGCGGATTGCCGTTTCCGGCGGCCCGCTCCTTGGCGCGCTCCACGGCATCGGCGGCTCGGGCCGCCCGCACGGCGGCCTCCTCGTCGGCGCTTGCAAGCGCGGCCCGGGTGCGCTCGTGGAGCAGCACCGTCAGCGCCTGGAGCGCATCGGCAAACTCGCCCCGCGCCCTGGCACTCCCCTGCACGAACGCGGTGTGCAGGCGCGTGACACGGTCGCCGCTGGCCGCTTCCAGCATGCGCCGGGCGCGCGCCATCGCATTGCCCAGCGTCGACTGCGCGAGCAGGACGCCGGGCGCCCCGCCGGCCGTCCGCAGCAGCTCGCTCCGATCGCCCGACACCGACTGCTCCCGCAGGTAGTCGCGCACCCGCTCGTCGTCGAGCAAGGCGCCGACCTCGACGTCAGTGAGGCGGCTCATCCGCACCGCGATCACCCGCGAGCGGATGGTGGGCAGGAGCGCTCCGGGCTCGCTGGAGGTGAGAACGACGTTCGTGTCGGCCGGGGGCTCCTCGAGCAGCTTGAGGAAGGCGTTCGCGGCCTGGTCGGCTCCATCCTGCGAAACCATGCGTTCGGCGTCCCCGATCACGAAGACCTTGCGTGCCGCCAGCGCAGGGGCCATCGCGGCCGACTGCACGATGGCGCGGATGGTCGCGATGTAGATCCCTTCGTTTCCCGGAGGAGCCGCGTACAGACCGTGCGCTGCCACGCGCTCGGCGACCGCTTCGCCGTGGTCGGCGAACACGTCGGCGGCCGTGGGGTTGGAGTCCTTGAGCCGCGGGCGGGGGAAGATCCACCGCAGGTCGGGGTGGGTGCCCGCTTCGGCGTACCGGCACTGCTGGCACTTGCCGCACGGCCTGGGGGGCGGCCCATCGCAGAGGAGCCGTTGCCCCAGCCAGAGGGCGAGCCGCTGCTTGCCGATGCCGGCCGGTCCGTGCAGGAGCAGGCTGGCGGGAAGGGTGCCGCGTTCGACCGCGGATTCCAGGCGCCGGCGCACGGCGGTGTGGCCGAAGAGTGGGATGGGCGTCACCCGGGGAAGATACCGCGGGCCGGGCGCGAGCGGATGAGGCGGGCGCGCATGGAGCGGAGGTGCCGGCGCAGGAAATCTTTGTACCGCAAAGTACTTGCCAAGAATGCAAAGACAGCCCAAGATTCATCGCATGTCGATTTCCGCGCCGCCCAAGGAGCGTCCGTCGCGTTCGCCCGAGATGCACGAGCGGGCGATGGACAACCTGCGCTTCATCCGCGAGACCATGGAGCGGGCGGGCGCGTTCACCGCGGTGTCGGGATGGGGGGAGGTCATCGTCGGCGCGACGGCGGTGGCGGCCGCGCTCGTGGCCGCCGTTCAGCCGACGGCGGCGCGGTGGGTGGCCGCCTGGCTGGCCGAGGCCGCCGTGGCGGGCAGCATCTCCGCATGGGCGACCTGGCGCAAGGCGCGCGCGGCGCGCGTGTCGCTGCTCTCGGGGCCGGGGCAGAAGCTGGTGCTGGCGTTCGCGCCGGCCATGCTCGTGGGCGCGGTGCTCACGGCGGCGCTGGCGGCGCACGGGCTGTGGGACATGCTGCCCGCCGTGTGGATGCTGTTGTACGGCGCGGGCGTGATCGCGGCGGGCGCGTATTCGGTGCGCATCGTGCCGGTGATGGGTGCGATGTTCGTGGCGCTGGGCATCGTGGCGCTGTTCACGCCGGCGGCCTGGAACACGGCGCTGCTGGTGGCCGCGTTCGGCGGCGTTCACGTCACGTTCGGATTCCTGATTGCGCGGAGGCACGGTGGGTAAGCAGAGTGCGGTTCCCAAGGACGAGAGCGATCGCGTGCGCGGCACACGGAAGACCCCGCACGCGCTGAGCTCGGTGCGGGGCAAGTCTCCGGACGAGCCGGGGAGCGCGCTCGAGCTGGACCGCCTGATCCACGAGCGGATGCGGCTGGGCATCGTGAGCGCGCTGGCCGTGAACGACCGGTTGAGCTTCAACGACCTCAAGGCGCTGATGCAGACCACGGACGGGAACCTGAGCGTGCACGCGCGCAAGCTCGAGGAAGCCGGCTACGTGACCTGCACCAAGACGTTCGAAGGGCGGATGCCGAAGACGCACTACGCGCTCACCGCCGCCGGGCGCCGGGCGCTGGAGCGGTATCTGGCGCACATGGAAGCGCTGATCCGCGCCACGCGGGAGGGCTGAGCGATGGCGGCGGCGAAGAACGGGCGCGCGGCGGGCGAGCCGTTGCACGTGGCGATCATCATGGACGGCAACGGGCGCTGGGCGACCACGCGCACGCTGCCGCGCACGTCCGGACACCGCGCCGGCGTGCGGACGGCGCGCACCATCGTCGAGACGGCGCGGCGCGCCGGCGTGGGGACGCTCACGCTCTACGCCTTCTCGTCGGACAATTGGGGGCGTCCGCGCGGCGAGGTGACGGCGCTCATGCGCCTGCTGCGGCGCACCCTGCTCATCGAGTCGCGGCGGTGCCGGGACAATGGCATCCGGCTGACGGTGATCGGCCGGCGCGACCGGCTGCCGGGCATCCTGCGTCGCACGATCGACGAGGCGGAAGCGATGACGGCCGGCTGCTCCGACATGCGGCTCCGCGTGGCGGTGGACTACTCGGCGCGCGACGCCATTCTGCGCGCGGCGGAAACCGCGGCAGCCGAGGGCATCGGCGGCGAGGGGCTCACGCGCGCGCGCTTCGCCGAGCTGCTTGCCCGCGTGGATCACGCCGGCGGCGCGGCGTCCGACGTGGACCTGCTCATCCGCACCGGCGGCGAGCAGCGGTTGAGCGACTTCCTGCTGTGGGAGTGCGCCTACGCGGAGCTCGCGTTCACGCGGCGCATGTGGCCCGACTTCACCGCCGACGAATTCCTGGAGATCCTGGCCGACTTCGAACGGCGCGAGCGCCGCTTCGGCGGCGTGCCGGAGCAGGCGGCGAGCTAGCCGGCGGTCAGTACCGCGTTTCGAGTCCCTGCACGACGCGCACGGTGTCGCGCGCGATGAGCAGCTCCTCGTCGGTGGGAATGACCCAGACCTCGACCCGTGAGTCGGCCGCGCTGATGCGCGCCTCCTTGCCGCCCACGGCGGCCGCGTTCGCCGCCGGATCGAGCGTCACGCCGAGCCAGCGCAGTCCGTCGCAGATGGCGGCGCGCACGTCGGTCGCGTGTTCGCCGATGCCGCCGCCGAACACGATCGCGTCGGCGCCGTTCATCGCCGCGAGGTAGGCGCCGATGTACTTGCGCGTGCGATAGCAGAACAGGTCGATGGCGAGCTTGGCCCGCCGGTCGTCGTGCTCCCGCGCCTCGGCGAGGAGCTCGCGCATGTCGTTGGTGAGGCCGGAGACGCCGAGCAGTCCCGACTGCTTGTTGAGCAGCCCTTCCACCTCGGCGAGCGAGAGCCCCTCCTTGCCGGCCACGTAGTCGAGGATGGCCGGATCGAGGTCGCCCGAGCGCGTGCCCATGACCAGCCCTTCGAGCGGCGTGAATCCCATGGACGTGTCCACCGACTCGCCACCGTCGATGGCGCAGATCGAGCAGCCGTTGCCGAGGTGGAGGGCGATGATCCGGGTCTGCTCGCGCGTGCGGCCGGCGAGCTGGCGGTAGCGCCAGCTGAGGTAGCGGTACGACGTGCCGTGGAATCCGTACCGCCGCACGCGATGCCGCCGGTACAGCTGATACGGGATGGCGTAGAGGTAGGCGCGCTCGGGGAGCGTCTGGTGAAACGCCGTATCGAACACGGCCACCTGCGGGATGCCGGCGCCGAGCACGGCGCGGGCGCCCATGATGCCCTTGAGATTGTTCGGATTGTGGAGCGGGGCGAGGTCGATGGTATCCTCGATGGCGCGGAGCACCGCATCGTCGATGCGGACGGAGCTGCGGAAGTGCTCGCCGCCGTGCGCGACGCGGTGGCCCACCGCCTCGATGGACGCCACGGTGTCGATGTCGACGCCGGAGTCGGGGCCCGCCATCCAGTTGATGGCGAAGTCGAGCACGGCGCGGTGGTCGCGGGCGGCGACGGTGCCGCGGACCGGCGCCCGTCCGGCCACCGTGAACGTGTACACGGCCTCGCCGCCGATCCGCTCCACGGTGCCGCGCATGAGCTTCTCGTCGCGGTTCTCCCGCATCCGGTCGGCGTCGGTGCGCACCAGCTCGAACTTGAGCGTGGACGAGCCGGAGTTGAGCACGAGGACGTTCATCGGCGGCTCCGTGCTAGATGGCCAGTCCGATGGCGGCGGCCGCGGCGCGGGCGTTGGCCAGCGCATCCTGCGGGGTGGCCCCGGTGACGGAGAGGTGCCCCATCTTCCGTCCGGGGCGTGCGGACGTCTTGCCGTAGAGGTGCAGGCGCACGCCGCGCTGCTCCAGCGCCGGCGTGAAGTCGGGGATCGCGCCGCCGCGCCAGAGATCGCCGAACAGGTTCACGATCGCGGCCGGCTCCACGATCGCGACGTCGCCGAGGGGCAGGTCGCAGACCGCGCGCACGAACTGCTCGAACTGGCTGGTGTGGCAGGCGCGCTCGCTCTCGTGGTAGGAGTTGTGCGGGCGCGGCGCGAGCTCGTTCACGAACAGGTCGCCGCCGGCGGTGCAGAACATCTCGACGCCGAGCAGGCCTTCGAGCGACATGGCGCGGGCGATGCCGATCGCGATCTCGTCGGCGCGCGCGGCGAGCGCCGGCGGCAGCGGCGCCGGCAGCACCGACCACGACAGCACCTGGTTCGTGTGGTGGTTGAGCGCCGGCGCGTAGGCGACGGTCTGGCCCGACGGCCGCCGCGCCACCATCACCGAGATCTCCTGCTCCAGCTCCAGCGCCCGCTCGGCGACGGCGTGCCGTTCCCCGAGCGCGCGCCACGCTTCGGCGCCGGCGTCGACGGAATCGACGCGCACCTGGCTGCGGCCGTCGTACCCGCCGTGGCACGACTTGACGAAGCAGCTGCCGAACTCGCGCACGGCCGCCTCGATGTCCGCCGCCGACTGCACGTCGCGGTACGGGCCGACGGGGAAGCCGTGCCGCGTGAGCCACGATTTCTGGCGGCCGCGGTGCTGGACGTCGGCGATGATCGCGGGGGCCGGCCGCACGGGCGCGAACCGCTGCGCGGCCTCGAGCGCGGCGGGGGCGATCTGCTCGATTTCGAGCGTCACCACGTCGCAGTGGCGCGCCAGCTCCGCCGCGGCGTCGGCGTCGTCGAACGGCGCCGTGATCAGCCGGTCGACCACGGCGTGGGCGGGGCAGTCGGCGGCCGGATCGAGCGCGTGCACGGCGTAGCCCATGGTCCGCGCGGCCTGCGCCGTCATGCGGCCGAGCTGCCCACCGCCGAGGATGCCGATCGTGGCTCCGGGGGCGATGACGGTCATTTCGCGAGGTGCGGGGCCAGGTCGGTTTCGAGGAGGACATCGGCCGACCGGCGCTCGCGCCATTTGCGCAACCGCTCGCGGACCTCCGGATGCCGACCGGCCACGATCGCGGCGGCGAGGAGCGCGGCGTTCACCGCGCCCGGCTCGCCCACTGCGAGCGTGCCGACGGGCACGCCCTTGGGCATCTGCACGATGGAGAGCAGGGCGTCGAGGCCGCTGAGCGTGGTGGCGGGAATGGGAACGCCGAGCACGGGGAGCAGCGTCTTGGCGGCGACCATGCCCGGCAGGTGGGCGGCGCCGCCGGCGGCGGCGATGATCACTTCGAGCCCGCGCGACTCCGCGGTGGCGGCGTACTCGAACATCCAGTCGGGCGTCCGGTGCGCCGACACGACGCGCACTTCGTGCGGCACGCCGAGCGCCGAGAGCGTTTCGGAAGCCGCTCGCATGTGCGTCAGGTCCGACTTGCTCCCCATGATGACGCCCACCCAGGGCGCGGGAGTGCCGGAAGCGGGGGAACGGGAGGCGCGCGCAGACGGCATGAGGACGAACCCGCGTGAGATGAGAATAAAGCGTGCGCGCGGAAATATAGGCCGCGGGCGGGGGATGCTCCACCGCGGCGCGGGGCTTCCGGCGGGGACCGCGCCGGTCGTATAGTACCGACCGGACGGCCGACGGGAGCGACGCCTTCCGTTCCGTCGTTCGAGGCTCCGCGCCGAGGCCCTGTCATTGAAGCGAACGACCGACAAGCACACGCCGCGCCGGGCGGCGGTTCCCTCGATGCGAGGCACGGGTCTGCCCGCATCGGACGACGCGTCGACCGAACTCGACCGGATGATGATGCTGGCCGAGGTGATGGAGTACGTCATCAACGTCTCCAAGCCGACGCCGCTCGTGCTGCCGCGGCCGCGCGTGTGGATCCCGGCGCTGACGCTGTTCTTCTTCTTTTTCACGCTCTATTCCTACTCGGCGCGTCCGGCGTGGATCTGGGGGGCGCAGGTCGATCCCGTCGAGATGACGGCGACGCACGACGCGGACATGCGGTTCGCGATGTTCCTGCTGGCGCAGCGCATTTTCGAATACCGCCGGCAGTTCGGCACCGTGCCGGCCACCCTCGCCGACGTCGGCGACCGGGTGGACAGCGTGACGTACGTGCCGCTCACCGACACGTCGTTCAGCCTGCGCTACGAGGCGCCGCGGCCCATCATCTACTACTCGACGGAATCGGCCGACGCCTTCCTCGGCAACGCGCTCCAGGTGGTGACGGCGGGGAAGCCGCGGTGAGGGGACGCCGCGGCGGGTTCACGTTCGTCGAGATCCTGACCTCGATGACGATCGTCGCGATTCTGGCGGGGATCGTGATTCCGAAGACGGGCGACTTCATCAAGCAGGCGCGGGCGGCCGCCATCGTCGCCGATATCAGCGCGATTCACGAGGGCCTCGTTTTCTACTATTCCGACAGCACCGACTTTCCGCCGTCGGGCGCCATGGGGCTGGCTCCGGCGGCGCTCGCGAACTACCTCCCGCCCAACTTCTCGTTCGTGAAGCCCGAGTATCAGCTCCAGTACGAGAAGTGGACGCTGACCACGCCGTTGGGCGCGTATCCGGCGACGTCGACGATCGTCGCCGTGACGGTGCAGACCGGCGATGCGCGGCTGGGGCAGCTGGTCATGGCCCAGATGGCCGCGACGCCGCACTTCCAGTCGGGCGACGAATACACATTCATCATCGACGGGCTGTAGCCGCGGCGTCGCACGCTGAGGGCGGCCACGAAAAAAGGGGCCGCTCCAACGAGCGGCCCCTCGAGTTTCGCGCGAGCTCCCCAGGTAGGACTTGAACCTACGACCCTCCGATTAACAGTCGGATGCTCTGACCAACTGAGCTACTGGGGAATGGTTGTTGAAAAGTATCCGCCGGGGCGGTGAAGTCAACGGAAACGGACGTCAGCCGGCGGCGACCCGCGCGCCGCGATGGAGCGCCTGGTATTCCGGAAACTCCGGCAACACGGTGCGCAGCCAGCGCCCGGTGTGCGAGGTCGGGTGGCGGGCCACCTCCTCGGGGCGGCCGGCCACGACCAGCTCGCCGCCGCCCTCGCCCGCCTCGGGGCCCAGGTCCACGACCCAATCCGCGAGCTTGATCACGTCGAGGTTGTGCTCGACGATCACGAGCGTATGGCCGGCGTCGACGAGGCGGTCGAATACCTGGGCGAGCTTCCGGATGTCTTCGAGGTGGAGCCCCGTGGTGGGCTCGTCCATGATGTAGAGCTTGTGTCCGCTGCTGCGCCCCGCCGTCGCCAGCTCGCGCGCGATCTTGAGCCGCTGCGCCTCGCCGCCGGAGAGCGTGGTCGCAGGCTGGCCCAGCCGCAGGTAGCCAAGCCCCACCTGCTGCAGGTGCCAGAGTGCCTGCCCCAGCTTCTCCTCGCGGGGAAAGGCGCGGATCGCCTCGTCCACGGTGAGCTGCAGCGTCTCGTGGATGTTGCGGCCGTTCACGCGCACGTCGAGCACGTCGGCGCGGAACCGCCGGCCGCCGCACTCGTCGCAGGGCACGAAGACGTCGGCCATGAACACCATCTCGACTTCGAGATACCCGGCGCCCTCGCAGGTGGGGCAGCGGCCGCCGTCGACGTTGAAGCTGAAGGTGCCGGTGGTGTACTTGCGCTCGCGCGCGAGCGGCGCGGCGGCGAACAGCTTCCGGATTTCATCGAATGCCTTGACGTAGGTGACGGGATTGGAGCGGGGCGACTTCCCGATGGGACTCTGATCGATGCTGACCACGTCGTCGACGGCGTCGGCGCCGGTAAGGCGGTCGTAGCGGCCGATGCGCTCGCCCAGATGCTGCTTGGCCGACGTCTCGCCGCGCAGCGCCGTTTCGAGCGCGCGCATGAAGACGTCGTGCACCAGCGTGCTCTTGCCCGATCCCGAAACGCCGGTCACCGCGGTGATGGCGCCCACGGGGAAGCGGACGTCGACGCCCTTCAGGTTGTGCTCGGCGGCCCCGGTGAGCGAGATCCACCGCGGACCGGCGCGGCGCCGCGCGTCGGGGAGCGGGACTTCGCGCTCGCCGAGCAGGTAGCGTCCGGTGAGCGGACTCGCGGCGGCGTCGCTCGTGGGGCCGGCGAACACCAGCGAGCCGCCCTGTTCGCCGCTGGCCGGTCCCAGCTCCACCATGTAGTCGGCGGCGCGGATGGCCTCGAGGTCGTGCTCCACGACGAGCACCGTGTTCCCCGTGTCGCGCAACCGCCGGAGCAGCCGGAGAAGGCGGTCCATGTCGCGCGGGTGCAGGCCGATCGACGGCTCGTCGAGCACGTAGAGCGTGTCGACGAGCTGGGAGCCCAGTGAGTTGGCGAGCCCGATGCGCTGCGCCTCGCCGCCGCTGAGCGTGCGGGTGGCGCGGTTCAGCGTGAGGTACCCGAGCCCGACGTCGCAGAGGAACTCCACGCGGCTCCGCGCCTCGCGCAGCACGTGGCTCGCCACCTGGCGTTCGAAATCCGACAGCGTGAGGGCGTCGATCCACGCGAGCACGCGATCCATGGGCAGGTCGCTCACCTGGGCGATGCTGCGGCCGCCCACGAGCACGTGCAGCGCTTCGGACTGGAGCTTGGCGCCGTTGCAGGCGCTGCAGGTCTGCGCCGTCTGATACTGCCGCAGGAAGACGCGGATGTACTGCTTGTAGCGCTTCTCCTCGAGGTCCTTGAGGAAGGGGAGCATTCCCTTGTAGCCCTTCGCGCGCGCGTGCAGCAGCGCGTGGCGCGCCCGGGCGGGGAGATCGCGCCAGGGCGTGTCCATGGGGATCTTCTCGCGCTTCGCGAACTCGGCGAGCGCGCGCCGCTTGTTGTCGTAGCGCGGCTTGGTCCACGGGTCGAGCGCGCCGTCGCGCAGCGTGCGGTCGGGATTGGGCACGATGAGCGCCTCGTCGTACTCGAGCACGGCGCCGAAGCCGTTGCAGGTGGGGCAGGCGCCGCGCGGGCTGTTGAACGAGAAGAGCTGCGGCGTGGGCGTCGGGGCCGCGGTGCCGTCGTTGGGGCACTCGAAGCGCTCCGTGAAGCGCAGGCGGTGCGCCGCCGCGCCGTCGTCGCCGGCCACGAGCACGACGCAGTCGCCCTCGCCCTCGACGAACGCCGTGGAGATCGCCTCGGCCAGCCGCCCTCGCACGTCGGGCGCGATCGCGAGGCGGTCGACGATCACCAGCACTTCCCTGGCGAAGGTGATGTCGACGAGTTCGGTGAGCAGGTCGTCGAGGTGCTTCACGGCGCCGTCGAGGGCGACGCGGAGGAATCCCTGCGCGCGCAGGTTCTCGACCACCACCTCGTGCGTGACCTCGTCGGACATGCGGAGCGGGAAGGCCACGGAGAAGCGCGTGCCCGCGGACAACGCCATCACGGCGTCGCACGCCGACTGGACCGTGTCGGGGCGCATCTCGCGGCCGCACTTGGGGCAGACCGTGCGTCCGACGCGGGCCCAGAGCAGGCGCAGATAGTCGTAGATCTCCGTGGCCGTGCCGACCGTGGAGCGCGAGGTCTTGGTGGGGTTCTTCTGTTCGATGGCCACGGCGGGGGAGAGTCCGTCGATGCGGTCGACGTCGGGCTTCTCCATGCGGTCCAGGAACTGCCGCGCGTACGCCGAGAGCGACTCCACGTAGCGCCGCTGGCCCTCGGCGTAGATCGTGTCGAAGGCGAGCGACGACTTCCCCGAGCCCGAGGGGCCGGTGACCACCGTGATGGCGCGCCGGGGGATCTCGAGGTCGAGGTTTTTGAGGTTGTGCTGGCGGGCGCCGCGCACGACGATCGCGTCCTTCATACGATGCGGAATCTACTCTGGGCCCCAACCCGCCAAGTGCCCACTGCCCACTGCCATCTGCCAACCGCCCGCCGGCGGTATGCGGTTGGCAGTCAGCAGTCGGCAGTTGGCGGTCATCCCGGGGTGGACTTAGGATTCCTCCCATGAGCGACGCCGCCGCGTACCACGAAGAAGAGGTCCTGGGAAAGGCGTACGACGGCCGGCTGATCCGGCGTCTGGTGCGGTACGTGCGCCCGTACGGCTGGCTGATGGGCATCTCGCTCGTGCTGCTCATGGTCGACGGGTTGCTGCAGCTGGTGGGGCCGGTGCTCACGCAGCGCGTCATCGACGTGGCGCTGCCGAACCACGACGTGGCCATGGCCATGCACGCCGCCATGCTGTTTGCCGCGTCACTGGGGGTGGCGTTCTTCGCGCAGTTCGGGGAGACGATCCTCACCAGCCTGCTCGGCCAGCGGGTGATGCGCGATCTGCGCAACGACATCTTCGCCCATTTGCAGCGGCTGCCGATCCGCTTCTTCGACCGCACGCCCGTGGGCCGGCTGGTCACCCGCACCACCGCGGACGTCGAGTCGCTGAACGAGCTGTTCACCGCCGGCGTCGTGGCGGGACTGGGCGACCTGTTCACGCTGCTGACGATCGGCGTCTGGATGCTGGTGACCGACTGGAAGCTCGCGTTCGCCGCGTTCGGGGTGATCCCCTTCATCTATCTCAGCTCGCACGTGTTCCGGCGCGCGGTGCGCACGTCGTACCGAGACATCCGCACGCGGCTGGCCCGCATCAACGCCTTCCTGCAGGAGCGCATCACCGGGATGCGCATCCTCCAGCTCTTCGGCATGCAGCAGGCGGAAGCCGAGAAGTTCGACCACCTGAACGAACGGCACCTCGACGCGCACCTGCGGTCGATCGTGTACTACGCCGTCTACTTCCCGACGATCGAGGTGCTGACCAGCGTCGCGCTGGCCAGCCTGATCGTGGCGAGCGCGCACCGGGTGGCGGGGGGCACGCTGCTCGTGGGGACGGTGGCGATGTTCCTGCAGCTCGTGCGCCGGTTCTTCCAGCCGCTGCAGGACCTCTCCGACAAGTTCAACACGCTGCAGCAGGCGATGGCGGCATCGGAGCGGATCTTCAACCTGCTGGACGAGCCGGTGGCGCCCGTGTCGGCGCCCATCGTTCGGCCGGCGGGCTCGCGCGACACGGAGCTGGAGGCGCTCGCGAACGCGCGCCACGTCACGATCGCGTTCGAGGACGTCTGGTTCTCGTACGACGCGCCGGGCACGCCCGAGGACCAGCTCCGCTGGGTGCTCAAGGGGGTGAGCTTCCAGGCGCGCCCGGGGCAGACGGTGGCGCTGGTGGGGCACACCGGCGCCGGCAAGACGACGATCGTGAATCTGCTGCTCCGATTCTACGATCCGCAGCGCGGCCGGATCACCGTGAACGGCGTGGACACGCGGCGCATCTCCGCCGACGTGTTGCGCGGGCTCATCGGCTACGTGCAGCAGGACATCTTTCTCTTCGCCGGCGACGTGGCGGGCAACATCCGCCTGTCGGCGCCGCTCACCGACGCCGAGGTGCAGCGCGCGGCGGTGCGGGTCGGCGCCGACCGGATCATCCGCCGTTTTCCGGACGGCTACGCGCATCCGCTTGGCGAGCGGGGCGGGTCGGTGAGCGTGGGCGAGCGGCAGCTCCTGTCGTTCGCGCGGGCGATCGCGGCCGACCCGGCGGTGCTGGTGCTGGACGAGGCGACGAGCGCCGTGGACAGCGAGATCGAAGCCGACATCCAGCGCGCGCTCGCCGAACTGATGGCGGGGCGGACCACGATCGCGATCGCGCACCGGTTGAGCACGATCGTCGAAGCGGACGAGATTCTGGTGCTGCACCACGGCGAGGTCGTGGAGCGCGGGACGCACCGGTCGCTGATGGGGCGCGGGGGGCTGTACGAGCGGTTGTATCGCCTGCAAGCCGGGGGCGGTGACGCGCCGCGCAGCCCGTCCGAGCGCTTGCCAGCTTCGGGGGTGTTGGGGTAGGTTTTGCCCCATGCCGAATGCAACGCGGCGCGTCCTTCCGGTGCGCCGCGTTCCGTCCTTTATCGACCGTAGCGCCGAGCGCTCATGCCGGTCATCCAGCTCCACGACGAACAGCTTCCGCTGAAGCGGGGACAAACGCGGTTGGGCGGTGGCCCGGACGCCGATGTTCGTTTGAGCGATGACGCATCGTTGGGCGTGCAGGCAGTGCTGGACGTGGGAGCCGACGACCGGGTGGTGCTCCGGCGGGCGGGCGATGACAGCCGCGTCCAGGTGAACGGGGTCGCGTTGGGCGCCGAGCCCGCGCCGCTGATCCATGGAGACAAGCTGGTGGTAGGTGGCGTGGAGCTGCTGTTCGCGGACGACAAGAAGGATGGCGCCACGCAGTACGTCGCGGCGTCGGAGATCGCGGCGATGGCGGGGAGGCGCGGCGGTCCCGCGCGTGCGACGACCGCCACCGGCGGACGCCTGGTGTCGCTGGTAGACGGGAAGGAATATACGATCGCCGACACGGGCGTCCGGATCGGCCGCGACGCGAGCAGCGATGTCGTCGTGGCGCAGAGCGAGGTGTCGCGCCAGCACTGCCGCATCGCGCCGGATGAGCACGGGTACGTGCTCGCCGACGAGAGCACCAATGGGGTGTTCGTGAACGGCGAGCGCGTGCAGGGCACGCGGCTCCTCGCGCGGGCCGACGTGATCCGCGTGGGCACGGAGGAATTCCGCTTCTACGCCGACGTGGCGCCGGTGCCGGGACTCGCAC
Organism: Gemmatimonadaceae bacterium; assembly: GCA_036393095.1. Lineage (GTDB taxonomy): Bacteria > Gemmatimonadota > Gemmatimonadetes > Gemmatimonadales > Gemmatimonadaceae > JAGWRI01. The sequence goes on along the minus strand of DASVWS010000073.1, from coordinate 1,889 downwards.
CGGAGCACGCGGCGGCGGCTGCAGCCCCGGCCGTCGCAGCACCGGCGCCCGCGCCGGTCGTCGAACCGGCAATGCCTGCGCCGGCCCCGGCGCCGCTCGTCGAGACGGCGGCCCGGCCGGCGCCCGTGCCGCTGTCGGAGGAGCCGCCGACCGTTCCCACGGTGCAGCAGCCGGCGGCCGCGGCGCCGGCCGCCCCGACGGTGGACCGCCGCCCGGTGCTCGCCGAGCTGGAGCTGCTCAACGAGGGGCTCATGAAGGGGCTGCGCATCGAGATCCGCGATGCCCTCGCGAACATCGGCCGCGGCGAGCAGAACGAAGTGGTGCTCGCGCACGACAGCGTGAGCACCGCGCACGCCAGGCTGCAGCGCCGCGACGACGGGTGGTACCTGGCGGACTCCGGTTCCACGAACGGCACGTTCGTGAGCGGCGTGCGCCTCACCGGCGAGCGCCGGCTGGAGGGCACGCCGGACATCCGCTTCGGCGGGGTGAAGGTGCGGTTCCACGCGGTGGCCGGCGCCGTCGACGCCGTGCCCGGCACGCGTCCGATCTCGGCGATGGCTCCTCCGCGTCCGGTTCCACAGCCGCCCGCCGAGAGGGCGGGCGTGCCCCGCTGGATCTGGATCCTCCTTGCGCTCGTCGTCGTGGCCGGCGCCGTCTACTTCCTGAAGGCGTAATGGTCAGGCTGCTGCACGCCGCGCGCACCGACGTCGGCATGATCCGCTCCGGCAACGAAGACAATTTCGCCGTCGACCTGAGCGACTCGCGTGGCGTGTTCATCGTGGCCGACGGGATGGGCGGGCACGCCGCCGGCGAGGTGGCCAGCGAGATGGCCGTGCAGATCGTGGTGCGCGAGCTGCACGCCCTGCAGGACCTGAACGCGCCCGAGGCGCCCAAACAGCTCGGCGCCGCCATCACGCACGCCAACCGCTCCATCCACGACCGCACGATCACCGAGGTGGACAAGCAGGGCATGGGCACCACCACGTCGGTGCTTCTGGTATCGGGTTCGCGGTACCTGATCGGCCAGGTGGGCGACTCGCGCGTGTACCTGCTGCGCGACGGCGCGCTCGTGCAGCTCACCAAGGACCACTCGTACGTGCAGGAGCAGGTGGACCTCGGCAACCTCACACCGGAGCAGGCCCGCTACCATCCATACAGCAACGTGATCACGCGCTGCGTGGGAGCGAGCCCCGAGGTGGAGCCCGACGTCTACGTGGGCGAGGTGAAGCTCGGTGACGTGTTCCTGGTGGCGAGCGACGGCCTGACGGGCATGGTGGACGACCGGCGGTTGCAGCAATTGCTGATGGCGCGCACGATTCCCGAGCGGAAGGTGTCGGCGATGATCGCCGAAGCGAACGGCCGCGGCGGACTGGACAACATCACGGCCATCGTCGTGCAGGTGGAGCCGGACGACGAGCACCATGCCGACCACACGACCCAGGAGGTCGCGGCGGGCGGCGGCGCATGAGCGAATCGGAAACGGTGGCGTCGATTGCCGGACTGTATCTCGGCAACCTGCTGTACGCGCTGGAACTGGCGGCGATGTCGCTCGAGGAGCAGGGAAAGCGGGAGGACGCCGCATTCTACCGCGGCATCGCGCGGAAGCTGGCGGAGGCGAGGGGAAGGGAGTCGGGCAGTCGGGCAGCCGGGCAGTCGGACAGCTAGACGGTCGGACAGCGCCCCGCCTCCCCACTGCTTGACGCCGTTGCTGACGACTGGCCGACTGATAGACGGTCCGACTGTTCGCCTGTCTAGCTCCCAAGCACCGCCGCTCCCGCCTCCACCATCCCCCGCACCTCCGCCACCGGACGGCGCAGGAAGCGCAGCAGCGGCGCCGCGGGCACCTCGGCGCGGTTCGCCGTGAACACGCGCAGCCAGCGCGCCGAGCG
>DASVWS010000072.1:0-12993 GCA_036393095.1 Gemmatimonadaceae bacterium | reverse complement strand
CCGCCAGAACCTGCTCGGCAAGCGCGTGGACTACTCGGGCCGGTCGGTCATCGTGGTCGGTCCCGAGCTCCGGCTCCATCAATGCGGTCTGCCCAAGCTGATGGCGCTGGAGCTGTTCAAGCCGTTCATCATCCACAAGCTCGTCGAGAAGGGCATCGCCGAGACGGTCAAGCGCGCCAAGAAGATCGTGGAGCGGGAGAGCCCCGAGGTGTACGAGATCCTCGAGGAGATCATCCGCGACCATCCGGTGCTGTTGAACCGCGCGCCGACGCTCCATCGCTTGGGCATCCAGGCGTTCGAGCCGGTGCTCGTCGAAGGCAAGGCCATCCGCATTCACCCGATGGTCTGCGCGGCGTTCAATGCCGACTTTGACGGAGATCAAATGGCGGTTCATGTGCCTCTGTCGTTCGAGGCGCAGCTCGAGGCGCGGCTGCTCATGCTGTCGAGCAACAACATCCTCAAGCCGTCCGACGGGCGGCCGGTGGCCGAGCCGAGCCAGGACATCGTGCTGGGCTGCTACTTCGCCACCAAGGCTCCGGTGGGGTTCGACAAGGCCGACCCCGCGAAGCTGCCGCACGTGACGACGGCGGGCGAAGTGGAAACGGAAATCGCCGTCCACCGCATGGACATGCACACCCCGGTGCTGTTCTGGGTGTCCGAGGGATCCGGCGGCCGCTGGGAGAAGACCACGGCCGGCCGCGTGCTGTTCAACGCGATCGTGCCGGCGGAGCTCGGGTTCCGCAACTACGACATGAAGAAGAAGGCGCTGTCGGAGCTGGTGTTCCAGAGCTACCGGAAGGCGGGGCTCGCGGCCACGGTCTCGTTCCTCGACCGGCTCAAGGAGTTCGGCTTCTTCAACGCCACCCGCGGCGGCGTCTCCATCGGCATCGAGGATCTCCAGATCCCCGTCGCCAAGAAGGAGCTGCTCACCGAAGCCGAGGAGCGCGTGGAGCGGTTCCAGCGCGCGTACCAGACCGGCAACATCACCAACGGCGAGCGCTACAACAAGGTCATCGACACCTGGACCCACGCCAACTCCGACGTGGCCGAGGCGATGGTGCGCGCGATGCGCGAGTCCATGGAAGGCTTCAATCCCGTGTTCATGATGTTCGACTCGGGATCGCGCGGCTCGCGTGACCAGATCAGGCAGCTCGCGGGCATGCGCGGCCTCATGGCGAAGCCGCAGAAGAAGCTCACCGGCGGCATCGGCGAGATCATCGAGAGCCCCATCAAGTCGAACTTCCGCGAAGGGCTGTCGGTGCTCGAGTATTTCATCTCGACGCACGGTGCCCGGAAGGGTCTGGCCGACACGGCGCTCAAGACGGCCGACGCCGGCTACCTGACCCGCCGCCTCGTGGACGTCGCGCAGGATGTGACGATCACCGAGGAGGACTGCGGCACCATCCAGGGCCTCGAGATCTCCGCGCTGAAGGAAGGCGAGGACATCATCGAGCCGTTGTCCGAGCGCATCGTGGGCAACGTGGCCGCGGACGACGTGGAGGATCCGCACGAGATCGACGAGACGGGCCGCCGCACGCTGCTGGTGGAGGCGGGCACGTTGATCGACGAGGAGACCGCGCTCAGCATCGAGGAGGCGGGCATCGAGACGATTCGCATCCGGTCGGTGCTCACCTGCGAGGCCAAGCGCGGGCTCTGCCGCATGTGCTACGGGCGCAACCTGGCCACCATGCAGATGGTGGACCTGGGCGAGGCCGTGGGCATCATCGCCGCGCAGTCCATCGGCGAGCCCGGCACGCAGCTCACCCTGCGCACCTTCCACATCGGCGGCGCCGCGTCGCGCATCGCCGAGCAGACCGCCCGCAAGTCGAAGGTGGCCGGCATCGTGGAGTACGGCGACCGGTTGACCGCGGTCACCGATCCGGAAGGCCAGCACGTCGTCACGTCATACGAAGGCGAGATCATCATCCGGCCCTCCGGCGAGAAGAGCGCCGGCATCGGGGCGCGGCTCCAGGTGCCGCTGGGCGCCATCCTGATGGTGAAGGACGGCGACGAGGTGAAGCGCGACCAGGTGATCTTCACCTGGGACCCGTACACCAACCCGATCATCGCCGACTGCGAGGGCACCGTGAAGTTCGTCGACATCATCGACGACGAATCGGTGGCCGAGGAGCTCGACGAGCTCACCGGCCTGCGCCAGCGGGTGATCATCGAGGATCGCGAGAAGAAACTCCACCCGCACATCGAGATCGTGCAGTCGAAGGGCGGGAAGGACAAGCGCGTCCGCGACTACGTCATCCCGGTGGGCGCCCAGCTCACCGTGGAGGACGGGCAGAAGATCTTCGCCGGCACCATCCTGGCCAAGGTCGGCCGCGAGGCGTACAAGACCCGCGACATCACGGGCGGCCTGCCGCGCGTGGCGGAGCTGTTCGAAGCCCGTCGTCCGAAGGATCCGGCGACGATTTCCGAGGTGGACGGCATCGTCCGGTTCGGCGAGATCAAGCGCGGCAAGCGCGAGATCTACGTCCAGCCGGTGCGCGCCGACGGAAATTCGTGGGCGGTGGACGACACGCAGGAAGCCCACCTGTACGAAGTGCCCGCGGGCAAGCACCTCCGCGTGCACGAGGGCGACCGCGTGCGGGCCGGCGACCGCCTGTCGGAAGGCCCCGTGAATCCGCACGACATCCTGCGGATCAAGGGACCGCGCGCCGTGCAGGAATACCTGCTGAACGAAGTGCAGGAGGTGTACCGGCTGCAGGGCGTGAAGATCAACGACAAGCACATCGGCGTGATCGTGCGCCAGATGCTGCAGAAGGTGCGCATCCTCGGGCCGGGCGACACTCAGTTCCTGGAAGGCGAGCACGTGGACAAGCAGGTGTTCCGCGCCGAGAACGACCGCGCGAAAAAGAAGAAGGAAGAGCCGTCGATGGCCGAGCCGCTGCTGCTCGGCATCACCAAGGCGAGTCTCACGACGCAGTCGTTCATCTCGGCGGCGAGCTTCCAGGAGACCACGCGCGTGCTCACCGACGCGGCGATCCGCGGGGCGAAGGACGACCTCCTGGGCCTCAAGGAGAACATCATCATCGGCCACCTGATCCCGGCCGGCACCGGCATGTACCGGTACCAGACGATCGAGATGGACGTCGAGCAGCCGGAAGGTTTCGGCGTGCTTCCGACGATGGCCGAGACGCTGCCCGGCGTGTTCGCGATGAGCACTGCCGAGGAGGAGCCGCTCCCGGTGTCACGCCCCGGCGTGGCCGACGAGCTGTAATCGGCGCGTCGCGGCAGGGATGACAGACGGCCCGTCCGGATCCATCCGGGCGGGCCGTTCTCATGTGCGGGGTGCCGGCAACCACGGGGGCGTAAGAGACGGCGGGGGAGGGGCTTATGCCGGTTGACCCATGCCTGTCGCGCGACTAGCTTCAAAGTTCTGTTCCGTGCCGCCCACCTTGGGCGATCCACGTAGAAGCAGATTCACGAACAGCCAGCATTCATGCCGACCATCAATCAGCTCGTCCGGCGGAGTCGCCGCGACGTGGGGAAGAAGGAAAAGTCCCCGGCCCTCAAGTCGAACCCGTTCCGTCGCGGCGTGTGTACGCGCGTGTACACGACGACGCCGAAGAAGCCGAACTCCGCGCTCCGCAAGGTGGCGAAGGTGCGGCTCACCAACGGCTTCGAAGTCATCGCGTACATTCCCGGCGAAGGCCACAACCTGCAGGAGCACTCGATCGTGCTCGTGCGCGGCGGCCGCGTGAAGGACCTGCCGGGCGTGCGCTACCACATCGTGCGCGGCTCGCTCGACGCGTCGGGCGTGAACGGGCGCAACAAGAGCCGTTCCAAGTACGGCACCAAGAAGCCCAAGGCGGGGAAATAAACCATGAGCCGTCGCAAGAGTGCCGTGAAGCGCAGCGTCCTGCCCGACGCGCGCTACGACAGCCAGACCGTTTCGAAGTTCATCAACGTGATGATGCTCGCCGGCAAGAAGTCCACGGCTGAGCGCATCTTTTATGGTGCGATGGACATCGTGGAAGAGAAGACCAGCCAGCCCGGCGTCAACGTGTTCAAGCAGGCGCTGTCGAACGTGAAGCCGGTGGTCGAGGTGAAGAGCCGCCGCGTGGGCGGCGCCACGTACCAGGTGCCGGTCGAGGTGCGCCCCGAGCGCCGGACCGCGCTGGCGATGCGCTGGATCATTCTCAACTCGCGCGATCGCGGCGAGAAGTCGATGGCCGAGAAGCTGGCCGCCGAGGTGATTGCCGCGTCGAAGGGCGAGGGCAACTCGGTGAAGAAGAAGGAAGACACGCACCGCATGGCCGACGCGAACAAGGCGTTCGCGCACTATCGCTGGTAAACGGGCTCGGCCCTCCCGCAGGTCAGGCGCTCCGTTGAGTCCGATGACTCGACGGAGCGCGCTGGTTTTCGTGGCCGGCATTCCTGCGCCATTCCGGGCGCCGGCTGACCGGGGCTCGGCGGAATGCTACCGTCGTTCGAACGGGACGGACCCGCCGGCCAGCGGCAGCACCACGTTCACGAGATTGAGAAGGAAGCGTCCCGGTTCCTCGAACATGATGAAGTGGGCGCTTCGTTCGAAGGTGACGAACTGCTTCTGCGGAGCCGTGACATGATCGAACCATGCGCGCGCGCCGGCATACGCCGTCATGAGATCGTTGCGCCCTGCGAAAATGACAACGGGCACCTCGAACCGATCGGGAATGTGCGGTCGCTCACCGCTTCGGTCGTCGACGAGGTGTCGTCCCATCCAACCCATGGCCGGTCCGACGCTCGCCGCCTCCTCCAGCGTGTAGTCCGGGCCCCACGCGGGTAGCGCGTAGTAGAGACTGAGGTCTTGCTTGCCATACCAGTTTCCGTCGAACAGCGCCGTGTACCGGCGAATCATGTTCATCTCGCGGTAATTCGGCCGGCGATCGGTCGGCGGATACGGGGCGATGGAATCGAGTTCGTGCACGACCTGGTCATCCTTCTTCGCCTGGGCTCGGTGGAGCACCTCATCGTAAATGAGCTTCTCATTGTCCTCGTTGCTCATCTGCCCGACACCGACGTAGACCGAGAACCAGTCGGGATGCATTTGCACGAGGCGGGTCCCGATCGACGTCCCGTACGAGAAGCCCATGACCGCGATCTTCTGCTTGCCCAATTCCTGGCGAATGTGCTGGGCGACCACGGCGGCGTCCTCGGCAAGCTGCTCGGGAGAGAGCGTCGCACCCAATCTCGCCGAGTCGGCGGGGGAGAAGTTCTTGCCGACGCCGCGCTGATCCCAATTCACGACCGTGAAGAAATCCTCCCACGGCTTCTGATATGCCCACGTCATCCCCATGAGCGGACTGCCGGGCCCGCCGTGCAGCACGAGCAGCACCGGATTGGCGCGGTTGAGCCCGCGGATCTGGATCCATTGTTTGCTCCCGTTGACATCGAGCTGCTCGAGTTGCTCGATGCCCTCTGGAGTACGGATGCGATCGAGATCGCGGAGTCGAGCGGCGATCGTATCGCGGGGGACCATGGCCGCGACGCGCTGCGCGCGTAGATGACGAGGGTGAGAGGCGAGCAGCGTGAGACTGGCGGCGCACGCGAGACCGACCGCAGACCGGTGCATGGGAACTCCGAGTTCAGGGAGTGGGGTGAGGGGATGTGGCGGTTGCTCGTCGAGCGTACGCGTGTCAGCCGCGAGGAACATCAGCGATTCGCATCATCCGGGCCATCCGTCCGATCTGCCGTTCATACTCGGCGGTCTTGACGCCGGTCCTGGCGCGATGAGCGCTAGAACCCGAACCCGAAATCCAGCGTCCAGATCCAGGGGCGGTCGTTCATCGCTCCGCTCACGCGACGGAGGACGCCGAAGCGCGGGCCGATGGCGATGATCGGGAGGACGGCGAGGTCGACGCCGACGTACGTGGCGTTCGCCGGTGCGTTCCAGGGGTGGTCGATGGTGCGCACGACCGACGCGCCGCCGGCGATGCCCCCGCCGAAGCGCCCTGGGGAATAGACGAAGGTCAGGGAGCCGCGTTCGGCGCCGAGTCCCGGGGCCACGGCGAGAAGCACCTCGCGCGAGGACTGGTCGGGTGCGGCACCGGGGTCGAGGTCGAGGCCGAGTCCGCCGGAGATGGAGAACCGTTGGGGGGTCCCGAAGCGGGCGCCGAGGAAGGGGAAGAGCCGGGCGGTCGGGCCGTCCACCGCCCCGGCCTGCACGGCGGATTGTCCGCGGCCGGTGGCCGGGAGGAGCGCGAGGGCGAGGGTGAGCGCGAGGCCGGCGCGGGCGAGGGAGTGGATGGGTCGGCGAGGCATGCGGTGCATCCTCTCAGAGAGCGGGAACGGCTAGGAGGAATGTAGACTCGGGACCCGGTGCAAGTCGCACGGTGAGGCCCGTTGACAATGGCCCAACCTCCAATAAATTCAAGGGGCTACGGCAATTCTGGGTTCTTGGAGCCGCAGCGTTGGGACCGTCGGCGGACTGCGCGCCGACCCTTATGGGCTCGCGGAGTTGCGCGAGGGGACTACAGACCGGCCGGAGCGCCGACGGCGCCGAGGCTCCCGAAAAGCAACGCAGGACAATTTGACGTCGAGCGCAGTCGGCTCGGCGCGCCTTGGGTCCCGGCCCGCGCTGCAGTGGCGGGCACACCCGGCGGCAGCGGATGGATACCGGCTCCTCCTGGAGCGTCCCGGTCCACCCGCGTTTTTGCTGATGGCGGGTTGACATTCACGAATGGTAATAACTCGGCGGCCGACCCGGCGCCGCCTGCAGGACGGACTTTCGAACGCATATGGCACGCACCACACCGCTCGAGCACTATCGCAACATCGGCATCATGGCCCACATCGATGCCGGGAAGACGACCACGACCGAGCGTATCCTCTACTACACCGGCAAGGCGTACAAGATCGGCGAGGTGCACGAAGGCACGGCGACGATGGACTGGATGGAGCAGGAGCAGGAGCGCGGCATCACGATCACGTCGGCGGCGACGACGGCGTTCTGGTCCCGCCACGACATCCAGTACCGGATCAACATCATCGATACGCCCGGCCACGTGGACTTCACCGTCGAGGTGGAGCGGTCGCTGCGCGTGCTCGACGGCGCGGTGACGCTGCTCGACTCGGTGGCCGGCGTGGAGCCGCAGACCGAGACGGTCTGGCGCCAGGCGGACCGGTACAACGTGCCGCGGCTGGTCTTCGCCAACAAGATGGACCGCGTGGGGGCCGACTTCGATCGCTGCCTGACGATGGTGCGCAACCGTCTGTCGCGGCATGCGTATCCGCTGCAGTTGCCGGTGGGTTCGGGCGAGTTGTTCACGGGGCACATCGACCTCCTCACGCGCAAGCAGTACATCTTCGACGAGGAGTCGCTGGGCAAGACGTTCAGCGTGGTCGAGGTGCCCGCGGAGTTCAAGGAGCGGGTGGAGGCCGCGCGGCACGAGCTCATCGAGGCGGCCGTGGCGCACGACGACGCGCTGCTCGAGAAATACCTGGGCGGCGAGGAGCTGACGGTCGAGGAGATCCGCACGGCGATCCGCAAGGCCACCTGCGCGCTCCAGTTCGTGCCGGTGCTCTGCGGCGCTTCGTTCAAGAACAAGGGCGTGCAGGCGCTGCTCGACGCCGTGATCGACTATCTGCCGTCGCCGCTCGACGTGCCCGCCATCCAGGGGCACGTGCCGTACCACGACGAGCATTTCGAGACGCGCGAGACGAGCGACGAGGCGCCGTTCGCGGCGCTGGCGTTCAAGATCGCCACCGATCCGTTCGTCGGAAAGCTGACGTTCTTCCGCGTCTACTCCGGCGTGCTGGAGTCGGGCTCGTACGTGTACAACTCGACCAAGGACAAGCGCGAGCGCATCGGCCGCCTGCTGCAGATGCACGCCAACAAGCGGGACGAGATCGACGAGGTGCGGGCGGGCGACATCGCGGCGGCGATCGGGCTCAAGGACACGCGCACGGGCGACACGCTGTGCGACGACGACCACCCGATCATCCTCGAGGCGATGAAGTTCCCGAATCCGGTGATCGACGTCGCCATCGAGCCGAAGACGAAGGCCGACCAGGACAAGCTGGCGATCGCGCTGCAGAAGCTGGCCGAGGAGGATCCGACGTTCCGCGTGCACTCCGATCCGGAGACCGGGCAGACGATCATTTCGGGCATGGGCGAGCTGCACCTCGAAATCATCGTCGACCGCATGATGCGCGAGTTCAAGGTGGACGCGAACATCGGCCGGCCGCAGGTGGCCTATCGCGAGACGATTCGCCGGCGCGTCGAGAAGGTCGAGGGCAAGTTCATCCGCCAGTCGGGCGGCAAGGGCCAGTACGGCCACGTGGTGGTGAACATGGAGCCGTCCGAGGCGGGCGCCGGGTTCGTGTTCGAAGACAAGATCGTGGGCGGCGTGATTCCCCGCGAGTACATCGGGCCGGTGGAGCAGGGCATCAAGGAAGCGCTGGAGAACGGCGTGATGGCCGGCTATCCGATGGTGGACGTGAAGATCGAGCTGGTGTACGGCTCGTATCACGAAGTCGACTCGAGCGAAATGGCGTTCAAGATCGCCGGGTCGATGGCCTTCAAGGAGGCGGCGAAGCGCGCCCAGCCGGTGCTGCTCGAGCCGATGATGAACGTCGAGGTGGTGAGCCCCGAGCAGTACATGGGCGACGTCCTCGGCGACCTGTCAGCGCGGCGAGGCAAGATCGGGGGGATGACGCAGCGCGGCGAAGCCCAGGTGATCGCCGCAACCGTGCCGCTCTCCGAAATGTTCGGGTATTCCACGAAGCTGCGGTCGATGTCGCAGGGCCGCGCGGTGTATTCGATGGAATTCGCCCACTACGAGGAAGTGCCGAAGTCGAAGGCGGAAGAGATCGTCAGCAAGGTGAAGGCGTAAGTTCGGAGAGCGGGAGGCGGCGGCGCATCGGCCGTTCGTCCTTCCATCGTCAAGGACGCAGTAGATCAACTCATCGGGAACAGTACCATGGCTAAGGCAAAGTTCGAGCGTACCAAGCCGCACGTGAACGTCGGGACCATCGGCCACGTGGACCACGGCAAGACGACCCTTACCGCGGCGCTCACGAAGATTTCGGCGGACAAGGGCTACGGCACGAAGTACGTGGCGTACGACGAAGTCGCGAAGGCGTCGGAGTCGCAGGGGCGCCGCGACGCGACCAAGATTCTGACCATCGCGACCTCGCACGTCGAATACGAGACGGAGAAGCGGCACTACGCCCACGTGGACTGCCCGGGACACGCCGACTACGTGAAGAACATGATCACGGGCGCGGCGCAGATGGACGGGGCGATCCTCGTCGTGAGCGCGGTCGACGGTCCGATGCCGCAGACGCGCGAGCACATCCTCCTGGCGCGCCAGGTGAACGTGCCGTCGATCGTCGTCTTCCTCAACAAGTGCGACCTCGTGGACGATCCCGAGCTGCTCGACCTGGTCGAGCTCGAGGTCCGCGAGCTGCTCAGCAAGTACGACTATCCGGGCGACGACGCCCCGGTGATCCGCGGGTCCGCGATCAAGGCGATCGAGGGCGACAAGGCGTGGATCGAGAAGATCGAGGAGTTGTACAACGCGCTCGACACCTACATCCCCGAGCCGGTCCGCGAGATCGACAAGCCGTTCCTGATGCCGGTCGAGGACGTCTTCTCGATCACCGGCCGCGGCACCGTGGCCACCGGCCGTATCGACCGCGGCAAGGTGAAGGTGGGCGACGAAGTCGAGATGGTCGGCTTCGGCACCGACAAGAAGACGGTCGTCACCGGCGTCGAGATGTTCCGCAAGCTCCTCGACGACGGCCAGGCCGGCGACAACGTGGGGCTCCTGCTCCGCGGCGTCGACAAAAAGGAGATCGAGCGCGGCATGGTGCTCGCCAAGCAGGGCTCGATCACGCCGCACACGAAGTTCGAGGCCGAGGTGTACGTCCTCACCAAGGAGGAGGGCGGCCGCCACACCCCGTTCTTCAAGGGCTATCGTCCGCAGTTCTATCTCCGCACGACCGACGTGACGGGGGCGATCGAGCTGCCGGCCGGCACCGAGATGGTGATGCCGGGCGACAACATCCAGATGACGATCGAGCTGATCACGCCGATCGCGATGGAGGAGCAGCTTCGGTTCGCCATCCGCGAGGGCGGCCGCACGGTGGGCGCCGGCGTGGTGACGAAGATCCTGAAGTAAACAGGAACACGAGACTGTCCGACTGTCAGACAGTCGGACAGTCGGACAGCGGCAAGAGCATTCATCGTTTCGAGTTTCTCAACACGAGCAATCCATGACAGGTCGCATCAGAATCCGTCTCAAGGCGTTCGACCACGCGGTGATCGACCAGGCGTCGGCGGACATCGTGCGGACGGCGGAGAAGACAGGCGCGCAGGTATCGGGTCCGATCCCGCTGCCCACGAAGACGCAGTTGTGGACCGTGCTGCGGTCGCCGCACGTCGACAAGAAGTCGCGCGAGCAGTTCCAGCTGAAGACGCACAAGCGGGTGATCGACATTCTCGATTCCCGCGCCCAGACGGTGGACGCGCTGACGAAGCTCGACCTGCCGGCCGGGGTGGACGTCGAGATCAAGGTGCAATAACGCAGGCACGCCCGCGTTCGGCCGCCGGCCGGCCGCGGTCGTGCCAGGGTCCGCCTGGCGCGCCGCGCCAGTGACTACGCAGAGGATTTCATGATCGGAATGATTGGGAAGAAGCTGGGCATGACCCAGATCTTCAACGACGAAGGCCAGCAGATCCCGGTGACGGTGATCGAGGCCGAGCCGAACCCGGTGATCGCGGTGACCGATCCGGCCAAGGCCGGCTACGCGGCCGTGCAGCTCGGGCTCGGGCAGCAGCGCATGGCGCGCGCCTCGGGCAAGGGCGAGCGCGCACCGCGCGGCCGCCGGGCGAACGGCGCGGCCGTCGGGCACGCGAAGAAGGCCGGGCTGGAAACGCCGCCGGCGGTGCTGCGCAGCTTCCGGCTGGACGACGCGCGCGCCAAGGGCGCCGAGGTGCCGACGTACGCGGTGGGCGACGTGATCACCGTGGCGGTGTTCGCGCCCGGGGAGACCGTGAAGGTCACCGGGACGAGCAAGGGGCGCGGCTTCCAGGGCGTGGTCAAGCGCCACAGCTTCGGCGGCGGTCCCAACACGCACGGCAACACGAAGCACCGGCGTCCGGGCTCCATCGGACCGGGCACGGATCCGTCGCGCGTCATCAAGGGGAAGCGGATGCCGGGGCACTACGGCGCCGAGCGGCACACGCAAACGCATCTCCGCGTGGAGAAGGTCGACGCGGATCGCAATCTGATCTACATCCGCGGTTCGGTGGCCGGTCCCCGGAACGGCATCGTGCTCGTGCGGAAGCAGGGGTAAGTCATGGCTGACCAGACGACGTTGCAAGCGGCCGCGTTTACGGCGAAAGGGACGGCGCGCGAGAAGGTGACGCTGCCCGAGGCGCTGTTCGACGGAACCGTGAACATGCCGGTGATGCACCAGGCGGTGAAGGCGTACCTCGCCAACCAGCGCCAGGGCAACGCGGCGACGAAGATTCGCAAGTACGTGACCGGCGGCAACCAGAAGCCGTGGCGGCAGAAGGGCACCGGCCGGGCGCGCCAGGGTTCGACGCGCGCGCCGCACTGGGTGGGCGGCGGCACGGTGTTCGGCCCGGTTCCGCGGAGCTACGCGCAGTACGTGCCGCGCCAGGTGCGGACGCTGGCGCGCAAGAGCGCGTTCAACGCGCGGGCGCGCGAGGACGCGGTGATCGTCATCGACCGCTTCGACTATGCGGCGCCGAAGACGAGCCAGCTCGCGGCGCTGATCGACCGGCTGGACCTGGGCGGCCGCAAGGTGCTCATCCTCACCGACGGCGTGAAGCCGAACGTGTTCCTCAGCGGGCGCAACCTGCCGACGGTGCACGTGCTGCCCTACGCCGACGTGTCCACATACCATCTGCTCTGGTCGGACGTGGTGCTGGTGGAGGCGAGCGCGCTGGGGCACACGTTGGCGCCGGTGGCCGAGACCGAGGCCGAGCCGAAGGCGAAGCGGGCCAAGCCGGCCAAGGCGGCGCCGGAGGCCGAGGCGAAGGCGTCGAAGAAGCCGGCCGCGAAGAAGGCGGCCAAGGCGCCGGTGGGGAGGAAAGCCGCGCCCAGGAAGCCGGCTGCGAAGAAGGCGGCGGCCAAGAAGCCGGCAGCCAAGAAGCCGTCGGCGACCAAGAAGAAGGGGAAGTGACCGATGCCGACACCGCATGAGACCATCGTTCGCCCCGTGATCACCGAGCAAACGTCGTCCGCGTTTCAGGAACGCGGCGAGTACACCTTCCAGGTGCACCCGAAGGCGACGAAGCCGCAGATCCGGCAGGCGGTCGAACAGTTGTTCGGAGTGAAGGTGACCGGCGTGTGGACGTCGCACCAGCGCGGCAAGGAACGCCGCGTGGGGCAGACGGCCGGGCGCCGCCCGAACTGGAAAAAGGCGATCGTGAAGCTCCGCGAGGGCGATTCGATCGAGATCTTCGAGGGCTGATCCGATGGCCATTCGTCAGTTCAAGCCCGTGACCAAGGGCACCCGGTTCCGTTCGGTCTCGGATTTCGCCGAGATCACGCGGAGCACGCCGGAGAAGTCCCTGGTGGAGCCGCTCCGGAAGACGGGCGGGCGGGACAATCACGGGCACATCGCGATGCGCCGCCGCGGCGGCGGGCACAAGCGGATGTACCGTCGCATCGACTTCAAGCGCAACAAGACCGGCATGACGGCCGTGGTGCGCGAGATCGAATACGATCCGAACCGCTCGGCGCGCATCGCGCTCGTGGAGTACGCCGACGGCGAGAAGCGCTACATGCTGCACCCCAAGGGGCTGGCGGTCGGCGACAGCGTGGTCGCGGGGCCGGGCTCGGACATCCGGGTCGGGAACGCGATGCCGCTGGCGGAGGTGCCGCTGGGCACGGCGGTGCACAACGTGGAATTGAAGATCGGGAAGGGCGGCCAGATCTGCCGGTCGGCGGGGACGTCGGCGCAGGTGGTGGCCAAGGAAGGCGATTACGTGACGCTGCGCCTCTCGTCGAGCGAGATGCGGCT
>DASVWS010000071.1:0-3936 GCA_036393095.1 Gemmatimonadaceae bacterium | reverse complement strand
GGTGTCGTACGCCGAAGCGCTCGACGTCGCGCTCTGCTACGGCTGGATCGACGGGCAGAAGAAGACGTGCGACGACGCGACCTGGCTCCAGAAGTTCACGCCGCGCGGCAAACGGAGCATCTGGTCGAAGATCAACCGCGAGCGAGTGCAGCGTCTGGCCGCCAGCGGCCGAATGCAGCCACCCGGCCTCGAGGCGGTGGACCGCGCCAAGGCGAACGGGCAGTGGGACGCCGCGTACGATTCGCATCGAACCGCCGGCGTGCCGGACGACCTGCAGCACGCGCTCGACGCACGCCCGGAAGCGAAGGCGTTCTTCGCGACCCTGGACAGCGCGAATCGATACGCGATCCTGTTCCGCGTCCAGACGGTGAAGAAGGCGGAGACGCGCGCGAAGAAGATCGAGCAGTTCGTCGGCATGTTGGAGCGGCACGAGGTGATCCACAAAGCGGCCGGGCGCGCGAAGCCGCAAGGCAAGGGCGCCACCACGCTGCCGACATCCATGATCACCGGCAAGGCAAGCGCCGCGAAGGCCGTAGTTGGAGACAAGGCCGTCTTTGCCTACATCGCCGGCCTCCCGCAGCCGCAGCGCGGCATCGCGGAGCGTGTCGATGCCCTCGCGGCGAAGACGCTGCCCGGCCTGCAGCGCTCGGTGAAGTGGGGCATGTCGTACTATGGCGTCGGCGACGGGTGGTGCTTCAGTTGCGGGGGGTTCGCCGGCCACGTCAAGCTCATGTTCGTGAACGGCACGGCGCTCACGCCGGTACCGCCGGTGACACCGGTGGCGATGGGCAAGGCCACGCGGGGTGTGGAGCTCGCATCGGTGGACGACCTCGATGAACGCCAGGTCGCGGCGTGGATGAAACAGGTCGCGGCCGTGCCCGGCGTCGGCGTGAAGGCGGCAACGCCCGCCCACCCGCATTCACCGCGCCGTCGATGATCTCCCATGACCATGCTTCGGCTGACTACCGCCCGCCCGATCCTGCGCGGCTTCGGCCTCCGGGCCGCTGAAGAACGGGCGACGGGCCGGTTGCTCGGCCGACGCGACATCACCCGCATCATGCGCCCCGCACGTGCAACGCGCGGCTCGCGCCGTTCGCGCGTCGCAACTATGATTAGACGCACCCACCGGTCTCCGCGACGCCGGCCACGTATTCTACATTGTGGATGGACGACATGAGCAGCGTATTCGTCAACATCGCCCTGACCCTCGACGGCTACATGGCGCCGGACGGTATGACCATGGACAATCCGGAGCACAAGGGCTGGGGCGCCAAGTGGGGCGCGCTGATGGGCTGGCTCATCACGCAGCAGGCCTTCCGCGAGAACCTCAAGTTCGGATCGGGAGGAGAGACCGGCCCGGTCAACGACCTGGTGCGTCGCACCATGCAGCGGGCCGGCGCGAATATTCTGGGCAAGCGAATGTTCGACCAGGGCGAGGTCTCGTGGCCCGAGGAGGCTCCGTTCCACACGCCGGTCTACGTGCTGACACACGAGAAGCGCGACCCGTGGGTCCGGCCCGGCGGGACGACCTTCTACTTCGTCAACGACGGCCCGGCGCGTGCCCTCGCACTGGCGAAGGAAGCCGCCGGCGCTCGCGACGTCCGCATCTCCGGCGGCGCGGACGTGATCCAGCAGTACCTCAACATGGGCGCGGTGGAGGAACTTGAAATCGCGCTCGCCCCGGTGTTCTTCGGCGGCGGGCGCCGTCTCTTCGAGAACCTCACCGAACCCCTGCCGCAGTTTCGCATCCACAGTGTGCTCCATGGCCCGGCCGCCACGCACCTGCGCTACGTGCGCCAGTGAGGCGGTCTGACAGCCCGTCCGCGGCGGCGGGCCGCGGGAGTGTGCTCCTGGATCTCAGCGCGGCCACCGGACTGTTCGCCTCGCGGTGCCGGACGTCGCCGATTTAGCAAACGCTAAAACCAGGAGGTGGGAACCGTGCCAAAGCGTCTCCAGACGTATCAGACCCCCGAGATCACCGTGACGTTCGATCCGAACGTGTGCATCCATTCCGGCGTCTGTGTGCGCGGCCTCAGGGCCGTGTTCGACACACGTCGCCATGATTGGGTGCGGCCGGAAGCGGCGCCAGCCGCCGAGGTGGCGGCCCAGATTCGCCGCTGTCCGTCCGGTGCGCTGCAATACGCGTGGGCCCCTGGGCACGAGCCGCCGGACGATGGCGCGCCGCCCGACGCCGGGGTTACGGCACGACGTGAATGACCTGGCGCGCGTACACCGATCCGTCGCCGCGGCGTCCCTGCATCGTGTAGTCGCCCGGCTTCGGTATGGTGAGCCGGAAGTCGTAGGTCTCGCCGATGCTCACGCGTTGGCGGGCGCGGCGTGCGTGCCGCTGCCAGACCGGGAGGTCGAAGCCGTCCTTGGCCAGCGGCGTCCAGAGCGGCGCCGCTCCGGTTGCCGCCGTCAGCCACATCTCGTTGAATGGTGAGTCGAGGGTGATGTTCATGAGGCGGACGCGATACGGCACGCCGGCGTGAATGGTCAGGGCGGCCGGCGATGCGCTTCCGTTCAGGACGGGTTCGTCCACCGGATTGGTGCCCACCATGAAGAGCAGGTCGGACGCCGGATCCCACGCCTCACCCTTGGGGAGGACGATGATCGGCCCGTACAATCCGTGGCTCTGCTGCCGCAGGTCGTTCACGTGGGTGTGGTACATGAAGCTGCCCGCGCGCGGCGGGGTCACGGTCATCTCGAACGAGTCGCGGGGCATGATGAGCGGCGCGATCATGCCGCCGTCGCGGCTCAGTCCCGCCACCCCGTCGTAGTAGCTGTCGATCTCGAGGCCGTGCCAGTGCACCTGCGACGGTTCCAGCGCCCGGTTGACCACCATGATGCTCGTGGGCTGTCCCACGTGGAGGATGATCGGCGGCCCGGGCCACTGGACGGCATTGGGGGCCGGGACGTCGTTGCCCGTGGCCAGCGCGTAGCCGAACCGGCGCAGCGTGTCCCCGGGCGCGGAGTCGCTCTGGATGTACAGGTGCAACCGTTCGCGCGGGCCCGTGTACGGCCGCCACTCGGCCGACGGCGCGACGTCGATGCGCAGCACCAGCCCGCCCATGCCTGTTTCCGAATGATTGGCCATGGCCGCCATGCTCGTCATCCGGTGCGCGGCGAACAGCGCGTGCAGGCGCACGCTGTCGGATTCGCGGGCGGCGCCGAGCGGGGGGTTGGGGACCACGTGCCAGTTGAGGTGGCAGTGGAAGATCCAGGCGCCCGGCCGGTCGGCGTACCACGCGAGGTTCATCGTGGTGCCTTCGTCCATCAGCTCGGTGACGGCCATGCGCTCCTGGGAGGGCCAGTACAACGTGTCGCGATTGATGTCGCCGCGGGCCGTGATGCGGTAGAAGAAGCCGTGCAGGTGCAGGGGGTGCACGTCCGCCGTGGCGTTGATGAAGCGCCAGCGGACCGAGTCGCCCTGGGCGTACTTCAGCCGCTCGTCGTTGGGCCAGGGCATGCCGTTGAACGTGAAGAACCCGTTGATGGCGTCCTCCGCCGTATCGGGCGGCACCGGATGCGGCAGATACCACTGGATCACGAAGACGCGGTCGGGCTTCGGGGTCCCGGTCGGCGGGTCGACGATCAATGCGCCGTTGAGCTGCGCATCGTCGTGGAGACGGTCGGCGAACCCGGTGCCGGTCGTGCTCGCCCAGTAGAAGTAAGTGCCCTGCGCGTCCGCCGTGAACGTCGCCTCCCGCGTGGCGCCGGCCGGCACGACGAGCGTGTCCGGCAGCGTCGTGTGTCGCGCGGTGAGGCCGTGCACGACGAGCGTGCCGCCGGCCGTGTTGTGCACGCGCACGTGCACGCGCGTGCCCTCCCTGACGCGGATCATCGGACCCGGCGTCTGGAGCGGCTTGCCGGTCTCGCCGAAGGCGAGAATGCGCACCGCGGGTCCCTGCGGACCATACGGGTGCCATTCGCCCT
>DASVWS010000070.1:0-10785 GCA_036393095.1 Gemmatimonadaceae bacterium | reverse complement strand
GACCGGTCGCTCTCGATCGAGCAATCCGTGCACGAGGTGAAGTTCACGCTGGTGCTCACGCTCGGGCTGGTGATCCTCGTGATCTTCCTCTTCCTGCGCAACCTGTCGGCCACCGTCATTCCGAGCCTCGCCCTACCGATCTCGGTGATCGGCACGTTCGCCGTCATGTACCTGCTGAATTACAGCCTCGACAACCTGTCGCTGATGGCGCTCACGCTGGCGGTGGGATTCGTGGTCGATGACGCCATCGTCATGCTCGAGAACATCGTGCGCCACATGGAGATGGGAAAGCCGCCGATGACCGCGGCGTTCGACGGCGCGCGCGAGGTCGGCTTCACGATCCTCTCGATGACGCTGTCCCTCACCGCCGTGTTCATCCCGATCCTCTTCCTGGGCGGGATCATCGGCCGCCTGTTCCACGAATTCGCGGTCACCATCGCAGTGGCGATCCTGGTTTCCGGATTCGTCTCGCTCACGCTCACGCCGATGCTGTCGAGCCGGTTCCTGCGCCCGCACGGCGAGGAGCGGCACGGGCGCCTGTTCAACGCCACGGAGCGGGCGTGGCAGCGCATCATCGGCGCCTACGAGCGGTCGCTGCACGTCATCATGCACCACCGGCGGGCGATGATCGCGCTCTCGGTGCTCGTGCTCATCGGGACGGCCGGCCTGTTCGCGATCGTTCCGAAGGGATTCATTCCCGACGAGGACACGGGCCAGGTGCGCGTCACGACCGAGGCCGCGCAGGGCGTGTCGTACGCCGACATCGTGCAGCACCAGCAGGAGCTCGCGGCGATCGTGCAGCGCGACACCAACGTCGACGGATTCATGTCGGCGGTGGGAGGCGGCGGCTTCGCCTCGTCGTCCAACCAGGGGCGCATGTTCATCAGCCTGAAGCCGCTGGGCCACCGGTTGAGCGCCAACGACTTCATCGAGGAGATGCGGCGCAAGCTCGGCCGGGTGCCGGGGATGAAGGTGTACATGTCCAACCCGCCCGCCATTCAGATCGGCGGCCGCGTGGCCAAGGGGCAGTACCAGTTCACACTCACCAGCGCCGACATCCAGTCCCTCTACCCCGCCGCCCAGCAGCTCCTCGACTCGGTGAGCCGGTTGCCGCAGCTGCAGGACGTGTCCAGCGACCTGCAGCTGGGCAATCCGCAGGCGAGCATCGAGATCGACCGCGAGCGCGCCGCGTCGCTCGGCGTCACCGCCTCGCAGGTCGAGACAGCGCTCTACGACGCGTACGGCTCGCGGCAGGTTTCCACCATCTACACGCCGAACAACGAGTACTGGGTGGTGATGGAGCTCGAGCCGCAGTACCAGACGGACCTGTCCGCGCTCTCGCTCCTGTACATCCGTTCGAATACGGGAGCGCTGGTGCCGCTCAACGCCGTGTCCACGGTCTCGCAGACCACGGGCCCGCTCACCGTGAACCACGCCGGGCAGCTCCCGGCCGTCACCGTCTCGTTCAACCTCGCCCCGGGCGTCGCGCTCGGCGATGCGACGACGGCGGTGCAGCGCATCGCCAACGCGGTGGTGCCGTCGACAATCAGCACCGCGTTCGCGGGAACGGCGCAGGCGTTCCAGGCGGCCCAGGGCGGGCTGCTCGCCCTGCTCGTGCTGGCGATCTTCGTGATCTATGTGGTGCTCGGCATCCTGTATGAGAGCTTCATCCATCCGCTGACCATTCTGTCCGGGCTGCCGTTCGCGGCGTTCGGCGCCCTGCTCACGCTGCTCGTGTTCCGCGTGGACCTGAGCGTGTACGCGTTCGTCGGCATCATCCTGCTGGTGGGGCTGGTGAAGAAGAACGCGATCATGATGATCGACTTCGCCATCGAAGCGGAGCGTTCGGAGCATCTGCCGGCCGAAGACGCGATCATCAAGGCGTGCGTGATCCGCTTCCGTCCGATCATGATGACGACGATGGCGGCGCTATTCGGCACGCTGCCGATCGCCCTGTCGGTGGGCTCGGGGGCGGAGGCGCGCCGGCCGCTCGGCATCGCGGTGGTCGGCGGCCTCTTCTTCTCGCAGTTCATCACACTCTACATCACGCCAGTGGTCTACACCTACCTCGACTCGGCGAGCCGCCGGGCGGAGGGGTGGTTCGCGCGCCGGCGGACGGCGCGCCCCATGGCGCCCGTACCGGCGGACTGAGCGGCGCCGGGGGCGGTCCGGCGGCGCCCCGGGGCGGCGCCGGAGGACGCGGCCCGGCGCCCCTTGTGTATCGCCATATGATCAACTAGTTATATAGCGTCGCTGCGGCGGCGGCCCCTGCGCCGCCGCCGCGCCCCGTCCCGAAGATCGAGGCCCTCATGACCCAGACCACGAATTCTCCAGCTACCCACGACCATCAGGCCCTCGGCATCGTGCGCTGCCCCTTCTGCGGCACGCTCACCAGCGCCGACCTGACCGCCGGCAACCCGGCCTGCTCCGGCTGCGGCAAACCCGTGCTCGCCGACCGGCCGATGCCCGTGACCGACGCCGATTTCCATCGCATCGTCACCGAGAGCAAGCTGCCCGTGCTCGTCGACTTCTACGCCGACTGGTGCGGCCCCTGCCGCATGATGGCGCCCGTGCTCGACGACATGGCGCGCGAGTACAGGGGCCGGCTCCAGATCCTCAAGCTCGATACCGACCGCTTCCCCGAAGTCTCCGCCGGCCTCGGCATTCGCGGCATCCCGACGATGATCGCGTTCAAAGACGGCCGCGAAGCCGCGCGCGTCGTGGGCGCCGCCCCGAAGCCCATGCTGCTCGAGCAGCTCAAGGGAGTGCTGGGATAACGGCAGTCGGCAGTACGCAGTTACTGCACACTGCGGACTGTCGACTGCCCACTCTCAGCTTCGGTATCCGCATGACCTGCGTTTCAACTCATATACTCATTCAGTAAGCGATGCCATTCCGCGTCTCCGCGCTCGCGACCCTGACGTTCATCGCCACCGCCGCGTCCGGGGCGCGCGCTCAGGCCCCGATCGACCTCCCGCACGCCCTCGCGCGGGCCGACTCGCTCGCGTACGCCAACCGCATGGCGCGCGGCGCGGCCGACGCCAGCCGCGCCCAGGCGCTCGCGCCGCTCAAGGGCATCCTGCCGTCGCTCACCGTGGACGGCGGCTACACCCGGACCACCGATCCCATCGGCGCCTTCGGCACCACGCTCCGCCAGCGCGCCGCCACGCCGGCTTCCTTCGACCCGCACGCGCTCGACTTCCCCGCGCCGGCCCGCGACTACGCCGGCGACGTGCAGCTCCAGCAGCCGCTGTTCAACGCCGACGCGTGGGCCGGCCGGCGCGCCGCGACGCTGGCCGCGCAGTCCGCGGACGCCAGCGCGCAGTGGACCCGCTACTCCGTGCGCGCCGATGTCGTGCGCGCGTACTACGGTGCCGCCGTCGCCGACGCGCAGGTCACCGCGCTCGATTCCGCCGCGGCCGCGGCGCACGCCCACGTGCGCGCCGCGGAATCCATGGAACGCAACGGGCTCGTCACGCGCTCCGACATGCTGCTCGCGTCCGTCCGCGCCAACGAGCTCGACGCGCAGCTCGCGGCCGCGCTCGGCAACGCGCGCATGGCCCGGCGCCGGCTGGCCACGCTCATCGCGATGCCGGGCGGCACCGTGGACCTCGATGCGTGGATGCCCGGGGCCGGCGCGCTGCGTGCCGAGGCCGCGCCCGACACGGCCCCCGCCGGCGTCGCCGGCCGCGCCGATCTCCGCGCCGCAGCCCTCGGCGCCCGCGCCGCCGGCGCCGACGTGAATCGTGCGCGCGCGGCGTACCTGCCGCGCCTGAACGCCTTCGGCCGCTACGATTGGCATTCGCTCTCGCGTCCGTACGACGGGCTTCCGAGCTGGACGGCAGGCGTCATGCTCTCGTGGTCGCCGTTCGCCGGAGGCGCCCAGCTCGCCGACACCCGCCGCGCCGAGGCGCAGCGGGCCACGGCCGATGCCGCGGCTGCCGGCGCCGGCGCGCAGGCCCAACTGCAGGAAGCGCAGACGCGCACCGACCTCGTCGTGGCGCTGCAGCAGTTGGATCTCGCGGAGCTCTCGGCGGCGCAGGCCGTCGAAGCGCACCGCATCGTCACCCGCAAGTACGAAGGCGGACTCGCCACCATCGTCGAGCTGCTCGACGCGGCGGCCGCCGAGGCACGCACCGCCGTGGAACTCTCGGCGGCCCGCTACGCCGTCATCACCGCCGACGCGGCGCGCCGTCAGGCGCTGGGACGCGACCCCGGATCGCTCGCCGATCTCGACCGCTCCCGCCCCGCTCCGCCCACGACCCGCTGACCTCCGAGGAACTCCGCCATGCGCATCCCCTTCGTTCGGGCCATCACCATCGGCGGCGTGTTCGTCGCCGCCGCCTGCTCCGGCACCGCGCCCGAGCGGGCCGCCGCCCGGACCGCCGCCACGCCGGGCACCACGTATCTCGTGACCGATTCGACCATCGACGCCGCGCTCGACGCCGCCGGCACGGCGGAGCCGATCGCCGAGGCGACGCTGTCCACCAAGCTCATGGGCACGGTGACCGCCGTCCTCGTGCACGAGGGCGATCGCGTGTCGGCGGGCCAGCCGCTGGTGCACATCGATGCCCGCGATCTCATAGCCCGCGATTCGCAGGTCCAGGCGTCGATCGCCAGCGCCAGGGCGATGCAGCTCGACGCCGAAACGCAGGCCCGCCGCATCCGCGCGTTGTACGCCGACAGCGCCGCCACGCGCGCCCAGCTCGACGCGGTCGAGACGGCGCTCGCGCGCGCCACCGCCGGCGTCCGCGCCGCCGAGGCCGCCGGCGGCGAGCTGGCCGCGACCCGGGCCTACGCCGACGTGCGCGCTCCGTTCGACGGCATCGTCACGCACCGGTTCGTGGATCCCGGCGCGTTCGCGGCTCCCGGCGCTCCGCTGGTGACGGTGCAGAACGTGTCGCGGCTTCGCGTGAGCGTGAACGCGGCCCCCGAGGACGTGCGCGGGCTCGCGCGCGGCGCCCGCGTGCTCGCCACGATCGAAGACACCACCGTGCGCGCGACCGTCGAGGGCGTGGTGCCGTCGTCCGGCAACGTGTACACGGTGAACGCCATCGTCGAGAATCCGCGCGGCACGCTCCTGGCCAACGGCGCCGCGTCGATCGCGATTCCGCGCGGCCGCCGGCAGGCCGTCCTCGTGCCCGTGGCCGCGATCCGGCAGGAGGGCGACCTGACGGGCGTCGTCGTGCGCGACGCCGCGGGGGACGACGTGCGGTGGGTGCGGCTGGGCGAGGTCCGCGGGTCGTTCGTCGAGGTGACGAGCGGCCTCGCCGCCGGCACGACGATCGTGGTGCCGCCGGGATCGAATGCCGCGCGCGCCCTGGTCGGAGAGAAGTGAAATGGGAATCGCCGGCCGCATCGCGCGCGCGTTCCTGAAGTCGAAGCTCACGCCGCTGATCACGGTGGCGTCGCTCATCGTGGGCGCCATCGGCATTCTGGCCACGCCGCGCGAGGAGGAGCCGCAGATCTCCGTGCCGATGATCGATGTCGTCACGGCGATGCCGGGCGCGACACCGCGCGAAGTGGAGAACCTGCTCACCCGCCCGATCGAGCGGCGGATGTGGGAGATCCCCGGCGTCGAGTACGTGTACAGCGCCTCCAGCGAGGGGATGTCGCTGGTGACCGTGCGGTTCAAGGTTGGCGAGGATCAGGAGACGAGCGTCAGCAAGGTGCACGCCAAGCTGTTCGCCGACGCCGACCAGTCGCCGGCCGGGGCCACGCCGCCGCTCGTCAAGCCGCACACCATCGACGACGTGCCGGTGCTCGCGCTCACGCTGCACGGGGGCGGCTACGGCTCCAACGAGCTGCGGCAGATGGCGCTGCACCTGGAAGACGAGATCCGCACGATTCCCGACGTCGCGCAGACGTTCGTGGTGGGCGGCGAACCCCGGGAGATGCGGGTCACCATCGATCCCGTGCGCCTCGCCGCGAGCGGCGTGACGCCCGGCGAGGTGACCATGGCCCTGGGCGCGGCGAACGCGCGGCTCCAGGCCGGCGAATTCACGGCCGCCGATTCGGTGGTGCTCGTGGACGTGGGTGCGCCGCTCGTCACGCCGGCCGACGTGGGCAGCGTGGTCGTCTCGAGCCGCGGCGGCCGCCCGGTGTACGTGCGCGACGTGGCCACGGTCTCGGAGGAGTTCGCCGAGCGCACCAACTACGTGTCGCATGCGGCGCGCGGCTCGGCGTCCGAGGCGGCGGTCACCATCGCCGTCTCCAAGCGGCGCGGCGCCAACGCCACGGTGATCACGAAGGAGGCCATCGACCGCGTGAACGCCACGCGCGGGCGCATCCTCCCCGCGAACGTCGCGGTGGACGTGACCCGCGACTACGGGCAAACGGCGGGCGAGAAGGCGCAGGAGCTGATGCTCCACCTGGCGCTGGCCACGCTTTCGGTCACGCTGCTCATCGGCCTGTTCCTGGGCTGGCGCGAGGCGCTGGTGGTGCTCGTGGCCGTGCCGGTCACGCTGGCGCTCACCCTGTTCGCGTACTACGCGCTGGGCTACACGCTCAACCGCATCACCCTGTTCGCGCTCATCTTCTCCATCGGCATCCTGGTGGACGACGCGATCGTGGTGGTGGAGAACATCTACCGCCACCTCCGCCTGGGCGACCGGGCGCCTGACGTAGCGGCCATCGAAGCGGTGGACGAGGTGGGCAATCCGACCATCCTCGCCACATTCACGGTGATCGCGGCCATTCTCCCCATGGCGTTCGTGTCGGGGATGATGGGGCCGTACATGCGTCCCATTCCCGTCGGCGCGTCGTTCGCGATGCTCGCCTCGCTGGGCGTGGCGTTCATCATCACGCCGTACGTGTCGTACCGGCTGCTCAAGGGGCACGTCGCCAGGACGCACGCGCCGCACGACGCGCTCCACGAGCCGGAGGAGGCAGCGAGGTCCGCGCACTGGTACGCGCGGTTGATGACGCCGCTCATCGAGCGGAAGCGCCTGCGCCTGACGTTCTACGGCGCCACGGTGCTGCTGCTGCTCGGATCGGTGGCGCTGCTGTTCGTCGGCGCCGTGAAGGTGAAGATGCTCCCTTTCGACAACAAGAGCGAGTTCCAGGTGGTGCTCGACCTTCCCGAGGGCGCGTCGCTCGAATCGAGCGCGGCGCTCGCCCAGGAAGTGGCCGCGTACGTGCGCACCATACCAGAAGTGGAAAGTGCCGAGGTCTACGCCGGCACCGCCGCGCCCTTCAACTTCAACGGGCTGGTGCGCCACTACTTCATGCGCCGCGGCGACAATGTGGCCGACGTGCAGGTCAACCTGCTCCCCAAGGGCGACCGCGGCCGGCAGAGCCATGCCATCGCGGTCGCGGTGCGCCCGGGCATCGATTCGATCGCGCGCCGGTACCGGGCGTCGGCGAAGATCGCCGAGATTCCGCCCGGTCCGCCGGTGCTGTCCACGCTCGTCGCCGAGATCTACGGCCCGAGCGACAGCGTGCGGCTGGCCACCGCCGCGTACGTGAAGCACGTGTTCGAGACCACGCCCGGCGTGGTGGACGTGGACTGGACCGTCCAGGCCCCGCAGCGGAAGGAGGCGTTCCGCGTGGATCGCGTGCGCGCGGCGCAGGCGGGCGCGAGCGTGGAGCAGGTCGCGCAGACGCTGGCCCTGGCGCTCTCCGGCGCGCCGGCCGGGCTCGCGTCGGAACCCACGGCCCGCGAGGGCGTGGAGATCGTGCCGCGGCTGGCGCGCGAGCGCCGCTCGTCGGTGGACGCGCTGCTGTCGATTCCCGTGGCGACGGCGAACGGGCCGCAGCCGCTCGCCCGGTTCGTGCATGTCGTGCCCGAAACCCTGCAGTCGCAGCGCATGCGCAAGAACCTCCGCCCCGTGATCTACGTGACCGGCGACGTCGCGGGCGCCGTCGAGGCGCCGGTGTACGCGATCCTCGACATGAACAGGGCGCTCGACACGATGCGCGTCGACGGTCAGCCGATCCACATCTACAACGCCGTGCAGCCCGACAGCCTGGACCAGACGGCCGTGAAGTGGGACGGCGAGTGGCAGGTGACGATCGAGGTGTTCCGCGACCTCGGCCTCGCGTTCGCCGTCGTGCTGATCCTCATCTACGTGCTGGTCGTGGGCTGGTTCCAGTCGTTCACGATCCCGCTCGTGATCATGGCGCCGATTCCGCTCACGCTCATCGGCATCCTGCCGGGCCACGCCGTCACGGGCGCGTTCTTCACGGCGACGTCGATGATCGGCATGATCGCGCTGGCGGGCATCATCGTCCGCAATTCGATCCTGCTCGTCGACTTCATCCAACTCGCCGAGACGCGCGGGCGCTCGCTGCGCGAAGCGGTGATCGAGGCGGGCGCGGTGCGCTTCCGCCCCATCGCGCTCACCGCGGCCGCCGTCGTCGTGGGGGGCATCGTCATGGTGCTCGATCCGATCTTCCAGGGGCTGGCCGTGGCGCTGATGAGCGGCGCCGTCGTCGCCACCCTGCTCACGATGGTCGTCGTGCCGCTGCTCTACTGGGAGCTTCGCTCGCGCCAGGAGGCGCACACCCGATGAAGACGATTTTCATCATCCACGCCGGGCCCGACGAGCACCGCGTGCCGCGGATGCTCGAGCAGCACGGGGCGCGCGGCTACACGCAGATCGGCCACGGCACCGGCGCCGGGAGCACCGGCCGGCTGGAGGGCACGCGGGCCTGGCCCGGCCATGCCACGCTCTGGCTCACTGTCGTGCCCGACGACGAGGCGGCGGAGCTGGTGCAGGCGCTGCGCGGCCTCAAGGCGGGCCTCGAGGCCGGGGAGCACCTGCACGCCTCGGTCATGCACACCGACGAATTCATCTGAACCGGCGGCGGCCGCTCCGAAGCGCGGCACGGCCGCCGTCATTCGACTTCTCATCAGGAGGAATCACTGCATGTGTGACGACAGGATCATTCGCCGGATTGCCGGGATCTTCGTGCTGGTCTCGGTGGCGCTGGCGGTGTGGGTCTCGCCCTGGTGGCTGCTGTTCACCGCCTTCGTGGGATTCAATCTGTTCCAATCCAGTCTGACGAATTGCTGCCCCCTGGAGCGCGTCCTCGGGCGGTTCGGACTGGCCGGCTGCAGGCCGCGCTGACCGGGTGGGGTTGATCGACACCGGGCGTCCGGTGCATGATCAACCATATTGCCAAATGGTGAATCCACACCGGCCAGAGTGTCCTCACATGAGCAACGCCAAGATGACCCCGGAACTGCTCGGGCTGATCGCCGACCGCTTCAAGGTGTTGGCGGAACCGGCCCGGCTGCAGATTCTCCAGGCCTTACGCGCCGGCGACCGCTCGGTGAGCGACCTGGCCCATGACACGGGGCTGGGACAGGCAAACCTGTCCAAGCACCTTCGCAGCCTCTACGACGGCGGGTTCGTCGAACGCCACCGTGAAGGCTTGTTCGTGATCTACCGGCTGGCCGACAAGGACGTCTTTCGCATCTGCGACCTGATGTGCGGCCGGCTGGAAGAACTCAGCACGAAGCGCCGGAAGCTGCTGGCCGCGCGGTAGCCCGATGGAGAACGCGGAGATCGCCCGGCTGTTCCGCGAAATGGCGGAGCTGCTCGAAATCGAGGGGGCGAATGCGTTCCGCATCCGGGCCTACCGCAACGCGGCCCGCGTGATCGAGGAGCACACCGAGCCGATTGCCGCGCTCCTCGAGCACGACGGCAGGAAGCTGCAGGAACTGCCCGGCATCGGGGCCGACCTGGCGGGCAAGATCGAGGAGATCGTGCGCACCGGGTCGCTCGGCGCGCTCAAGGCAGCGCAACGCGAAGCCCCCAGGGGCGCCGTCGAGCTCATGCGCGTGCCGGGCATCGGGCCCAGCCGCGCCCGCACGCTGGCCGGGCAGTTGGGCATCCGGTCGGTGGCCGGCCTCGAGAAGGCCGCCCGGGCCGGGAAGATCCGGACGCTGCCCGGCTTCGGCGCCGCGAGCGAGAAGAAGATCCTCGCCGAGCTCGCCGCGCGCACGGTGGGCGAGCGGCGCATCGCGCGGGCCACGGCCGCGCAGTACGGCGAGTCGATGCTCGCGTACCTGCGCGACTTCGAGGGCGTGAAGCGCGCCGACATCGCCGGCAGCTTCCGGCGCGGGCGCGAGACGGTGGGCGATCTCGACATCCTCGTCGAGTGCGCCGACGGCCAGGCCGTGTCCGATCGCTTCGTCGCCTACCCCGAGGTCCGCGAAGTGCTGGCGCACGGCGCGACGCGGGCATCGGTAGTGCTGCGGTCGGGGCTGCAGGTCGATCTGCGCGTGCTCGACGCCGCCTCATACGGCGCCGGCCTCTACTACTTCACCGGCTCCAAGGCGCACAACATCGCGATTCGCCGGCTCGGTCAGAAGCGCGGACTGAAGATCAACGAATACGGCGTCTTTCGCGGCAAGAAGCAGCTTGGCGGCCGTGAGGAGATGGACGTGTTCCGGGCCGTCGGGCTCCCGTTCATTCCGCCCGAGCTGCGCGAGGACCGCGGCGAGATCGAAGCCGCGCGCGGGAAGGCGCTGCCCGCGCTGGTGACCCTGGACGACATTCGCGGCGATCTGCAGATGCACAGCACCGACAGCGACGGGCGCGCGTCGCTGGAGGAGATGGCCGAGGCCGCCGAGGCGATGGGGTACGAGTACATCGCGATCACCGACCACGGCCCGATGCTGCGCATGGTGCAGGGGCTCGACGACGCGGGGTTCCGGCGGCAGCGGAAGAAGATCGACAGGCTCAACGCGCGGCTGCACAAGCTCACCGTGCTCGCCGGCGCCGAGGTGGACGTTCACCCCGATGGGACGCTCGATCTCAGGGACGACACGCTCGC
>DASVWS010000069.1:0-16699 GCA_036393095.1 Gemmatimonadaceae bacterium | reverse complement strand
TCGACACCGAACGGTCGTTCAGCGTCTCGATGCGCACCGAGCCGGGGAGCTGCGGGCGGATCTGGTCGACCATGGCGTGCACGGCGTCGGCCACCTTGACCGTGTTCGTGCCCGGCTGGCGCTGGATGGCGAGCACCACCGAGCGGGTGCCGGAGTACCAGCTCGCCGTCTTGTTGTCCTGCACGTCGTCGAGCACGTTGCCCAGGTCGCCCAGGCGCACGGCGGCGCCGTTGCGATAGGTGACGACGAGCCGCGCGAATGACGCGGCGTCCTGGAGCTGGCCGTTGGCCTGCACGGTGTAGGCGCGGTTCGGCCCCCACAGAATGCCCGTGGGCAGGTTCACGTTCTGGGCGGTGATGGCGTTGGCCACCTCGTCGATGCCGATCTTGCGGTAGGCGAGGGCGTTCGGATCGAGCTGCACGCGCACGGCGTACTTCTGCGCGCCGAACACCTGCACCTGTGCGACGCCGTCCACCATCGAGATGCGCTGCGCCATCACCGTCTCGGCGTAGTCGTCGAGCTTGGAGAGCGGGAGCAGCTTCGAGGTGAGCGCGAAGTACACGATCGCCTGGTCGGCGGGGTTCACCTTGCGGTACGACGGCGGGATGATTCCCGGCGGCAGCTGGCGGAGCACGGCGCCGATGGCCGACTGCACGTCCTGCGCGGCGCCGTCGATGTCGCGATCGAGCGTGAACTGCAGCGTGATCGACGTGGAGCCGAGCAGGCTCGTGGACGTCATGTTGTCGATGCCGGCGATCGTCGAGAACTGCTTCTCGAGCGGCGTGGCGACGGCGGCGGCCATCGTCTCCGGGCTGGCGCCGGGCAGGCTCGCGTTCACCGAGATCGTGGGATAGTCCACGGTCGGGAGATCGCTCACCGACAGGCGCCGGTAGGCGCTGATGCCGAAGACGACGATGCCGATCATGACGAGCACCGTCATGACCGGCCGGCGGACGAAGAGCGCGGACAGGTTCATTGGCCGGCTCCGGGTCCGTCCGACCCCGGACCGTCGGCCTGCACGGTCGCCGGGTGCGCGTCGACCTTCGAGCCCGCGACGAGCCGCGACTGTCCGTCGGTCACGACCTGCTCGCCGGCCACGAGCCCGCTGTCGATGACGGTGAGCGCTCCCACGACGCGGCCCGCCAGCACCGGGCGCACCTGCGCGTTGCGCTGCTGGTCGATGACGAACACGTAGTTCCCGTTCTGGCCCGACACGACCGCCGCCGACGGGACGGCGAGCGCGTTCTGCTGCACGCCGAGCTGCACCGTGACGCGCACGAACTCGCCGGGCCAGAGCGCGCGCTTCGCGTTGGCGAAGCGCGCCTTGGCCGTCACCGTGCCGGTGAGCGAGTCCACGGCATTGTCGATGAACGTGAGCGTTCCGGATTCATCCAGCGGCAGGCTGTCGGCGGTGGCCACGCGCACGGGCACGGGCGCGCCCTGCGTCGACCGGCGCTCGAGGGTGAGGAACTCCGGCTGCGTGACCGGGAAGCGCACGAGGATCGGGTGGATCTGGTTGATGACGACCAGCGGGTCCGCGTTGGCCTTCACGAGATTGCCGCGCCGCACGAGCAGGCTGCCGGTGCGGCCGTCGATCGGAGCGCGGATCACGGAGTACGCGAGATTGAGCCGCGCGGACTCGACCGCGGCGCTGTCGGCCTGCAGCGTGGCGTTGAGCGCGCGCGCGGTGGCCTCGGCCTGGTCGGCCTGCGACTTCGTCACGTAGTCCTTGGCGACGAGGGCGCGATAGCGGTCGGCCTCGCGGCGCGCGTTCTCGGCCTGGGCCGCGTCGCGGGCCAGGGCGGCCTGTGCCTGGCGCAGCGCCGCCTGGAAGGGGCGCGGGTCGATGCGGAACAGCACGTCGCCGGCCTTCACCTCGTCGCCCTCGTGGAAGGCGACGGTGTCGAGAATGCCGCCCACCTGCGCCTCGACGGTCACCGTCTGCAGGGGTTCGACGACGCCGTTCGCCGAGATCGTGTAGGGCGCGGCGATGGCCTGCACGGTCGCGACGCGCACGGGGACGGCGGACTCGTGCTCGGCCGCGGGCTTGCCGCATCCGGCGGCGAGCAGCGTCGGGAGCGCGAGGAGCGCGGCGGTACGCGCGCGGAAGAGGGAAGCCGCGTTGGTCATCGGTCGGGGCTGGATGGGGTATTCGTGAGCGGGGCGAGCGCCTCGCCGTGTATGCCGAGCACGCCCGCGTCGTGCGCGAGCTGGGCGAGCGCCGTGCGCCATTGCCAGCGCGCCTGCACCGCCTGGGCGCGGGCGCTGGCCAGCGCGCTCTGCGCCACGAGCAGGTCGATGATGCTGCCGACGCCCTCGGTGTAGCGGCCGCGCGCGACCTGCTCCGACTGTCCGGCGCTGGCCAGCAGGTCGGCGGAGGTGCGGACGCGCTGGCCGGCGGTGCGCATCGCGTAGTAGGAGGTGAACACCTGCAACGCGATCTGCTGTCGCGTGAGCTCGGCGCGCGCGCTCGCGGCTGCCACCTGCTCGCGGGCGGCGCGGACGTCGTACAAGTCGGTGAACCCGGTGAACAGCGGCATGGAGATGCCGAGGTTGAGCGTGTAGCTGTTGCCGGCAAAGCCGCTGAGATCCGACTGCGTGTGGCCCGCGGTGGCCGTGAAGGCGAGCGCGGGGAGCCGCGCGGACTGCGTCTGGCGGAGCTGCGCTTCGGCGATCCTGGCCTGGGCGCGCGCCTGCAGGAGGTCAGGGCGGTTGCGGGCCGCCACGTCGATCAGTGAATCCACGGATTCGGTGACGGCGTCGATGGCGGAGGTGTCGGGCGCCGCTTCGTCGGGGAGGTCGACCGTGGTGTTGGCCGGCAGCCCCATGGCCACGGCGAGGGCGCCGCGGGTCACGTTGAGCTGTCCCTCGAGGGTCTCGAGATCGAGTTGCGCCTGCGATCGCGCGGTGCGGGCCTGCAGGACGTCGGCGATGGTGGCAAGCCCCACGTTGTGCCGGTCGTCGGCCGCGGCCAGGTTGGCCGTTGCTTCGTCGAGCGCCGTGCGTTGCGCGTCGCGCAATGCGCGGGTGGCGAGATACGAGAAGACCGAGCCTTCCACCTGGAGTACGGTGTTCTGCACCGTCGTGTTGTGCGCCAGGTCGGCGGCGATGGCGGTCTGCCGCGCTGCCTCGATGCCGCCCGCCCGGCCGCCGAAATCGAAGACGAGGTACGAGAGATTCACCGTCGGGCCCCACTGCGTGCGTTCGCCGGCGAGGCGGCCGGGCACGGCGATGGAGCGCGAACGCGTGATGGTCGCGGTGCCGATGACCGTGGGGAAGAGCGAGCCGCGGCTGGCCCCGTAGACATCGGCAGCGGCGCGAGCCTGCGCCCACGACAGCCGGGTGGCCGGGTTGTTGCGGAGCGCGATGTCCACCGCGTCGGCGAGTGTGAGCCGCTGCAGCGCCTGTGCGGAGAACGGTGCGGCGGCCGTGTCCGCCGCCTTGGGCGCGACGGGCGCGGGCGGCGCCGGCGGCGGGGCGGTCACCGACGCGGGCGGCTTCCAGTACGCATTGGGCCGCGGCGGCGCGGCGGCCACGCCGTCGATGGCGGGCGGCGCGCTCACGCAGCCGGCGAGCGCGAGCGCGGCGGCTCCGAGGAGGGCGCGGCGCGTCACGGCGTGGTGCTCGAGTCGCGCGTGGGCTGCATGCGGCGGAACAGATCGCGCTGCGCCGGCGTGAGCACCTGCTCGATGCTCGCGTGCACGGAGTCCACGAGGCCCTGCACGCGGGGGCGGAGCTCGGCGCGCAGGGCGCGGAATTCACCGGAACGGCGGCTCATGATGCTGTCGATGGTATCGGCCTGCGTCGGCGTGAGACTCAGCTGCTGCGTGAGCTCGCGCCGGATGGCGCGCCGGTCGGCGTCGGTTGGCGAACGGAGGATCGACTCGATGGGGTGGAACGACGTGTCGGGAAACGCCACGGCCGACGTCGTCGGCCGCAGCAGCATACGGTCTACGGCGACGCCGGCGAGTCCGCTGCCGAGCGCGAGCGCGCAGAGCACGACGACGGCGAGAAAGCGCGGCGGCAGGCGCATCGCACCCTGGCGGCGCCGGGTCAATGCGAGCTCCGCGGCGTGGGCGCGGGCGTGACGAGCAGATCGATGAGATGCCGCGACGTGGGATCGCGCGGCACGGCGCCGACCAGCGAGTCCTGCGTCGCGACCGCGGACGGCAGCGCGCGGCGCGGCTGGCGCGACGTCCAGACGATGACCGCAGCGGCGGCGAGCGCCGTGGCGACGCCGATGGGAATGAGTGTTCGCGCCCAGGTGGCGGTGAGCTCCCACCAGGCGGCCGGCGCGCCGCGGCGCGCGGCGAGCAGCGGCGCGCCCTCGGCGACGATGCGCCGGGCGAGCGCCTGGCGCGCGGCGTCGGTGGCGGCGCCGGACGAGTCGAAGCGGCGCAGGAGATCGCGCAGCTCGGGGTCGGGACGCAGGTCGTCGTGTTTCATGGACCGTCTCCGTGCAGCGGAGAAAGGGATTGACGCAGCTGGTGCCGGGCCGCGTGCAGGTGCCAGCGCACGGTGGCCGGCGAGGTCTCGAGCAGCGCGGCGATCTCGGCCACCGAATACCCGTCGAGCTCGAACAGTTGCATGATCAGCTTGCGACGGGGCGGGAGCAGGGCGAGCTCGTGCCGGAACCGCGTGAGGATCTCGGCACGCTCGGCGGCGCGGGCGGGATCCTCATGGTGGTCGAACAGTTCTTCGGGCAGCGGCTCGGTGACGCGAACGGCGCGGGCCGCGGCGAGGTCGAGCCCGCGATTCACGAGGATGCGCGAGAACCACGGCCAGAACGGGCGCGACGCGTCGAACGCGTCGAGATGCTCGAGGGCGGCGAAGAACGCGTCCTGCACCAGGTCTTCGGCGTCTTCGCGATGGTGGAGCACGCGGACCGCCAGCGCCAACGCTCGATCGAGGTGGCGCGCCACGAGCAAGCCGTACGCGTCACGGTCTCCTTGACGGATCCGTGTCAGCCACTGGCGTTCTTCGTGGAGTTCGTTCTGCTGGCGATCACGCGAGAAGTCCTCATCGCCGTCGCCGCGAAATGCCTTAGCCGTATGCGTCCCACTGCTCCAGAGCAAGAACCGCGGACCCGGACGGGCGGGAATCCCCCCCAAACACGCACCTGAAAGTACGCTGACCCCGCGCTCGCCGGATCCGGGTTGTCCTACACTTGCTCTGTACGACTAGGCTGGTGGTTCCGTTTGCTGCTCGGACCAGTGTGCCGGTCCTTCACAGCAACAGACCCCAGTATAGTCCGGTTTCGTCACCGCGAAATTGGCCAAGTCGTTTTCTCGCACTTTCTTAGTGCGCTCTGGTGGCTACCTCCCCGGGTTCCGGGATGATGCCGCGGGCGATGTAAATGGGATTGACGAGCGCCCGGAAGCGCGGGATCCAGAGCGTGAACGCGGCGCTGCCCAGAAGGCACGCGGTGCCCCCGAGGAGAATGGCTCGGGGAGCGCCAAGGTGCTCGGCGATGAATCCCGAGAGGAGGCTGCCCAGAGGCACCATGCCCGTGAACGACATGGCGTAGAAGGCCATGACGCGTCCGCGGAGCCGCTCCTCGACCACCGTCTGCACAAACGTGTTCACTGATGCCATGGTGATCATCATCCCGGCGCCGGCGACGGGCAGGATGGCGAGCGAGAGCCAGAGCAGGCGGGATTGCGAGAACGCGATCAGGCCCGTGCCGAACACGCCTGCCGCGCCGGCGATCACGCGCTCGAGCCCCAGGACCGTGGTGCGCGCGGCGAGATAGAGCGCACCGCCCACCGCGCCCACGCCCGCCGCGGTCATGAGAATGCCGTAGGTGTGCGGTCCGCCATGCAGCACTTCGCGCGCCATCGCGGGCATGAGCACCGTGTACGGCATGCCCATCACGGCCATCGTGGCGAGCACGAGGAGCACGGCGCGCACCGGCACGAATCCCGACACGTACTGAAAGCCCTCGACGAGCTCTTCGAAGATGTGCGTCGCGCGCGGGCGCGGCGCCTCGCGCGCGACGCGCATCGCGAAGAGGGAGACGATCACGGCGCCGTACGACACGGCATCGACGAGGAAGCACCATCCCTCGCCCAGCCCCGCGATGAGGAAGCCGCCGATGGACGGCCCGATGACGCGGGCGCCGTTGACCATCATCGAGTTGAGGGCGATGGCGTTGGAAAGATCGGCGCGGTCCTCCACCATCTTCACCACGAATGCCTGGCGTGCCGGCATGTCGAAGGCGTTGACGACGCCCTGGAAGAGTTGGAGGGCGATGATCTCGCCCACCGTGATGACCCCGGCGAGCGCGAGCGCCGCGAGCGCGGCCGACTGCAGCATGGACAGCGTTTGCGTGATGACGAGTACGCGATGGCGGTTCCACCGGTCGACGAGCACGCCGGTAACGGGCGCCATGACGAGCGTCGGGATCTGGCCGGCGAACCCGACGACGCCGAGCAGCAGCGCCGAGCCCGTAAGCCGGTACACCAGCCAGCTCGTGGCGACGCGCGTGATCCAGGTGCCGATAAGCGAGACGCTCTGCCCGCTGAAGAACAGCCGGTAGTTGCGGTGCGCGAGCGCGCGCGCGATGACCGGAGGGCGCCGGGGCGTCATCGGGGCCGGGAGTGCCGACGCGGACGGCGGACGCGCGTCAAGCGAGCGCGGCGAGCACGTCGGCCGTGCTGCGCACCCGGCCGATCGTCGGGAAGAAGCGGGTCACGGCGTGCGTATGCAGGTCCGCGTCGCGCGCGGCCATCGCGTCCTCCACGAACACCTGCTCGTAGCCCGACTCGTACGCGACGCGCGCCGTGGCCTCGACCCCGATGTTCGTGGAGATGCCGCCGAGGACGATCGTGCGGATGCCGCGCCGGCGGAGCTGCACGTCGAGATCGGTGCCGAAGAAGGCGCCGGGCTGATGCTTGGTGACGACGACGTCGCCGGGTTCCGGGCCGAGCTCGGGGACGATGCTCGCCCAGTCGGCGGGAAGGGCGCCGGGCGGCATCGGGCGCGGCACGTCGGCCGTAACGCGCGGAAACAGCTCCCACCGCGGGCCGGGGTCGACGCGCACGAGCACGACCGCGGCTCCGACCTCGCGGAATCGGCGGGCCAGCCGTGCGGCGCGCGCGATGACGTCGGCCGCGGCGTGCGGGGCGGTCTGGGAGGCGGCGATGCCGCGCTGAAGATCGATGAGGACCAGCGCCGTGGTGGCGGGGTCGAGTGTGAGTTCCGGCATGCCGTGCTCCGAGCGTGTGCGTTTTCCCGCAACCTCGGCGGTTGCACGCGGAGCTTCAAGGGTCGGCAGGTCAGCAGGCGGGGCCGCGGGCACCACCCGTGCCGCCGCGCGGTCAGGGCGGCGACAGCGTATCGGCCGGCGCGATCCGGCGCAGCACCAGGTCGGCGGCGAGCAGCTGCGCCGTGAGGTCGGAGGGCGCGGTCGCGGGAGCGAGCGCCTTGAACACGCGCTGCGCACCCGCCAGGTCATTGAGCTTCAGCCGGGCGACCACGGCGCCGTTGCGCAGGTCGTTGAGATCGAGCCATGGGAGCGAATCGCGCAGATACTCGCCGATCAACGTGTCGGCCGCCTGCGAGACCTGCGGGAAGTTCCACGCCGCGAGCCCGTGCGTGAAGTCCACCGCCGCGCGCGCGTCCGCGGGCGCGTGCGCGCGGTCGAGGTACGCGTACACCGCGGCGAAGAAGCCGCCGTCGGCCACGCCCGCCGATCCCGCGTGCAGCAGCCCCTCGACGCCGGTGAACGACGCCATCCACCGGTGCCAGCTCGTGGGCGGCCGCCCATCGTGCAGCAGTTGATAGAAGCGCGACACGCGGAACACGGCGTGCGAGAGCGCCGTGTCGCGCGGCACGCCGGCCCGATCGGCGGGCGTCATCGCGAGCACGCGGCGCAGCCGCGCCTGCAGCGCGAGGTCGTACACGCGCGGAATCTCGGGCGCAACGGCCAGCGGCTCGGTGCCCAGGCCGAGGCGCCGCCCCGCCATCGCGGCCACGACGTTGAAGGCGCCCTTGCCGAGCTTCT
The DNA here is from genome assembly GCA_036393095.1 of Gemmatimonadaceae bacterium. Taxonomy (GTDB): domain Bacteria; phylum Gemmatimonadota; class Gemmatimonadetes; order Gemmatimonadales; family Gemmatimonadaceae; genus JAGWRI01. The sequence goes on along the minus strand of DASVWS010000069.1, from coordinate 8,694 downwards.
CCATCCCCACCGCATCGCGATGCATGAACCGCGTGCGCTCGGCGCCGAGGTCGAGCACGGGGTAGTAGTCGGAATTCGCCCGTGCGTGCTCGAACAGGTACGGATGCAGGAGGCCGCGGCCCGCCATGCGCATGGCTTCCATCGCTTCCGGGGTGAGCGGCGGCGCGCGCCGCACGTCGTGCGCGATGCCTGGATACGCCACGACGCTCCAGTCGGGCGCGAGCGGCGCCGCGCGGTTGGTGGCGAGAATCAGGATGTCGCTGTTCGAGGTGAAGAACACTTCGTACGACCGGAAGTTCTGGTCGATTGCCGCGAGCACCGATGCGACCAGCGAGTCGTCGATCTCGTACAGGTGCAGCCACTGCCCGAGCACGCCGCTGGCCGTGAGATTTCGCCGCACGCGGCGGTAGAACTCGGTGGTGAACAGTCCCGACACGCCGCTCACCCACGGATTGGACGGTTCCGACACGATGAGGTCGAACTTGCGGCCGGTGGACGCGAAGTAGGCCTTGGCGTCGTCGATCACGATGCGCGAACGCGGATCGTCGAACACGCGATGGTTGAGGGGGCGGAACGCCCGCGACGCGTTCACCATCTGCGGCTCGATCTCCACGGTGACGAGCTGCTGCACGTACGGGCTGCCGAGCAGCACGCTCGACGTCATCCCCGATCCCTGGCCGATCACCGCCACGTCGCGCGCGCGCGGCTCGTGCGCCAGGCTGATGATCGGGAGCAGCACCTGCGTGGCCTGGTCTTCGGCGAGGGCACGGAGCGCGCCCGGGTCGATCGTGGAGTCCTCCCAGAACGGATCCATGGAGGCATCGGGCTTGCCGTTGGTGGACAGCGTGAGGTAGCCGCTGGACCGGTCGCGCCGCACGCTCACCGTGGCCGTGCGCCCATCCTTATAGAAGGGGAAGTCGTACATGCCGGCCGTGGGGAGCAGCCCCTGGCGGAAGACGCCGCTCGACAGCTTCCACCGATCGAAGCGCACGAAGATGGCGTTGAAGAGGAGCAGGGCGACGGTGGCGGACAGGTACCCGAACCGGTGCCGCGCGCCGGCGTCGTCTCCCAGCACGCTGGGGTGGAGCAGCATCACACCGAGTGCAATGTCCACCACCGCACCGCTCATCAGCAGCAGCTTGAGCCCCAGCACCGGCATCAGGATCAGCCCCGCCGCGACGACGCCGGCAATCGATCCCAGCGTGTTGACGCCGTACACGACGCCGATGGCACGCTCGCCGGCGCCGCGGCGGATGAGGATTTCGGTAATGAGGGGGAGCGTGATCCCGGCGCAGAAGGTGGCCGGCAGCATGATCGCGAGACAGATGAGATAGCGCGCGACCACGAACCCGTCGTAGCCGGCCGGCGTGGCGCCGAACATGTGGAGCAGCGCGGCCATCCACTCGAACGACATCATGTAGAACGGCAGCGTGGCCACGGCGAGGGCGCCCATGATCCACTGCACCATCCCCAGCGCGTACATCGGCCGCGCCATCGCGTCGGCGCGCCCGCGGATCCAGTACGCGCCGAGCGCGATGCCGAGCACGAACGCCGACAGCATGAGCTCGAAGGAGTGCGTGGCCGACCCGAGCACCAGCGACAGCATGCGGATCCACGCGATCTCGTAGACGAACGACGCGACTGCCGTGCCGAAGCTGACCACGAGCAGCACCCGCCACTCGGCGGGGCGCGTCGCGCTCTGCTCGAGCGGTGCGGGAAGCGGTTCGGCGTCCGGTTCATCGGGCGCGTAGTACGACCGCGAGGCGGCCGCCACGCCGGCCGCGACGATGACGTTGAGGATTCCCGCGGCGGCGAGGGTGCCCGGGAGCCCGAACGCGCCGATGAGATAGAACCCCGCCACGAGCGCGCCCGCCGCGGCGCCGAGGCTGTTCGTGAAGTAGAGCAGGCCGAGCACGCGGCCGGGCTCGCGGCGCACGATGCGGATGGCGCCGGCGCTCATGAGCGGAAAGGTGGCGCCGAGCAGCACCGACTGCGGAAGGATGAGGAGCGCGGCCAGCGACCACTGCACCGCCATGACGGCGAAGCCGCCGGCGCCGCCGGCCAGGTGCGGAAAGACGTGCGCGTAGGCGAAGTCGGTGACGGCCACGAACACGCCGTGGAACAGGAAGGCGATGACGCCCACCGCGAATTCGACGCCGGCGTACCAGAGCAGGGGCTGCCGGAGCCGAGACGACCGGTTGCCCGCGGCGAACGCCCCGAGCGACATCCCGCCGAGGAAGATGACGAGCACGATGATCTGGGCGTACGCGGCGTGGCCCACGAACAGGCTCAGGTAGCGCGTCCAGATCGTTTCGTAGATGAGCCCGGCGGCGCCGGACAGGACGAAGGCGGTGGCGAGGATGAGCAGCACGGATGCGCCCGAACGGTGTGATAGCTCCGCGGCGTCGCGGCGACGTGATGCAGGACGGGGGATGCGCCAGCGCCGGAGACGAATCAACGGGCGCCGGCGGAAGTTGTCAAAGAAATGCGGGGCGCCGTGCCGCGCGCTCGCGGGTCCGCCGGCCGCCGCTCGACCGTCGGGAGACGCCCGACATGCGGCCGAGCCGGACCGATGGTCGCCTTGCCGGCGCCGTGACGAAACACGGCGGGAACGGGGTGACTGGCGTCACGCGAGGCGTCTGTTCGGTGTTGCGACGACATGCGTCGCGCGTTTGGAGCAATAGTCGCATGTGCGTGTACTGCAGTTGCGAAGCCGCGACGCGATCCAACCCCAGAGCAAGTCCGAGGCATGCCCACCCGTGCCCTCGCCCGGCGCTCCCACCAGCCGGGCAAATGAAAGAAGCCAGTGCAGGAATCAAGAGGAGCACGGTCGTACTGATCGTGCTGTGCCTGCCGCTGCTGGCGATCAACGTCATCGGTGCGCCGTACTACTCGGCGCCGCTCGAAGTGCGGGCGCGGCACCCGTGGCGGGCGTGGCTGCAGCCGTCGGGGTACATCGGGCAGTCGGCCGGCATCGCGGCGTTCCTGATCTTCGTCTTCCTCTGGCTCTATCCGCTGCGCAAGAAGTGGAAGGCGCTGCGGTGGACGGGCTCCATCGGCCGCTGGCTCGACGTGCACGTGACCTCGGCGCTGGTACTGCCGCTGCTGCTCGCGATCCATGCCGCGTGGCGGTCCGACGGCGTGATCGGGCTCGGGCTGCTGGCGATGATGGTGGTGATCGCGAGCGGCATCGTGGGCCGGTATTTGTACACCCGCATTCCGCGCGCGCGCAGCGGCATCGAGCTCACGCGCGACGAGGTGGCCGCCCAGCGCCGCGAGCTGATTCAGAAGCTGGCCGCGGCCACCGGGCTCACGCCACAGGTGCTCGAATCCACGCTGCACGGCGGAGAGGCGACGGACACGGAAGGGAATCCGCTGCGCGTGCTGGCCCGCCTGCTCGCCGACGACCTGTTCCGGTGGCGCCGCGTGCGCCGGTTGCGCGCACGGTGGGCGACGCTGGCGCCGAGCAACAGGCGCCTCAACGAGAAGCAGCTTCGCGAGGCGGCGCGGCTGGCCGCGCGGGAAATGAAGCTCGAGCAGCAGACGCGCATGCTCAACGCCACGCACCGGGTGTTCCGGTACTGGCACGTGGCCCACCGTCCGTTCGCGCTGACGGCGCTGGTGGCCGTGGTGATTCACGTCGTGGTCGTGGTGGCGGTGGGCGCCACCTGGTTCCGGTAGCGCGCATGTCGATCACGACGATCGCCTTCGCCGGCATCACGCTCCTCGCCATGCTGTGGCATCTGCGGGCCAGCAAGCCGCCGGCGTCCGCTGCGCCGAAGCCCACGCCTTGCCCGCGCTGTCGAATGCCGGTTGCCGCAGGCGCGGCGTCGTGTCCCAAGTGCGGCGCGCCGATGCAGGTGTTCGAGATGGTCCGCGCGCCGATCGCGGATCCAGCGGCAGCGGCGACCGGCGAGCCGAAGGCGCTCGTGCGCGCCGACATGTGCGTGGGGTGCGGCACCTGCGTGGCGGCGTGCCCCGAACCCGGCGCCATCACGCTGCGCGGCAAGCTGGCCGTCGTGGACGACGCGCTGTGCAAGGGACACGGGGAGTGCGTGCGTGGGTGCCCGGTGGGGGCGATTCTCGTCACGCGCGGCGCGGCAGTGAACCGCGTGACCGTGCCGCTGCTGGACGAGAACTTCCAGACGAACGTGCCGGGGCTGTATATCGTCGGCGAGCTGGGCGGACGCGGGCTGATCAAGAACGCGGTGAACGAAGGCAAGATGGCAATGGAGCACGTGGCGAGGTCACTGCGTCCCGGCAGCCGCCGCGCCGACGGGATTGCCGCGGCGGTGGACGTGGTGATCGTCGGCTCCGGGCCGGCGGGACTGAGCGCGGGACTCGAAGCGCTGCGCGCAGGGCTCAGCTACGTGGTACTCGAGCAGGGCTCGCTGTCGGACACGGTGCGCAAGTATCCCCGCCACAAGCTGCTCCTCGCCGAACCGGTGCGCATTCCCATGTACGGCGACCTGTGGGTGGCCGACGGCTCCAAGGAGACGCTGCTGCAGGTGTGGGAGACGATCGTCGCCGATACGGGGCTCGACGTGCGCACCGGAGAGAAGGTGCAGCACGTGAAGCGGGAAGGCCTCGTGTTCCGCGTGGAGACGGCGAACAGCGCGTATCTCGCGCGTCGCGTCGTGCTGGCGATGGGGCGGCGGGGCAGCCCGCGGCGCCTCGGCGTGCCGGGCGAGGGGCTGGACCACGTGTTCTACGACATCGTCGAGATGGAGGCGTTCGCCGGCAAGCGCATGGTCGTGGTCGGCGGCGGCGACAGCGCCGTGGAATCGGCGCTCGGCCTCGCCAACCAGACGGGTACCACGGTGGCGCTCTCGTACCGCGGCGACGCCTTCCAGCGCATCGCCGAGCGGAATCGCGAGAAGATCGAGCGGGCGATCGCCGCCGGCAAAGTGACGCCGTACTTCAAGAGCCGGGTGCACGAGGTCCGCGACGACGTGGTGGTGCTCGAACACGAAGGACAGTCGCGGATCCTGCCGGCCGACTACGTCGTGGTGCGCATCGGCGGCGAGGCGCCCTACGCGTTCCTCGAGCGCCTCGGCGTGCGCATCGTCGAGAAGGACGTGCCGATTCCCCAGCAGCAGGCGCGGGCGGGGTGAATGCGCAAATGCCTCCTCGTGTGCGGACTCCTGCTGCTGGCGCTGCCGGCGCGATCGCGGGCCCAGATCTCGCCCGGGCCGCTGGCGCGCGCGCATCACGACCTGGAAGGTCCCATGAACTGCGCGCAGTGCCATGGGCTGCACCGCGAACCCATGAACCAGATGTGCCTGGCGTGCCACAAGGAGATCGCGTGGCTGCTGCAGCAGAATCGCGGGTATCACGCCCGCGTCGTGACGCAGCAGAAGAAGGACTGCGCCAGCTGCCACCCCGATCACGCGGGCACGGATTTCAAACTCATCGCCTGGCCGGGCGGGTCGCGCGACCGGTTCGACCATCTGCTCGCCGGCTGGGCGCTGGAAGGGAAGCACGCCGAGGCCAAGTGTGAGGACTGTCATACGCTGAAGTTCCGCGCCGGTCAGGCTGCAGCGCTCTCGCAGCGCAAGGGTTCCGCCGGTTGGGTGGGGCTCGAGACGGCGTGCGCGTCCTGCCACCGCAGCGACGACGTGCACAAGGGCTCGCTCGGGGAGAGCTGCGACCGCTGCCACGACTCGAAGGGGTGGAAACCGGCGCCGAAGTTCGACCACGACAGCAGCGCCTTCCCGCTCACCGGGAAGCACGTGGACGTGCAGTGCGACAAGTGCCACCTCGCGCCGTCGCTCGGTATCACGCCCGACGCCAGGGGGAAGTTGATCCCTCGCTTCAAGCCGCTGGCGTTCAAGGTGTGCACCGACTGCCACGCCAACCCCCACGGCGCGAAGATGGCCGGCCGCTGCAGCGACTGCCACACCACGCGCGGGTGGCACGTGATCGAGCAGGCGCACTTCGACCACTCGGCCACCCGCTACCCGCTCCTCGGCAAGCATGCCGCCGTGAAGTGCGACGCGTGCCACGGGCCGAATCTCAGGATCAAGGATCCGCCCTTCGCCACCTGCGGCGTGTGCCACCAGGATCCGCACGCGGGGCAGGGGCTGCTCAACGGCAAGCCCGCCGACTGCGCGGCGTGCCACCGGGTGCAGGGGTTCACGCCGTCCACGTTCACGCTCGCCCAGCACGCCGCCACGCGCTACCCGCTCACCGGCAAGCACGCCGAGGTGAAGTGCGCGGCCTGCCACACGACCACCGGCAAGGTGACGCGGCTGACGATGGCGTTCGCGAAGTGCGCCGACTGCCATGCCGACCAGCACGGCGGACAGCTCGCCTCGCGTCCCGACCAGGGGAGCTGCGAGGCCTGCCACACCGACGCCGGCTGGACGCCGAGCACCTTCTCGCTGGCCGCGCACGCGAAGCTGCGCTTCCCCCTCGACGGGCGGCACGCGCAGATCCGGTGCGCGGCCTGCCACGGCCTCACGCGCCCCGGGCTCCGGGCGCTCCCGAAGCCCGCGGCGGCGTACGGTCCGGCGAAAGTCGTGCTCCAGGTGCCGGAGACGGCGTGCCAGGACTGCCACGTCGATCCGCACGGCGGCCGCTACCTGAAGGGCGGCGCGATGCCGATGCAGGATGGCTGCGCCACCTGCCATGACGCGCGCGCGTTCCGTCCGTCGACGGTGGACGTCGATCTGCACGCGCGGTTCAGCTTCGCGCTCGACGGGGCGCACCGCGCCACCCCGTGCGTGGCCTGCCACGACGAGATGCGCGGCGGCGCCGCGGCATCGACGCTCATCGCGGCACCCAGGGGTGTGGCGAAGCTGCCGTTCACGCAGAAGCGCGCCACGGACTGCCGCGCCTGCCACGAGGCCGACGATCCGCACGGCAACCAGTTCGCGCACCGCAAGGACGGCGGCGCCTGCGGCGCGTGCCACGACGTGGCGTCGTTCACGCCGGCGTCGCGGTTCGACCACGATCGCGACACGTCGTTCCCGCTCACGGGCGCGCACGCCAGGGTGGCGTGCGCGGCATGTCATACGAAGAAGGCCGACGCGAGCGGAAAGGTCCGCGTCGTGTACCGGCCGCTGTCCACGACCTGCGCCAGCTGTCACGGCGGCACGACGCCGAGGAGAACGCCATGAAATCCCCCCGAACTTTCCCGTGGTTGCCGGCGCTCGCGGCGCTGGCCCTCGTCGCATCGGGCGCAGCGGCGCAGGGCGGCGACAATCCGCACGGCCCCACGATCGGCGCGTGCAGCACGTGCCACCGGCCCGACAGCTGGAAGCCGGTGGCGATCAGCAAGGATTTCCGCCATGCACCGTCGGTGTTCCCGCTGGAAGGGGCGCACCAGAAGGCGCCGTGCATGGCCTGCCACCGGACGCTGGACTTCGCGCACACCTCCACGGCGTGCGCCTCGTGCCACACCGATGTGCACCACGGCGAATTCGGCACGCAGTGCTCGCGCTGCCACACGACCAGGAGTTTCGTCGACCCGGCCGCGATGCGCCGCATGCACGACCTCACGCGCTTCCCGCTGCATGGTGCGCACGCCATCGCCGCCTGCGAGGATTGCCATCTGCCCGCGGCCCCCGGCCGGTCGCAGTACGCCAACCGCCCCACGACGTGCTTCGGATGCCACGCCACCGACTATCAGAACGCCAAGACCCCGGACCACGTGGGCGGCGCGTTCCCGCAGGTGTGCACCGAGTGCCACGGCGAATCGAGCTGGCACGGCGCGTCGTTCGATCACAACCTCACCGGCTTCCCGCTCACGGGTGCGCACCTCGCCGTGGCCTGCACCGGCTGCCACGGCGACGGCGTGTATAAGGGCAAGTCCAAACTGTGCGCGTCGTGCCACCAGACGGACTACGACAACACGACGAATCCTCCGCATGCCGCGTCGGGCTTCCCCACCACGTGCGAGACCTGCCACAGCACCACGAACTGGACGAGCGCGACGTTCAACCACAGTACCACCGCCTTCCCGCTCACCGGCGCGCACACGTCGCTCGCGTGCAACGCCTGCCACGGCGACGGCGTGTACAAGGGCAAGCCCACGACGTGCGTGTCGTGCCACCTCGCCGACTACAACGGCACGACCAACCCCGGACACGCGGCGGCGGGCTTCCCGCAGACGTGCGACCAGTGCCACACGACGTCGACGTGGGCGGGGGCGACGTTCAACCACGACGCCAACTTTTTCCCCATCTATTCGGGCACGCATGCCGGGCGCTGGACGCAGTGCTCAGATTGCCACACCTCGTCGACCAGCTATTCCGTGTTCTCGTGCATGACCGGCGGTTGCCACGGCAAGAGCAGCACGGATTCGAACCACAGCGGCGTGTCGGGCTACGTGTACGATGCGGCGCACTGCTACTCCTGTCATCCGACGGGGAGGGCCGGCGGATGACATTCACGCCCATGCACGGCGGACTGCCGTTCCTGCTCGCCGCCGCGCTCTTCGGCGCGGCGACGCCCGCAGGCGCGCAGACGAAAGCGGGGCCGCCATCGACCGGGACGGCCACGCCCGCGACGCCGCCCGCGGATTCGAACACCGTCTGGGCGCACGTGACTTACATCAGCGGGCCCACGGTGTACGTGGACGCCGGCACGCGGGCCGGCCTGAAGCAGGGCGCGCACCTGACCGTGGTGCGCGACACGACGTTCGTTGCCGAACTCGCCGTGCAGTACATCTCGTCCGCGAGCGCGGCGTGC
>DASVWS010000068.1:0-9996 GCA_036393095.1 Gemmatimonadaceae bacterium | reverse complement strand
CAGCGGCGGGAAGCTGTCGACGGAGATCGTGCCGGTCTGGAACGAGCCCTGCCCGGTCAGCTTGTCGAACACGGGCATCATGTCCGTGGCGAGCGGTCCGGCAAGCGTCAACCTGGAGTTGAAATGCCCGCGGGCGTAGCGGGCGACCGGCACGAGGCGCTGGATGGTGACGAGCGACGAATAGGCGGTGGGGACGTCCAGCGAGTCGACCCCGACGTCGAACGAGAAGGTCGGCTGCGCCGGAGTCGTGGTCTCATAATAGCCGCTGGCGACGACCTCACCGCCGAGCATGTGCATCCCGAAGCCGTCGAGCGTGACCCGCTGATCCTTCACCAGCACGCGGCCGTGCGCGTCGCGAATATCCAGCTTTCCATATAGCAGCCGCTTCGCGGTGACGCCGAGGGTGAAGTCCACGTTCGGCGGGACGGGGATGATCTGAGTCTTCTTATCCGACGACTGCCACTCGTTCAGGTTGAAGGTGTTGCTGGCAACGGTGGCCTGCCCCTGCAGCGCCCCGTTGTGGAACAGGAAGCCGACGAGGTTCTCCAGCGTTCCGGTAGCGCGCACGTCGCTGCTGCCGATGCGGGCGACGAAGGCCGGCAGCTCCACGCGTTGCGGCGTGAAGCGCAGCAGCGCCGAGTCGACGGCGACGGGCTGCGGAACGGCCGCCCCGGACACGGCCACGCGCGACGCGGCGAACGTCCCCGACGCCGAGACCCGGTCGTAGCGGCCGGCGTCCACCCAGGACTTCTTCGTATGCACGGCGAAGTCGGCGCTGACGAGGCCCGACAGGTCCTTGACGTCCGGCAGTTCCACGGTGCGGCGGACGTCGGCCAGGTCCACCGAGCCCTTCATGGCGAGACTGACCTCGGGATCGCTCACCGGCGTGCTGAGGGTGAGCCGCGCGTCGAAGGGTCGCTGGCCGAGCTCGACGTGGAACCGGCTGAGGTTCACGACGGTGCGGTCGACGTCACCGCCCGGGTTGTTGACGGCGAGATCGAGCCCGATGTCGCGCGCGCCGAGCGGGAGATCGGGATAGCGGAAGCTTCCGTTGTCCACGGTTGCGTGGAGGGCGAGGGCGGGGAATGCCTTGGGCCCGTACGCGCCTCTCACCGTTCCGGAGAGGGCCATCTTGCCGGCGGTCTGCACCTTTGAGAAGTCGCGCTTGTAGAGCGCGGGCACGAGCGACAGAATCCCGCCGACGTCGTTGCTCGGCGTCGAGAAGGCGAGGTCGAGGCCGGTGTTCTCGCCGCCCAGCGTCACCGTGCCGTTGAGGGCCAGCGCGAGGTCGTTCAGCCCGAGCTTCGCCTCCTTGACGGTGAAGCGTTTGGCGCGCATGTCGGCGCCGACGTCGGTGTTGAGCGCCACGGCGACGTGGTCGAGGTACGGGACGCCGCCGAAGGTCACCGAGGCGTCATTAGCCTTTATGGAAGTGCCGAGCGTGAAGCGGTCCTGTGTGAAGTCGCCGTTCAACGCCACGTCGAGCGCCGAGACCGCGGCGGTGAGGTTGGACTCCCGGCTGTCGACGGTGACGTTGGCGTCGTTCACGGCAAGCCGGCGGAGGGAGACGGCGACTGCCTTGCTGGCGCCGGGCTTCGCGGCGGCCGGACTTGCGCGCATGATCTGCCAGTTGGCGGTGCCGTCCTTCAGCACGCGAACGTGCGCGACCGGCTGCTGCACGATCACCTGGCGCACGACGATCGCGTGACCGCCGGTGAGGTAGCGCACCACGCTGACCAGGTCGAGCACGACGCGGAACTCCCGAACGGCCAGCAGGGTGTCGCCGGCGAACGGCGCGGCGTTGACGATGGAGAGGTCGTTGAGGCGGAGGGTGACGTTGGGAAAGTTGCGGAGGAGGCTGAGGTCCACTCCGCTCCACCGCACGTCGGCGTTCACCGACGACGCGACCTCGGTGCGCGCGAGCGCGGCGATCCGGCCGCGGAAGAGATAGGGCAGCAGCGCGAGGAGGACGATGAGAACGCCGACGGCCGCGGCGAGTCCGATGAGTGGCTTGCGGAGTGAGCGCATGGAGACGATTCCGGATCGGGGACGTGCGCGTGCAGGCGCGCAACGGCGCCGGGGACGCGTTCTACCGGCGGGTCTCGTGAAAGATAAGCCCGGGATCGCAGCGCTTGCCGGACGGAGTGGCGGCGGGGTGGAAGGGGGCGCCGCTACGCGGCGGGTGCGCCTGGGCGCACCGGGGGATGGGCGAGGCGGCCCGTCACCGGAACCGGAGGACGGCGACGAGCGCGGCCGGCACGGTCACGAGCAGACCGATGATCCGTGCCGTGCGGTCGACCGCCGGCATGCGCGGAACGACGAGCTCGTCTCCCGACCGCACACCCAGCTCCGCGATCGTCAGGCCGTCGGCAATCGCGCGGTGCAGCGAGTCGTTGGAAATCCTGGGCGCGTCGGGGCGCGAGAGGTACAGGCCGTCGATGCGGGCCGTCTGCGTGACCCCGCCTGCCGTCATCAACGCGTCCTCGAGCAGGGCCTGGGACGGCAGCGCATAGAACCCCGGGTGCGCGACCTCTCCCAGCACGCCCATGCGGATCATCGCCGTGGCGTGCACGACGGGATGCCGGACGTATCGAGCGATGTAGGTGCTGAGGTAGCGCTCGAGGCCCATCTCGGTCACCCCGGTGAGCGGAACGGCGCCGATGACCGGAACGTCGATCGCCGGGCCCGCTACGACGGTGAAGGTGTCGGACAGCTGCGGTTCGCCTTCGACCGTCATCAGGATCCGGTCCCCCGTCCGGAAGTCGCTCGACGGCGGGGGCGGCGCCTGCGCCGCAAGGCGCGTGGCAGCCAGCAGGGCGATGCCCAAGGTCCAGACGCACCGGCGCCGCATGCGCACTCACTCCACGGTCACGCTCTTGGCCAGGTTGCGCGGTCGATCGACGTCGCACTCGCGGAGGAGCGCCGTGTGATAGGCCAGCAACTGGAGCGGAACCGAGGCGACGATCGGCGCCACGAAGGGAGCGCACGCCGGGATGCGCAACTGGTGCGTCGCGACGCCGCGCAGGTCGCCGTTGCCCTCGCTCGTGATCGCGACGATGCGCCCGCCCCGCGCCCGCACCTCCTGCATGTTGGCGACGACCTTCGGATAGACGCGGTCCTTGGGCGCGATGAAGACGACCGGCAGATCGGGGTCGATGAGCGCGATCGGCCCGTGCTTCATTTCGGCCGCCGGGTACCCCTCGGCGTGGACGTAGCTGATCTCCTTCAGCTTGAGCGCGCCTTCGAGCGCCACCGGAAAGTTGATGCCGCGGCCGAGGTACAAGGCGCTGGTGGAGGTGGTGAACGCCTGCGCGAGTCCGGCGACGTCCTCGTCGAGTTCCAGGGTCCGGGCCACCAGATCCGGCAACCCGACCAGGTGCTGCACCACCGTCTTTCCGTCGTCGGCCGACAGCCCCCGATGGCGTCCCAGATAGAGCGCGACGAGCAGCAGCGCCACGAGCTGCGAGGTGAACGCCTTGGTGGACGCCACGCCGACCTCCGGGCCGGCCCTCAGGAAGACGCCGCCGTGCGTTTCGCGCGCGATGGTGCTCCCCACGACGTTGACGATCCCGACGACCCGCGATCCGGCGCGTTTGGCGGCGCGAAGCGCCTCGAGGGTGTCCGCGGTTTCGCCGGACTGGGAGATGGCGATGGTGAGCGTGCGCGGCATCCGCGGGACGTAGCGATACCGGAACTCGGATGCGTAATCCACCTGGACCGGAAGGGTCGCCAACTCTTCCATGTAGTGGCGGCCGACGAGCCCGGCATGCCACGAGCTGCCGCACCCGATGATGAGCACGCGGTCGAAGCGCCGGCACTGGTCAGGCGTGACGTTGAGCCCGTTGAGGCGGGCGGACCCGTCGTTCGGCAGCAGGCGGCCGCGCATCACGTCTCGCAGCGTGTCCGGTTGCTCGAAGATTTCCTTGTGCATGTAGTGCGGGTGGCCCGCCAGCTCGACGGCGTCGTCGTCCCAGTCGATGGCATCGACGTTCCGCGGCTGCACCACGTCGTGCTCGTCGCGAATGCAGTAGGCCGAAGGCGTGAGCACGGCGATGTCGCCGTCGTTCAGGTAGACGACCGATCGCGTGTGCGACATCAGGGCACTGGCGTCGGAGGCCACGAACAGTTCGTCCGTCCCGAGTCCGAGGAGGACCGGGGACCCGCGGCGCGCGGCGACCAGCTTGGACGGTTCCGCAACGCTCGCGGCCACCAGGCCGTACGTGCCCTGCACGTGGGACAGCGCGCCGGCCACGCGCTCTTCCAGCGTCGCCGCGTCACTGCTTTCGATGAGGTGGGCAAGGACTTCGCTGTCGGTTTCGGTGCGGAAGCGGTGGCCGGCGCGTTCCAGCCGCGCCCGCAGCACGTCCGCATTTTCGATGATGCCGTTGTGCACGACGGCGACGCGGCCGTCGCAGTCCAGATGCGGGTGCGCGTTGCTGGCGGTCGGTGCGCCATGGGTGGCCCAGCGCGTGTGGCCGATGCCGCAACCGCCGCGTAGAGGCTCTCGGGCGACCAGCCCGACGAGGTTGGCCAGCCGACCCGCCAGCTTTCGCACCTGCAGTCCGTCCGCGCCGGCGATCGCGATGCCGGCGGAATCGTATCCGCGATACTCGAGGCGGGCCAATCCGTCGAGGAGAATCGGGCTGGCGTCTCGATGCCCCACGTAGCCGACGATACCGCACATAGATCACCTCCCCCAGGCTGCGAGTACCGGGCCCGCGGACGGACTCCGGCGTTCCGCACGGGCTCCGTCGCCCGGCAGAGATTGGTGATCGAAAAAGCAAGACCCGTACCGTCCCGCAACTCCGCGCACGTGCGGCACGAAGCGTCGCCGCGGGACTCACCGGCGCGATTCGGTTCCGCGACGATGCACCGCGTGCACCACTCCACCTCCGTCCGTCACGGGGTGGCCGTCGTCGACGCGGAGCGGACCCGGCGCGCGGCGGTCGGCCGCCTGGCGCGCGGCAGTCCCCATGCCGCCGCGGCGTCTCTCCACGGCGGAAGCCGTGTGACCGCGAGGCCGATCTGCACGAGCGCCGGTTGAAAGCGCTGGCGGGCGCCCGTTCCATCCGGGATTGCTGAAGACGCTCCGCCGGTCAGGAAGTCCACGTAGGGCGTCACCGCCCAACGGTCGCCGACGGGAAGGTCCCATCCCAGTCCGAGAACCAGCGCCGGGCTCAGGCTGCTCACCGTGAAGGCCGCGGAGCCATTGTTGCTGATCGTCTCGTGGAACAGCGCGACCCCGGCGCCGGCGCTCACGAAGAACTCCGATCCTCCGGCCGGATACCACTGGGCCGCGAGATCCGCGAACGCGAGTTGAGCCGCCGAATGGCCGTTCGGGCGCTGGAACCGCTTGGTCCAGAGGTTGCCCTCGAGGCCGGCCGTCCACGCCGACGTCAACGTCATGCCGGCCCGGATCTTGGCGGCGACGCTGAGCTGGCGCTGCGACAGGCACGCGGCGCAGTTGAAGGTGGCGGCGCCGGAGCCGACACCCACGGCCACCGTCGCACTGCCCGATTGCCGCACGCCGGTTTGGGCGGCGGCGGTCGTTGTCGTTGCGCTCATGGTCGACGCGACGAGCACCACGCGGAACAGGCTGCGCGCTACCATATGAAGCTCCCGCTCACCAGGTGATCACGACTCGACCGTTGCCGGTCTGCGCGCCTTGTTGATGCGTGACGGAGGACGTGCCGGCGCCGGCATACGACGAGCCGCCGCCGCCACCACCGCCGCCGATGATCAGCGTGCCGTTGCCACCGCCGCCGCCACCGAACTGCCCGCCGCCGCCTCCGCCGCCGCCGTCGACGCTGAGTGAGCCGGCCCCGCCGGCGCCCCCCGAGCCCGCGCTCCCGGGGTCACCGTTGGCAGTGATGCCGGCGCCGCCCGCGCCGCCCGACGACGGCGTGCCGCCGCCGCCACCCGCGCCGCCCAGTGCCACGCTCGCTCCCGAAGCGCCGGTCGTGCTGCCGCCGGCTCCGCCCGCGCCGCCGCCGCCGCCACCACCACCACCGCCGCCGCCCGCGACGATTACCGGTGTGCCGCCCTGACGCACATCGGACGCGCCGCCGCCCCCCCCTCCCGAACTGCCGGCGGCCGTGCCGTCGCCGCCGCCGTTGAAGCCGCCGCCACCGGCGGATCCCGCGCCGCCGCTTCCGCCGGCACCGCCCACATCGATGGTGAGCGTCTCACCGGCGGTGACGTTGAGAGTGGCCGAAACCACACCGCCGCCGCCGCCGGCCCCGCCGCCGCTGCCGGTGCCGCCCTGCGCGCCGGCGACCGTCACCGAGAGCTGCGTGACGCCCGCGGGTACGACGAACGTCTGCCCGCCGCCCGTGTAGTCGAAGGTCTGCGAACCGTGCGAGACGACGCTCACCGTTACGGTTGCGGACGCGGTGACACTTCCGCCGGCGCCGGTGGCGGTGAGGGTGTAGGTGGTCGTCGTCGACGGACTGACGGCCTTGCTGGCATCGCTGCACGCCACCGTGCCGACACCCTGATCGATGGAGCAGCTCGTGGCGTTGGTGATGCCGGTCCACGACAGGGCCGCCGCGGAACCGGCCGTGATCGTATCGGGGCTCGCCGCGAAGCGGCCGATGGTCGGCGCGGCGGAAGCCTGGGCCGTTACGAGAAATGGTTTCGCGTCGCTCGTCCCACCGGCCGTGCTGACGTCGACGAGGCGGGGTCCGGGCGTTGCCGAGGAATCGATGTCGAGCGTTGCGTCGAGCAGCGTATCGCTCGCCACGTCGACGTGCGCGACCGTTACCCCGCTGCCCTGCACCCCGACCGTCGTTCCGTCCGTGATGAAATTCGTGCCGACCAGACTGACCGTGACGCTGGACCCGGGTACGCCCGATGCCGGCGCCAGACGCACGAGTGACGGCGGGCTGGCGGGATCGAGCAGATCACCGTGCCCGACGCACGACGCGAGAGCGCCGAGCATCAGAATGGCCAGGACGCTCCCAACCGCCGATCGCGAACTCCGACTGCAATGGCGGCACGGACGCGGGCGTCGCATGCTTCGCGGCATTTCTCGGGTGAGGGCGCAAAATGCGTGCCTCCCAAACGGGTGCCTGGCATGGCCTGCGGCCGGATCCGGGACCAGAAGGAGTCAGCGAGGGCGGGTGTCGATGCAATTCGGGGCGCGTTCCCCCATCGCCGCGGTCGCGGTCGCCGAGGCGCGCAGCGTCGCGCCGGCATTCCCCGCCGCTCCGCTCCTGGAGAAATTCAAGCGATGAGCAGCCATCGCCGCCCGTCGCGCACCGCGAAGCTCGCACGCTCGCGATTCGAGCTCGCTGTGCACGAGCCCTTCCGCCTCGACCTCACCGCGAGCGCCCTCCGCCGCGTGCCCACGAACGCCGTCGACGTGCTCACCCCCGCGGGCGAATACGTGCACGCGTTCGCCGCACCGCACGGCCCGATGATCGCGCGGGTCGCGCAGCCGCGCCCCGACGCGCTCGACGTGACGGTCGAGGGGGACGCGCGCGACGCGGCGGCGCACCAGCGCGTGCCGTCGCTCGTCGGCCGCACGCTCGGCGTCGATCGCGATCTGACGCCGTTCTACCAGGCGGCGGCGCGGCTCCGGTGGCTCGCGCCACTGGCGCGCCGCATGCGCGGCATCAAGCCCCCGCGCTACCGCAGCCTCTGGGAATCGGTGGTCAACAGCGTCGTGTTCCAGCAGGTGAGCCTGCATTCGGCGACGGCAGTGGTGCGTCGCATGGCCGTGGCGCTCGGCACGCCGGTGGATGGCGCCGGCGCGCCGCTCTACGTCTTCCCCGACGCCGAGCGCGTGCTGCGGGCGTCGGACGCCGAGCTGCGCGCCACGGGGCTCAGCACCGCCAAGGTCGCCACGCTCCGCCGCGCTGGAGAGGCCATCGGCTCCGGCGCGCTCACCGACGCGATGATCGAAGAGCGCACGAGCCCAGACGCCGCGGCCCTGCTCCGCCAGACCAAGGGCATCGGCCCGTGGACGGCCAGCGTCATCCTGCTGCGCGGGTTCGGCCGGCTGGATGTCTTTCCGCGCAACGACTCCGGCGTGGCGCGCAATCTCGCGCTCGTCGCCGGCGGCCGGCCGCCGGACGTGGACGACGTGCTCGACGCACTCGGCCCCCAGCACGGAATGCTGTACTTCCACCTGCTGCTGGCGCGGCTGGAGACGCGGGGCGAAGTGGGAGATGCGGCCACCCCACGGCGCCCGCTTCGATCGAAATGAAAAAGGCCCGGCCGCCCGGCCGGGCCCCCTTCGTCACGCACTACCGCCGCGTGATTCTCACCTGCCAGGTCTCCGGCCCTTCCTCCGCGTACACCCAGTCGAACTGATCCGGACGCTCGGCCGTGAGCTGGTAGCGCAACGGCCGCGGATCGTGGTCGTTGATCAACAAAAGCGTCTGGCCGCTGGACAGGCCGTCGAGTGTGCGGAAAATCGTGGGGTGCTTGTCGCGCGGCGGAATCACGCGAACGTCGAGCTGCTGTGCTGCGTTGGCCATTCTCACGAACCTCGGTGGTGAATCGGGAACACGAACCCGGCGGCACGATGCCGCCGGAGGAACACGCCGCGACGCGCGGCGCTCACACGGGGCGCCAGAACCACACCGACCAGTCGTCGTCGGCTTCCGACGCGAGGTGGTGCACGAATCCCTGCTCCGCGAGCACGTGCAGCAGCGGAACGGGGGCGAAGGTGGCCCGCACGCGCAGCACCTCACGGGAGTCCAGTGCCTGCACGGCGCCCATGATCTTCGAGAAGGGCTCGCGTCCGGCGCGCAGGTCCTCGCGAACGTCGACCTCCACGACGGGAGCCCCGTCGGGATACGCGACGGACCGGCCGTCCGGCGTGGTGGCGCGAATGTCGCTCATGATGGAGTAGCGGGTGGCGACCGGAACGCGGGCGGCGTCACCCACCGCACGCGCACGATCTGGTACACGAACAACACTACGGCGGCGAGGAACAGCAGCGCGCCGGCACGCGCCAGCATCGGCGACGCCGCGGCGATGCCGACGAGCAGCAGCACGACGCTCGCGACGGAGAGGGCGAGCTGCACGCGGGCGACGGGCGTCGAGTAGAGATCGGCGGCGGTGGGGAGCGCGGTCTGCCCGATGCGCCCGCCGAACCGCGCCGTCCACGAGAGGAGGGGCACGATCTTGTACAGGAATCCGGTCACGAACAGTACCAGGCCTCCGAGAAAGCCGGTCACCACGTAGGCGGCGCCGAGCCGCACGTGCGCGACACCCAACGCGAGGAGCACGGCCCCCATGATGCCGGCGGCGGCGAAGAACCCCGTCGACGCCCGCGCGAACTGCATCCCGACGTCCAGCCGCTTGCGCACGCGCACTTTGTAGAAAGCATATGCCTGCCAGAGGAAGGCCGCGAGCCCCGCCTCGAGCAACAGCGTGCCGGCCCACGCCGCGGTGTGCCAGCCACCCACCATGCCGGCCGCGAACAGGGCCACGCCCGCGGCGAGCGCTGCGAGGGCGCGCCGGCTCCAGCGCGTGTCCGCGCCGTGCGCGAGCAGGAACATGGGCAGCAGGCGGTTGGCGACGCCGACGATCACGATCATCGCCCAGCCGACCGCGGCGATGTGCAGATGCGCCGCGAGCACGCGCACGCGCGCCGCGGCGATGACGCCGCTGGTGAGGTTGTGGGCGAGCACGAGTCCGAACAGGAGCGCCAGCGTGAGGTACGCGACGCCCACGGCGATGCCGGCCCAGGTCACGTCGTGTGTGCGTCCGCGGGCGAGCGTGGCGGCGACGTTGGCCACCGCAAGCAGCACGCCCGCGCCGAGGAGCGTGCCGCCTACTGCGAGCAGCGGTGCGTGGTCGGTGGCCATGCCGGCGGCGAGGAGCGGCACGCCGGCCGCGAAGCTCCAGAACGCCGTGTGCCCCAGCCGCAGCGAGAAGATCGGAGCGCCGAGCGCCACCGGGAGCAATTGGCTGAGCGCGCCGAAGATGGTGAGGGTGAGCCAGCCGAGCGTGAAGAGGTGCGTGACCGCGGCGACGCGCGGC
>DASVWS010000067.1:0-17179 GCA_036393095.1 Gemmatimonadaceae bacterium | reverse complement strand
CCGCCGCGGCCGCGCCGCCGCTGCCGCCGCGGGCCGTGCCCTCGGTGACGGGGCTGCCGCTCCGCGACGCTGTCCGCGCGCTGCACGCCGCGGGGTTCCGCGTCCGGCTGGTGCGGGGCGCGCCGGTGGCCACGGTGCCGGCGGCGGGCGCCATGGCCGGCGCGGGGTCGGTCGTCCTTCTCCGATACGACTTCTGATGTCCATTCACTCCGAATCGATCGTTCAGGCGCTGCGTGACGCCGGCCTCCTGGCCGGCACGCGCGGCCACCTGCCGGCGCGGTTCGCCGGCATCACCGACGACAGTCGCGCCGTCGTGCGCGACGGCCTGTTTCTCGCCGTGCGCGGTTCGCTGCGCGACGGCCACGATTTTCTGAGTGCGGCGCGGGAGGCCGGCGCCTCGGCCGCGCTGGTCGAAGATCCCGCGCGCACCGAGCTGCCGGCGATCATCGTGCGCGACGGCACGGGGCGCCGGGCGGCGGCCGTCGCGGCGGCCGCCGCGTACGACTGGCCCGCCCGCGCGCTGCGCTTTGCCGGCGTTACCGGCACCAACGGCAAGACGACGACGGTGCACATGCTCCGCCACCTGCTCGACCACGCCGATGCGCGGAGCGCGTCCATCGGCACGCTCGGCGTGCGCGTGGGCAGCGCGGGGACGCCGCTCGACGGAGGATCCGGACTCACCACGCCGGGACCCGTCGAGTTGCAGCGCGTCTGCCGGCTGCTCGTGGACGCGGGCGTGCGCTCGGTCGCAATGGAGATGTCGTCGCACGCGCTCGACCAGCATCGCGCGGAAGGGGTGGCGTTCGCGGCGGCCGTGTTCACGAACCTCACGCGCGATCACCTCGACTACCACGGCACGATGGACGCGTACTTCCGGGCGAAAGCGCTGCTCGTCGATTCCGTAGCGCCTGACGGAACCGTCGTCGTCAACGCCGACGATCCGGCGTGGACGGCGCTGCCGGCCACCCGGCGCACCGTGCGCTTTTCCGCAGCGGGCGCCGCGGCCGACGTGCGCGCGGAAGACGTCGCGACGGGCCGGGGCGGCAGCGACTTCGTGCTTGCCGTGGAAGCCGAGCGCCATCGCGTGTCGCTGCCCCTGATCGGCGACTTCAACGTGTCGAACGCCGTGGGCGCGGCGGCCGCCGCCTGGGCGCTCGGCGAACACCCGGGCGTGATTGCCGAGCGGCTGTCGTCGATGCCGCAGGTGCCGGGCCGGCTGGAGCTGCTGGCGAACCACCCCGTGGTGCTGCGCGACTACAGCCACACGCCCGATGCGCTGGCGCGGGCGCTGGCCGCGCTGCGCCCCTTCACCGCGGGGCGGCTCATCTGCGTGTTCGGCGCGGGCGGGGACCGCGACCGCGGGAAGCGGCCGCTGATGGGCGTGGCGGTGGACCACGGCGCCGATGTGGTGGTGGTGACGAGCGACAACCCCCGCACCGAAGCGCCGGAGCGGATCATCGACGACGTCGTGGCCGGAATCGCGCGGCGCGACTACGTTCGCATGGCGGATCGGCGCGAGGCCATCGCGCATGCCCTGTCGGTGGCGCGCGACGGCGACGTCGTGCTCCTGGCGGGGAAGGGGCACGAAACGTATCAGGTCATCGGCACCACCAACGTTCCCTTCGACGAGAAAGCGATCGTGCACGAACTCGTGGGCTCGGCGGCATGAGCATCGAAGTCCGCGCGCCCGAACGGCGTGAGCCGCCCGCATCGGCGTCCGTGTTCTGGACGTGGGACCGGGTGGCGGCGGCGCTGGGCGGAGGGCCGGCCGGCGACCGCCGGTTCGGGCGGGTGTGGACGGACACGCGAACGGTGCAGCCGGGCGATCTGTTCGTCGCGCTGCGGGGGCCGAACTTCGACGGGCACGACTTCCTGCGTGCGGCGGTGGACGCCGGCGCCGGCGGCGTGGTGGTTGCGGATGCCGCGCGCGGGGCGAATCTCGGCGTGCCCGTCTACGCGGTGAACGACACGACGCGCGCCCTGGGGGCGTTGGGCCGGTTCCGGCGCCGCGCCTGGAACGGCCCGGTGATCGGCGTGGTCGGTTCCAACGGCAAGACGAGCACCAAGGAGCTGGTCCGGGCGGCGCTGGAGTCGCGCCTCGAGGTGCACGCCTCGGCGGCAAACTTCAACAACCTGATCGGCGTGCCGCTCACGCTGCTGGCGATTCCCGACCATGCCGACGTGGCCGTCGTCGAGATGGGGACCAATCACCCGGGAGAGATCGCGGCGCTCCGCGCGATCGTCGAACCGGACATCGTGGTGGTCACGTCGGTGGCCGAGGAGCATCTGGAGGGACTCGGCGACCTGGCCGGGGTGATGCGGGAGGAGCTGTCGGCGTGCGACGGCGTGCCGCTGGCCATCGTGCCGGCCACGCAGCCGGAGGTCGCCGCAGAGGCGCGCCGCCGGGCGGCGCACGTGGTCGCCGCCGGGCTCGACACCGGCGACTGGCGCGCCGAGTCGTGGAGCCTCGATGCCGACGGATTCGGGAGCGCGCGGGTGAACGGCGTGGACGCGAAGCCGCCGGCCCGCGGCGCGCACCACCTGCGCAACGCCATGCTGGCGCTGGCGGCGGCGGACGCGTGCGGGATCGCCGTGGCCGACGCGGCGGCCGGGCTGGCCGCCGCGCGCATGCCCGCGATGCGCGGCTCGGTGGAGAGGCTGGGGCGCGCGCTGCTCATCAACGACGCGTACAACGCGAATCCCGATTCCATGCTCGCGGCGCTCGCGCTGCTCTCGCGGGTGGGGGAGGGGCGGCAGCGGGTCGCGGTGCTGGGATCGATGCTCGAGATGGGCGCCCACACCGAGCGGGTGCACGACGCGGTGGCGCGGGCGGCGCTGGAATCGCCGGTCGAGCTGCTCGTGGGCATCGGCGAGTTCGCGCCGGCATTTCGTCGTGCCGGAGCGCCCCCCTCGCGCGTCATCATGGCGTCCGACGTCCAATCGGCGTGGGCGGCGCTGGCGCCCCGGCTGCAGCCCGACGCCGCCATTCTGCTCAAAGGCTCGCGCGGGGTTCGGCTGGAGCAGATGGCGCCGCTGGTCGCCGCGTGGGCCGGAGGCCGGACGGAATCCTGAAGGCGTGAGACTCGTGATGTCGTGAGGCGGTGAATCGAGATCTCGCGTGTAGCTTGTCTTCACCGCCGCACCGCCAAACTCGCTCCCCGCGCCGTCGTCCTCACCCCGATCGCCGTGCTCTACCATCTCCTGGTTCCGCTGATTCACCGGTTCAGAGTGCTGAACCTGTTCACGTACATCACGTTTCGCGCGGCGGGCGCGGCGGTGACGGCGCTGCTGCTGGCATTCATCGTGGGACCGATGATCATTCGCCGCCTGCGCGGGGGCGAGGTCACCCAGACGGTGCGCGAAGGCACGCCCGACACCCATGCCGGCAAGGGGAACACGCCCACGATGGGCGGGCTGATCATCCTCTTCTCGTCGGTCGTGTCCACGCTGCTCTGGGCGCGGTTGAGCAGCCGGTACATCTGGCTGGCGCTCGCGGTCACCGCCGCGATGGGCGGGATCGGCCTGCTGGACGACGTGCTCAAGCTGCACCAGAAGCGCGCCGGCAAGAAGAACCTCGGGCTGGTGGAGCGGTACAAGCTGGCCGGACAGGTGACGATCGGACTGCTGCTCGGGATGTATGTGTGGCAGTTCCCGCTGTCGCCCGACCTCCCGGGCGCGTCCACGACGCTGCCCTTCTTCAAGTACGTGCTCGTGGTGCCGATCTCGGCAGGCTTCGCCTGGCTGTACGTCGTGTTCACGACGTTCGTGCTGACGGGGGTGAGCAACGCCGTGAACCTCACGGACGGGCTCGACGGGCTCGCGGCGGGGCTGTCGGCGATCGCCTTCTCGTCGTTCGCGGTGTTCGCGTACGCGATCGGGCGCGTGGACTGGAGCCGCTATCTCGGATTGTTCTATCTTGCCGACTCGGGCGAGTTGACGGTGTTCTGCACGGCGATGGCGGGGGCGCTCCTGGCCTTCCTGTGGTTCAACACGCATCCCGCCGAGGTCTTCATGGGCGACACCGGGTCGCTGGCGCTGGGAGGCGGACTCGGCGCCGTGGCGATCCTGCTCAAGTCGGAGTTCCTGCTCGTGTTCATCGGCGGAGTGTTCATGGCCGAGACGTTGTCGGTGATGATCCAGCGTGGGGTGTTCAAGTACCGGCGTCGGCGGTACGGCGTCGAGTACGCGAGGGCGCACCGCGTCTTTCTGCGCGCGCCCATCCATCATCACTTCGAGCTGAAGGGGTGGCAGGAGACGCAGGTCGTCGTGCGGTTCTGGATTTTGGGCCTGCTCTGCACGTTCCTCGCGCTGGCCACGCTCAAGGTGCGGTGACGGGCGCATGACGCAGAGATCGGGGGCGGCCGGGGAGCTCGGCTGGCTGCGCGGTGAGATCGCGGTGATCGGGCTGGCGCGCAGCGGCGTGGCGGTGAGCCGGCTGCTGGCGCGGCAGGGCGGGTCGGTGTACGCGTCGGACGCGGGATCGGGGGCCGCCCTCGACGAGGCCGCTCGAACGTTGCGCGAGGAGGACGTGGCCGTGGACATCGGACGCCACGACCTGGAGCGCATCGCGCGGGCGTCGATGCTCGTGACGAGCCCGGGCGTGCCGCCGGACGCGCCCCCGCTGGTGCGGGCCCGCGCCGAGGGGGTGCCGGTGGTGAGCGAGGTGGAGATCGGCCTGCGCTTCCTGCCCGCGCTCCGGTACGTCGCCGTCACCGGCACCAACGGGAAGACGACGACGACCTCGCTCATCGCGCATCTCTTGCGCGCGCTGGGACTGCGGGGGGAAGCGGCGGGCAACATCGGCCGTCCGCTGAGCGAGCTGGCGCTGTCGCCCGATCCGGCGCCCTGGGTGGCGCTCGAGGTGTCGTCGTTCCAGCTGCACGATACACCGAGCATCGCGCCGGACGTGGGAGTGCTCACCAACCTGTCGGGCAACCATCTGGACCGATACCCGAGCGTGGAATCGTACTACGCCGACAAGGCGCTGCTCTTCCAGAATGCGACGGCGGGCGCCAACTGGGTGGTGAACGGCGACGACGTCGCGGTGCAGGCGATGACCTGGGACGTGGCCGGACTGCGCGCCGAATTCTCCACGGCGCACCAGGCCGACGCGTACTACGACCGGGACGGCGACCAGCTGATCGTGCTCGGGGAGCCGCTCGTTCCCCGGAGCGACCTGCACCTGGTGGGCGATCACAACGTGGCGAATGCACTTGCGGCGACGCTGGCGGTGATGCTGACCGACCGGAGCCACCGGACGAGGCCGGCCGTGGCGCGGCTGGCCAACGGCCTGCGAGAGTTCCGGGCGCTGGAGCACCGGATCGAGCCGGCGGCGGACGCCGGCGGCGTGCTGTGGATCAACGATTCCAAGTCCACGAACGTGGTATCGACGCTCGTGGCGCTGCGCGGAATGACGCGGCCGACGGTGCTGCTGCTCGGGGGCCGGCACAAGGGCGAGCCGTACACGCCGCTGGCCGGCGAGCTGCGCCGCACGGTGAAGCGCGTGATCGCCTACGGCGAGGCGGCGCCGCTCATCGAGAAGGATCTGGCGAAGGTCGTTCCGGTGGCGCGGATGCCGGCCGGCGCGTCGTTCGAGCAGGTCGTGCGCGCAGCGCGGGCGGCGGCGGCGCCCGGCGACGCCGTGCTGCTGTCGCCCGCCTGTTCGAGCTACGACATGTTCGACAACTACGAGCAGCGCGGCGCCGAGTTCAAGCGGCTCGCGGCCGCGCCGTGAGGGGATTCTCGAGCGTCGCCGACCCGGGCGCGGGGGTGGACGCCGCGCCGCGGCGCGCCGCGGTGGGCACCGGCACCGAAATGCGGGAACGGTGGCGGATGGGCCCGGAGGCGAAGGCGCTGGTGTTCATCACCGCGGTCGTGCTCGCGTTCGGCCTCGCCGTGCTGTACAGCGCGAGCGCCATCGTCGCCATGAACGAGAACCGGTCGAGCGCCTACTTCCTGATCCGGCAGCTCGAGGGCGTCGCCGTCGGGATCGCCGCGTTCGCGGTCGCCGCCAAGATGGACGCGCAGAAGTGGGAACAGTGGGCCTGGCCGCTGATGTGGCTCACGATCGTGGCCATGACGCTGGCGCTGTTCTCGCCGCGCGTGCACGGGTCGCGCCGCTTCCTGTTCGGGCAATCGCTGCAGCCGTCGGAGCTCGGCAAGTTCGCCGTCATCGTGTGGGTGGCGATGCTGACGGTGAAGAAGGGCGACCAGCTGCGCCATCTCACCAAGGGGGTGCTTCCGTTCCTGCTGGTGATCGGGGGGCTGGACGTGCTCGCCGTGCTGGAGCCCGACCTGTCGGTGGCGATGCTGTACACGCTGCTGATGGCGGTGATCCTCTACGCGGGCGGCGCGCGCATCGGCCACTTCGTGGCGCTCGGGGTGGTGGCGACGCCGCTGCTGTGGACGCGCGTCGAGAAGCTGCAGTACGCGGTGCTGCGGCTCACGAGCTTCTTCGATCCCGGATCGGCGCCGGCGACGGTGAGCTATCAGCTGCAGCAGTCGCTGGTCGCGGTCGGGTCGGGCCGGCTGTTCGGCGTGGGGTTCGGCCAGGGACGGCAGCAGTACGGATTCCTGCCCTTTCCGTACAGCGATTTCATCGCCAGCAACATCGGCGAGGAGTGGGGCTTCCTCGGCCTCGCGGCGGTCACGCTGGCATTCGCGGCGTTCGGGCTCCTCGGATTCCGCATCGCGCGGCAGGCCCGGTCGCCCTTCCTGCAGCTCGTGGCGGTCGGGCTCACCTTCGTCACGGTGCTCACGGCGCTGCTGCACGTGGGCGTCGTCGTCGGCCTGCTGCCGACGACGGGGCTCACGCTGCCGTTCGTGTCGTACGGGCGCTCGAACCTGGTGCTGACCCTGTTCACGACCGGCGTGCTGGTGAACATCGGCAGCACGAAGGAGCGCGTGTACGGCGCCAACGCCACGAATCCGCTGGGAGGCTAGCGCGTCGTGCGGGTGATCTTCGCAGGGGGCGGCACGGGGGGGCACCTGTATCCGGGGCTGGCCATTGCCCGGGCGCTGGTGCGGCTGCGCCCCGACGTCGAGCCGTTCTTCGTCGGAGCGCTGCGCGGCATCGAGCGCGAGGTGCTGCCGAAATCCGAGTTCCCGTATCGCCTCCTGGACCTGCAGCCGCTGCACCGCCGCTCGCCGTGGAAGAACTGGCGCACGGTCGTGAGCGCGGTGAAGGTGTGGCGGCAGATCGGACGGCTCGTGCGAGAGCAGCAGCCAGCGCTCGTCGTGGGCACGGGCGGCTATGCGTCGGGGCTCATGCTCGAATACGCGCGCCGCCGGCGGATCCCGATGGTGCAGCAGGTGGGCGACAGCTTTCCGGGACTCACGGCGCGGCGCTACGCGCGCGACTGCGAGGAGATCTACCTCACCTTTCCCGAGGCGGCGCGCTACCTGCGCGTGCGTTCGAAGGCGGTGCTCATCGACACCGGCGCGCCCATCGATCCGCCCACCTCGATGAGCCTGTCGCGGGCGACGGCGCGCGCCAAGTGGGGATTTCCGCGAGAGGGCGGCCACGTGGTGCTCGTCTACGGCGGCAGCCAGGGCTCGCAGGCCATCAACCACGCCGTCGCCGGCTGGCTCGCCCTCGGACTGCCGGCCGGCGTGTACCTGATCTGGATGACCGGCCGGGCGACCTACGCCGAGTTCGCGTCGTTCGAGAGCGAGCGGGTGCGCGTGCGCGATTACCTGGCGCCGATCGCCGACGCGTACGCCGCGGCGGATCTCGCCGTGGCCCGCGCGGGATCGATGACCACCAGCGAGCTGTTCGCGTGGAAGATCCCGGCGATCCTCGTGCCGCTGCCGACGGCGGCGGCGCAGCACCAGACCACGAACGCGGCGACGCTGGAGCATGCCGGCGCGGCGATCCATCTCCCGCAGCAGGAGCTGACCGGGCCCCGGCTGCACGCGCTGATCGACGATCTGCTGTCGCACCCCGACCGGCTGGCGCGCGTCGCCGAAGGCGCGGCGCGCCGGGCGCGGCCGCGCGCCGCCGAGGACATCGCGCAACACATCATCGCGATCATCGACCGCCAGTCGTCGAAGCCTTGAGCCGCAGGGCGCGCGGCGCCTATATTGCCCGCGCCTTCCATGTCCCTCATCGATTCCAGTGATCCGCGCCCGGTCCACTTCGTGGGCATCGCCGGAGCCGGCATGCGCGCACTGGCCGAACTGCTCAGCCGCCGCGGCGTCCGCGTGACCGGCTGCGACGCGGCGGCGGACGACGTGGAGGACCTGCGCGCCGCCGGCATCGACGTCGCAGCCGGGCACGATCCCGCGCACGTCGAAGGCGCGCGCGCCCTGGTCGTCACCTCCGCCATGCCGCGCGAGCACCCGGAGCTGGCGCGCGCGCGCGCGCTGGGGCGTCCCGTCATCCGGCGGGCCGAGGCGCTGGGGGAGGCCACCGCGGGCGCGGAGCTGGTGGCGGTGGCGGGAACGCACGGCAAGTCCACCACCACCGTGATGACGGCCGAAGCGCTCGCCGCGGCGGGCCTCGATCCCACGGCGCTCGTCGGCGCGCGCGTAGCGGGCTGGCGGGGGAACTTCCGCCCCGGGCGGCCCACGCTGTACGTGGTGGAGGCCGACGAGTACGACCGCTCGTTTCTCTCGCTGTCGCCGACGGTCGCCGTGATCACCAACGTCGAGGCCGACCACCTGGACATCTATCGCGACCTGAACGACATCCGCGGCGCGTTCGCCGAGTTCGCGTCGGGCGCGCGCGCCGTGGTCGTCAGCGCCGACGACGAGGGGGCGGCGAGCCTGCCGCTGCCGGCGTCGGCCGACGTCGTGCGGTTCGGCATTCACTCGGCGAAGGCGCGCCTCACCGCGGCGGCGCTGCGGCAGGAAGAGGGCGGCACGCGGTTCGACGTGCGGTTCGATGGCGCGCGGATCGGCCACGTGCGGTTGCGCGTGCCCGGCGTGCACAACGTGCTCAACGCGCTCGCGGCACTGGGGGCGGGGCTGGCCGAGGGGCGGACGGTGGCCGAGCTCACCCCGGGGCTGGAGGCGTTCGGCGGCGTGGAACGCCGCTTCGAGCGCGTGGGGGATGCGGGGGGCGTCGCGGTCGTGGACGACTACGCGCACCATCCGACCGAGATCGCGGCCACGATCGCGGCGGCGCGCGACGCGTTCCCGGGCCGGCGGCTGGTCGTCGCCTTCCAGCCGCATCTGTACTCGCGCACCCGCGACTTCGCGCCGGCGTTCGCCGCCGCGCTCGCGGGCGCCGACGCGATCTTCCTGGCGGACATCTATCCCGCGCGCGAGCAGCCGATGGCCGGTGTGTCCGCGGACCTGATCGCCGATCGATTGGGCGGGGCCCGCGACCGCCTGCGCTGGCGCGGCGGACGCGCCGCCATGGCCGACGCCCTCGCGGCGTTCGTGCGCGAGGGCGACGTCGTGCTCACGATGGGCGCCGGCGACGTGACCCGCGTGGGGCCGGCACTCCTGCGGCTGCTGGGCGTCCGATGACGCCGCGCCGCGTCGACGATCATGGCGTGGAGCCCGCGTTCGATGGCGAGGACGGCGGGCCGGGGTCCGGCGGCCGCCGCTGGAGGCGGATCGGACTCGTCGCGCTCGCCGCGGCCGTGGTCGCGTCGCCGTGGTGGGGGCCGCCCGCGCTGTCGCGCCTGGCCTTCTTCCGCGTGCGCCGCGTGGAAGTCGTGGGCGCGCGCTACACGCCGCCGCGTGACATTCTTCGTCAACTGCATGTCGATACGACGGTGTCCGTCTGGGCGGCCCCCGGCCCGCTGGAACGTCGGGTGGAGCGATTGCCGGAGGTGCGCCGCGCGGTGATTCGGCGTAAGCTTCCGGGGACGCTCGTCGTCGAGGTGTCCGAGCGGGTGCCGGTGGCGCTGGTGCCGACCCCGAAGGGACTCGAGGCGTATGATGACGCGGGACTGCCGTTGCCCATCGACCCGTCGCGCGCGCGCGTGGATGCGCCGATCGTGACGCGCCGCGACACCGCAGCGCTGCGGCTGCTCGGGGCCCTGCGGCAGGAGGCGCCAGAGTTGTACCAGCGCGTGAGTGAAGTGCGGCCGGCGGGAGACGAGTTGGACCTCTTGCTGCGGTCGTTCCTCGTTCGCGCGATGGCCGATGTGACCGTTCGCCGTCTGGAGGACGTGGAACCGGTGGCGCGCGACCTCGCGAATCGCCGGCTCGACGTCGCCGAATTGGATCTCCGCTACCGTGACCAGGTGATCGCCCGACTCAAATGAACGCAGACAACCTCGTTGCCGGTCTCGACATCGGCTCCGCCAAGACCACCGCGATCATCGCCGAAGTCGTCGGCGACCTCCCGCGGCATCCCTCGATCAAGGTGCTCGGCGTCGGACAGACCCGCACCACGGGCATGCGCCGCGGCGTCGTGTCCGACATCGAGGAGACCACGCGCTCCATTCGCAAGGCGCTGCAGGATGCCGAGCGCATGGCCGGCGTGCAGGTGCAGGAGGTGTACGCGGGAATTGCCGGCGAACACGTGCAGGCGATGACCAGCAAGGGCATCGTGGCCGTGGCCGGGGACGAGATCACGCGGGCCGACGTGGAGCGCGCGAACGAGGTGGCGCGGGCGCAGGCGATTCCGCAGGACCGCGAGCTGCTGCACGCCATCCCGCAGGAATACACGGTGGACAAGAACACCGGGATCCGCGATCCCGTCGGCATGAGCGGGATGCGGCTGGAAGTCGAGATGTACCTGGTGACCATCGGCAGCTCGCCGGCCGTGAACCTGCGCAAGAGCGTCGAGCGCGCCGGATACCGGGTGCGCGACCTGGTGCTGGAGCCGCTCGCCAGCGCGCTCGCCGTGCTAACGGAAGACGAGAAGGAGCTGGGCGTGGCGCTCGTCGAGATGGGCGCCGGCACCACCGACATCGCGGTGTTCCACGAGGGGAAGATCCGCCATCTCGGCACGGTGCCCTTCGGCGGCAACAACGTCACCAACGACATCGTGCACGGACTCGGGGTGACGCAGTCGGACGCCGAACGGCTGAAGGAGCGCTATGGCTGCGCGTACGAGCCGCTGGTGGATCCGCAGGACGTCATCCAGCTCCCGAGCACCGTGGCGCAGGGGGACCGCCAGATTCCGCGCGAGCTGCTGGCGCACATCATCCACCAGCGGATGGACGAGATCTTCGACCTCGTGCAGCACGACATCGCCGAGGCGGGCTACGCGAGCAGGTTGAGCGCGGGCATCGTGCTCACGGGCGGCGCGGCGGCCATGGAAGGCTCGGGCGAGCTGGCTGCCGACGTGTTCGGCACCGGGGTTCGCGTGGCGTCACCGGCGGAGAACCTCGGCGGGTTGAGCGATTCGGTGGAGGCGCCCCGGTTCGCGACGGTGGTGGGCCTTGCCCAGTTCGGCGCCACGCGCCTTGCGCTTGGCGCCTCCGCGACGGCACGCCGCGTGTCCGTGGGCGGGGCGGGGATGGAGAAGTGGGTGCAGCGGCTCAAATACTGGCTGCAGGATTTCTTCTAGCCCCCAGAACCGCCGCTTCGTGCGCCAGCAGCCAGCGCTTGCGCTCGATGCCGCCTCCGAACCCCGTCAGCGAGCCGTTGGCGCCCACGACGCGGTGGCAGGGGACCACGATCGAGATCGGATTGCGGCCGTTGGCGGCGCCGACGGCGCGCGCGGCGCCGGGGCTGCCTAGCGCGAGCGCCAGCTCCCCGTACGAGCGCGTCGCGCCGAACGCCATGCGCCGCAGCTCGGCCCACACCCTGAGCTGGAAGGGCGTGCCTGCGGGCGAGAGCGGCAGGTCGAACGTGGTGCGTTCACCCGCGAAATACGCGGTCAACTGATCGCGCGCCCGGGCCAAGATGCCGGACTCGGGGTTGCCGCCGTCGTCGGGCAGCCATGCGGCGCGTTCGTGTGCGTCCGGTCCGTGTGCATGGCGCTCGAAGTAGACGGCGGCGAGGCCGTGCGCGCCGGCGGCGAGGGTGAGATTGCCGACGGGGCTGGGCATGATGACGAAGCGCATCGTGCGCGGAAGGTAGGGGCGGGCGGGGCGAGAAGTCCACATCAAAAAGGTGCTGTCGCATCACTGTCTGTGGATAAGAAACGCGTGCTGTTTGGCTGCGTTCGTCGTCCATGATGCGGGGGTAGTCGGACGCGGCAAAAGCGTTATATTGCCGCAACTGATTACACGACTGTGGCGTGCGACGTCTGGCCGGCCACGGTTCCCGGTCCCGTCCGGCGATCGGCAGGGTGAACGCCGACCGTTCCCACCTCGCAAGTGCGGGAGTTCCACTCGCATGGTCTTCGAGTTCGAAGAAAGCGCGACTCAACACGCCCGGATGAAGGTCGTGGGCGTTGGCGGCGGCGGTGGCAACGCCGTCAATCGCATGATCGAGGAACGCCTCGAACATGTCGAATTCATCTCGGTCAATACCGACAATCAGGCCCTTCTGAATTCCCGGTCGGACGCCAAGGTTCAGATCGGCAAGAAGCTCACGCGCGGACTCGGCGCCGGCGCGCGTCCCGAGATCGGGCGCCAGGCGATCGAGGAGAACCGCGAGGAAGTGGCGGCGACGCTGCAGGGCGCGGACCTCGTGTTCATCACCTGCGGCATGGGCGGCGGCACCGGGACCGGTGCGGCGCCGGTGGTCGCCGAGCTGGCGCGCGCGGCCGGCGCGCTCACCGTGGGCATCGTGACCAAGCCCTTCCTGTTCGAGGGGCGCAAGCGCATGCGGCAGGCCGAGCAGGGCATCGCCGAGATGCGCAAGAACGTGGACACGATGATCGTGGTGCCCAACGAACGGCTGCTGGCCGTCGTCGGCAAGGGCATCCCGTTCCAGGATGCGCTGAAGAAGGCCGACGAGGTGCTGCTGCACGCCACGCAGGGCATCAGCACGCTGATCACCAAGCCGGGGCTGGTGAACGTGGACTTCGCCGACGTGCGCACGGTGATGCGCGAGGGCGGGTCGGCGCTCATGGGCACGGGGATCGGCCGCGGCGAGAACCGGGCCATCGAGGCGGCGCAGCAGGCGATCTCGAGCCCGCTGCTCGACAACGTGTCCATCTCGGGCTCGCGGGGCGTACTCCTCAACATCACGGGCGGCGGCGACCTGACGCTGGGCGAAGTCACGCAGATCAGCGACATCGTGCACGACGCGGCCGGCGACGACGCCGAGATCATCTTCGGCGCGGTGCACGAGCCGGCGATGCAGGGCGAGCTGCGCGTGACCGTGATCGCCACGGGATTCGACAAGACGCTCACCACCGGGCTCACGCCGGCGCACGACCTGAAGGGCGCGCCGGTGATTCCGTTCCCGAGCGCGCGGTCGGTGCGTCCCGGTGCGGCGCCGATGCGCGCCCCCGGTGGAACGCCCGCGGAACAACCGCGCACGGCGCGGCCGGCGGCATCCGACAGGGAGAAGGGTCCGGGTGATCTCAACGACATGGAGATCCCGACCTTCATCCGGAGGCAGATGGATTGACGGTCCGCGGCGCCCGGGCCATCACCTACCTGGTGGTGGCCATCCTCGCCCTCGTCACGATGCGCGTGACGACGCCCGCCGCGCTGGCCGGAGGCCCCGTCGCGCCCCCGCGTGACACGCTCCCGACGCCGAGCTGGAAGCTGTCGTACGACAGCGTGGCGCGTGGCGAGACGCTGATCAACGCGCTGGTGCGCGGCGGACTGAGCGACACGGCGGCCAGCAGCGTGGTGCGGGCTGCCATGCCGGCGCTCGATCCGAGACGGATCCCGGTGGGGCTGCCGGTGGCGGTGCTGCACGCGGCGCCCAGCGATTCGCAGCCCGTGGAAGTAGTGGTGGAGCTGGCCAACGACCACTACCTGCACATCACGCGTGACTCGAGCGGCTGGACGGAGCGCGACGAGCGCCTCCCATGGCGAACGGATACGATCGCCATCCAGGGCACGATCCACACGAACCTCTATCAGGCCGTGTACGACGCCGCGGACGGCACGCTGCCCCGCGACGCGGAGAACGCGCTGGTCGTGAAGCTCGCCGACGACGTGTACGAGTACCGCGTGGACATGAGCCGCGACCTGCAGGACGGCGACACCTTCCGCGTGATGGCCGAGCGGAGCGTGCTGTCCAACGGCGTGGTGAAGATCGGCGACGTCGTGGCGGCCCAGCTGGACCTCTCGGGCACCGAGATCGACGCCATTCACTTCACCGACGACAAGCTGGCTGGCAATTACTTCGATCAGAACGGCCGGTCGTTGAAGGCCGCGTTCCTTCGCGTTCCGCTCCAGTTCAAGTACATCTCGAGCGGGTTCGGCAACCGGTTCCACCCGATCCTGAAGCTGTGGCGCGACCACAAGGGCATCGACTACGCCGCGAACTCCGGCACGCCGGTGCGCGCGATCGGCGCCGGTGTCGTGGTGCGCGCGGGCGTGGCCAGCGGATACGGAAACCTGATCGAGATCCGGCACGCCAACGGATTCTCGTCGCGCTACGGGCACCTCCGCGGGTTCGCCAAGGGCATCCACCCCGGCGCGCACGTGGACATCGGGCAGACCATCGGCTACGTCGGGATGACGGGCCTGGCCACCGGACCGCACCTGCACTTCGAGTTCCTGGTGCATGGCGTGCAGCGGAATCCCCGTGTGGCGCTCCGGAACGTGGGCGGCGATCCGATTCCGAAGACGCTCGTGGCGTCCTTCGACTCGCTGCGGGACCGGCTGGTCGGAGCCATGGTGGCGAAGGCCGGGCACGTGACGAGCGTCGCCGTCGGCCAGTAGTCTCGACGCGCCAGAGCGGCGCCCACCACGGGGCGAGGGCCCTCCATGCGCTGGCTGATCTCGTTGCTTGCCGGCCTTGCCGGAGCCGCGCTGCAGTACGGCTGGGGTGGGGGGCGCGGCGCGATCGGGCGCGCGCTGTCGGCGCCAGTGCCCGCGCTGTTGCGCGCCGCCGCGTTCATGCTGGTGGTCGCCCTCCTGCTCGACGCGCCCGCGGGGGCGTCGCGTGTGCCGCCGCCGTGGGTGGCGCTCGACGCATCGCTCAGTATGGCGCGCGGCGCCGACTCCGCGGCCTGGCGCGCCGCCGTCGATTCGGCGCGCGCCGTCGGCGCCGACTCGATCTTCCTGTTCGGTGACTCGTTGCGCCCGGCGCGGCCGCCGGTGCGGCCCACCGATCGCCACTCCGACGTGGATCCGGTGGTACAGCGCTCGCTCGCCACCGGCCGGCGCGTGGTGGTGGTGACCGACGGGGAGCTGCCGCAGGGCACGGAACTCCGGGAGCTGCCGGCCGGATCGCGCGTCGTGATCGTTCCGCATGCGCGCGGGCGCGATGCCGCCGCCGTGAACCTGGACGTGCCGCGGGCGCTGGTGTCGGGCGACACGACGGAGATCCGGCTCACCGTGGGCGCGGGCGCCGGCGGCTCGGCGGGCGGCTTGGTACGCTTCTTCCTCGGCGGGAGGCTGCTCGGCAGCGAGCGATTCGATTCGCTCGGCGCATACGCCGAGCAGGACGTGACGCTCCGGACGCCGGTCGTGGGGGCCGAGGGCCCGGCCGAATTGCGCGCGGCCGTGGCGGCGCCCGGCGACGGCGAGCCGCGCAACGACACGCTGGCGGTCGGCATCGATCTGTCGCGCCAGCCGGGCGCGGTGTTCGTGTCCACCTCTCCCGACTACGACGCGCGCTACGCGCTTGCCGTGCTGCGCGGCGCCCTGGCCCTGCCGACGCGCGCCTTCTACCACCTGTCGCCGGGAAACTGGCGGGTGGACGGGAGCTACGCGCCGGTCACCGAAGCCGAGGTACGCTCGGCGTTCCGCGATGCGCCCGTGGCGATCCTGCATGGCGACACGTCGGCGTTCGGGCCGCCGCGCCAGGCCACGCGCGCGCCGCTGGCGCTCATCGTCCCGACGCAGGGCGACGGGAGCGAGTGGTACGCGAGCGCGGCGCCGGTGTCGCCGCTGAGCGCGGCGCTCGCGGGGCTGCCGTGGGACTCGCTGCCCCCGCTGCTCGTGGGCGGCGGGCCGGAGCCGAAAGGGGAGTGGCGCGCGCTCGAGGCGCGGCGGGGGCGCGAAGCGGTGACCCGCGCGATCGTGGTGGGCGATGACGCGCCGCGCCGCGTGGTGGTCGTGGCGGCGTCCGACCTGTGGCGCTGGGAATTCCGCGGCGGCGCGCCCGCGGACGCGTTCACGGCGCTCTGGGGGAGCATCTTCGACTATCTGGCGTCGCAGCGCGCGGACCGGAGGGCGGCAATGCCCGATGCGGGCGTGCTGCGTGCGGGCGATCCGATCGCGTGGCGGCGCGGAGCACCGGAAGACAGCGTGGTGACGGTATTGCTGCGACGCGAAGGCGCGCGCGCCCCCGACACGCTCCGTCTGCGATTCCCGGCGTCGGCCGCCGTGACGCACTCGGCCCCGCTGCCGCGCGGGACGTACGACGCCCGCATGCCGGGCGGAAACGCCGTGCTCGTGGTGAACGCCGCGGGGGAACTCGTGCCCCGGTCACCCACCGTGCGCGCGGGGCGGATCGGGGGAACCCCGCCGCGCGGAGCGCCGCCCGGGACGCGCGACGCGGGCTGGATCTACGTGCTCCTGGTGCTGCTGCTCTGTGCGGAATGGCTGATGCGCCGGCGCGCGGGAATGCGATGATGCACCGGCGCCGTCACCGTTAGATTCTCTCGCATGCCGCGTCTCCTCAGAAAATCCGGCGATACCCCCCGGCGCTCCTTCTGGCAGCGGGTCAAGGACGTGGCGCTCCGCGACGTGGGCGTCATCGTGCGCGGCGGGGTCAAGCAGGGATCGCTGGAACAGCTCGAGGAACTGCTGCTCGAGGCGGACTTCGGGGTTCCGGTGACGCTGCGCCTCGTGGCCGAGGTCGAGGACCGGGCCAGGCGCGGGAAGGTGAAGACCGAAGAAGAATTCCGCGTCGCGCTCGCCGAGGGTGTCGAGGCGGCGTTGTGCGCCGGGAACGGCGACCCGGCGTTCGCGCTCCCGGCTGCCACGCCGGCCGTCGTGCTGATCATCGGCGTGAACGGCGCGGGAAAGACGACGTTCATCGGCAAGCTGGCGTCCAGGCTGCGCGGCGAGGGAAAGCGCGTGATGGTGGCCGCCGGCGACACGTTCCGCGCGGGCGCCATCGACCAGCTGCGCGTCTGGGCCGACCGCACCGGGGCGGAGTTCGTGGGCGCGCAGCCGGGCGCGGACCCCGCGGCGGTGGCGTTCGACGCGATCGACGCGGCCGTCGCGCGCGGCGTGGACGTGCTGAT
>DASVWS010000066.1:0-63288 GCA_036393095.1 Gemmatimonadaceae bacterium | reverse complement strand
CTACATAGTCGGCGCGCTGCCGCAGTTTCGCATCTGCCAGCGCGCCGTCGCTTGGATGGGTGGCCGAGTGGTTTAAGGCGCACGCCTGGAAAGTGTGTGTACGTCAAAAGCGTACCGTGGGTTCGAATCCCACCCCATCCGTGAATTCGCCATGCCTCCGCGCCCGCTGAGCGCATTCCTGCGCCGCCGGCTGCCGCGCGCCTACCGGCAACTGCGCCGGGCCTATGCCGTCGGCGAGTACGCGCGCTGGCGACTGTCTGCCACCGGCGACTCCGCCGCCGAAGCGTACGGCGCCGCATTCTGGGACCTGCACACCGACGCCGAGTGGGACTGGGCCGGGTTCGCCGCGTGCATCCTCCGGCACACACGCGCGCAAGCGGTGGTCGACGTGGGGTGCGGCGACGCCAAGCTCCTCGCCGCCATGCGCGTGCAGGTGCCGGACATGCAAGTGCGTGGATACGATGGCTCGCCCACGGCCCGCGCGCGGGCCGAACGGCGCGGCATCGCGGTGCTCCCCGTCGATCTTCCGCGACTCTCGCGCCGCGAGCGCGCCGCCCTCCGCGCTGCGTGCGCCGCGTACGACATGGCGCTCTGCCTGGAAGTCGCGGAGCACCTGTTGCCCTGGCACGCCGGGCGGCTGCTCGACGTGCTCGTCGCCTGCCCGACGGTCGTGTTCTCCGCGGCGCAGCCCGGGCAGGGCGGCACCGTGCACGTGAACGAGCGGCCGGCCCGCTACTGGATCAGACGCTTCGCACGGCTGGGGTATGCGCTCGCCGCGGAAGACGCTGAGTTTCGAGGGGAGCTGCGAACGGTGCGGGTCCCGCCGTGGTACATCGCGAACGCGCACATCTTCCGCCGCATTGTCGCCGCCGGTTGAAGCGGCGCTGCCACCTCAGCGGTCGCGTGGCCGTCCCGCGGAGCTGTCGACGGGCGCTCCGCCCACCGAGTAGCTCTTCAGGTAGAGGTTGAGCGACCCGAAGCTGAGCCCGGACTTCATCTGCACGATCCACCGGTGCTCGTCGGCGCTGATCCACACTTCGGCGTGTCCGCCCTCGGCGAAGATGCCGGTGGTCTTGATCGTCGGCCGCAGCACGTAGCAGCGGAACTTCCCCGCCGGCACCTCGATCGTCTCTTCGCGCACCACGTCCACGATCACCGGGTTCCGGTCGGCCATGAAGTACCGGTTCCACTCGTAGTGGTCGCCCACCGCCAGCGGAACCGTGCGGATGAAATACAGGAACGACTCGTCGTCGAGCGGCGCCGGAACGGTGAGGGCGGTGTCCTTGCCGTTCCTGGTGTAGATGCCCTGGCTCGGCAGGATCTCGTACGTGCTGCGCCGGGAATACCGGCCCTCGCGGATGTCCTGGAAGTAGCGGTACGAGACGAGCGTCTTGCTGTCGAACCAGCTCGTATAGTTGTCGTGCACGCCGAACCAGGCGGGGCCGCCGTTCACCGAGAAGCGGACGCGGTACGTCTCGTGCCCGCGCACGGTGTCCATGGCGTCGATCACGACTTCGGCGCGGCCCACCGGCAGCCATCCGAACTTGCCGTCGAACGTCATGCGCTCGCCGACGGCGAACGGCCAGCTCGCGGACCCGCCGGAGCCGGCTGAGTCCGCGACCACCGGCTTCTGGGCCGCGGCCGGAGCGGCGGCGAGCGCAACGAGGAGCGCGAGAGCGAGGGGGCGGGGCATATCAAAAGGAAATCGGACGGGGCCTTCGGGGCAACCCGAGAATCCCCGCACAGGGTCCCGCCGCTTCATTTCCGCCCGGCGATTCGCCATATTGCGTCCCGATGCCTGACGCCCCCGTCACGATGCTCGACGCGCGATCGCTCCAGCGAACCCTCCGTCGAATGGCCGACGAAATCGTCGAGCTGAACAACGGTACGGACGATCTGCTCATTGTTGGTATTCAGCGCCGCGGAGTTCAACTCGCGGCGCGCATTGTTTCGATGATCGCCGAACGGGAGAACGTGACCGTTCCCAGCGGCGCCCTCGACATCACGCTCTATCGCGACGACCTCCAGACGGTCGGGCCGCGCCCCGTCGTCGGTCCCACCGACCTGCCGTGGGACATCGACGGCAAACACGTGGTGATCGTCGACGACGTGCTGTACACCGGACGCACCGTTCGCGCCGCGCTCGACGAGCTGGCCGACTTCGGCCGCCCCCGGCGCATTGCGCTCGCGGTGCTCATCGATCGCGGCGGGCGCGAGCTGCCGATCCACGCCGACGTCGTCGGCCGCACGCTCACCGTGCCGACCGGCGCCCGGATCGACGTGCTGGTGAGCGAATTGGACGGGCGCGACGCGGTGGTGCAGGTGCCCGCCGGAGCTTCGGCGTGACGAACGCCGGGCCGCTCGGCAAGGACCTGCTCGGGCTCGAGCCGCTGACCGGCGATCAGATTCAACGCATCCTCGACACCGCCGAGCCGTTCAAGGAAATCAGCGAGCGCGCCATCAAGAAGGTGCCCACGCTCCGCGGCGCGACGATCGTGAACCTGTTCTTCGAGCCGTCGACGCGCACGCGGGTGTCGTTCGAATTCGCCGAGAAGCGCCTCTCCGCCGACCCCGTGAACGTGGCCGCCGCGAGCTCCAGCGTCACCAAGGGCGAGACGCTGGTGGACACGGCGCGGAACCTCGAGGCCATGCGCATCGACATGGTGGTCATCCGCCACGGCGCCTCGGGGGCTGCGCAGTTCCTCGCCGAGCGGATCGAGTCCAACGTGATCAACGCCGGCGACGGCACGCACGAACATCCCACCCAGGGACTGCTCGACCTGCTCACCCTGCGCGACCACTTCAAGAAGCTCGACGGACTCAAGGTGTGTCTCTGCGGCGACGTCCTGCATTCCCGCGTCGCCCGGTCGAACATCTGGGGACTCAAGAAAATGGGGGCCGAAGTGGCGGTGTGCGGCCCGCGCTCGCTGCTCCCCAATGCCATCGACGGCATGGGCGTCACC
This sequence comes from Gemmatimonadaceae bacterium, assembly GCA_036393095.1. GTDB lineage: Bacteria > Gemmatimonadota > Gemmatimonadetes > Gemmatimonadales > Gemmatimonadaceae > JAGWRI01. The sequence goes on along the minus strand of DASVWS010000066.1, from coordinate 60,325 downwards.
GTCTTCGACCACATCGATGACGCGATTCAGTGGGCCGACGCCCTCAACGTGCTCCGCCTCCAGCTCGAACGCATGACCGCCGGCTACATCCCCTCGCTGCGGGAATACAACCGCGTGTTCGGCGTCTCGCGCGAACGGCTGAACCGCGCCGGGCGCGACGTCCTCATCCTGCATCCGGGCCCGATGAATCGCGGCGTCGAGATCGACTCCGACGTCGCCGACGGTCCGTTCAGCGTCATCCTCCCCCAGGTAACCAACGGCGTGGCCATTCGCATGGCGGTGCTCTATCTCCTCTCGGGCGGACGTCCCGAGCTGGCCGAGGCGGCCAAGAGCGGCGGGACGGGGGCGGCGCGATGAGCCGCGCCATGCTGCTGCGCGGCGGCCGCGTCGTCGATCCGTCGCAGGGGCTCGACGAGGTCTCGGACATCCTCGTCCGCGACGGCAAGATCGCCGCGATCGGCGCGCGGATCGCGGAGGGCGCCGGCGCGGCCGAGGTCATGGACTGCTCGGGGCTCGTCGTCTCGCCCGGATTCATCGACGTCCACTGCCATCTGCGAGAACCCGGGCGCGAGGACGTGGAGACCATCGCCACGGGCGCGCGGGCGGCCGCGGCCGGCGGGTTCACGGCGGTGTGCGCCATGCCGAACACCGATCCCGTCACCGACAACCAGGCCGCGGTGGGATTCATCGTCCGCCAGGCGCAGCTCGCCAACGCGGCCCGCGTGTACCCCATCGGCGCGATCTCGGTGGGCCAGCAGGGCGCGAAGCTGGCCGAGTTCGGCGAGATGGTCGGCGCCGGCGCCGTGGCGGTGAGTGACGACGGCAAGCCGGTCGTGAGCGCCCACCTGATGCGCACGGCGCTCGAGTACGCGCGCAACTTCGGAATCCCGGTGGCCGACCACTGCGAGGAACCGACGCTGGCCGCCGGGGGCGCGATGAACGAAGGGCTGGTGAGCGCCCGGCTCGGCCTCAAGGGCATCCCGTCGGAGGCCGAGGAGATCATGGCCATCCGCGACATCCTCCTCGCCAGGCGGACCGGCGGCCACGTGCATCTCTGTCACATGAGCACGCGCGGATCGGTCGACCTGATCCGATGGGGCAAGGAGCGCGGCGTCAACGTGACGGCGGAGGTCTGTCCCCACCACATCTCGCTCAGCGAGGAAGCGGTCGGCGGCTACGATACCAACGCCAAGATGAACCCGCCGCTCCGCACGCCGGACGACGTGGAGGCGATGCGCGAGGCCGTGGGCGACGGCACGATCGACGTGATCGCCACCGACCATGCGCCGCACCACTACGACGAGAAGGAGCGGGAATTCGCCGACGCGCCGAACGGCATCGTGGGGCTCGAGACGGCGCTCGCCGTGAACGTGACCTGGCTCGTGAAGCCCGGCATCATCGACGTCGCCACGCTGGTGGACAAGATGTCGGTGGCGCCGGCGCGCATCTTCCATCTGCCCGGCGGCACGCTGCGACCGGGGACGGCGGCCGACGTGACGGTGTTCGACCCGACCGCCGCCTGGACCGTGGACCCCGCCGCGTTCCGCTCCAAGGGGCGCAACTCGCCGTACGCGGGGATGACGCTCACGGGGCGCGTCCACTACACGCTGGTAGGCGGTGAGGTGACCCATGACCTCCGAGGCGGGGCTTCGCGCTGAGATCGTCCGCGTCTGCCGCCGTCTGGCGGAGCGCGGGCTGATCGCGGGGCCGGACGGAAACGTGTCGGCGCGGCTGGACACCGGCCGTTTGCTGGTCACGCCGGCCGGGATGTCCAAGGGGGACGTCTCCGAGGAGGACCTCGTGGTGATCGACGCCGACGGCCAACCCGTTTCCGGGAACCACCCTGCGTCGTCAGAGGTACGGATGCATGTCTGCATCTACCGGCGACGGTCGGACGTCCATGCGGTGGTCCATGCTCACCCGCCGACGGCGACCGCCTTCGGCGTGGCGGGCGAGGACTTCATGGCCCCGGTGCTGCCGGAGCTGGTGTTGCAGATGGGTGGGGTCCCGCTCGTTCCGTACGCGACGCCCGGCGGCGAGGCGCTGGCCGAGCAGCTCGACCCGTTTCTTCCGTATCACGACGGATTTCTCATGGCCAATCATGGCGCGACGACCGTAGGCCCGACCCTCACCGTGGCGCACCAGCGCATGGAGAGTCTGGAACACGCGGCGCGCATCCTGCTCGCGGCGCGCCAACTGGGGCGCGTCCGCGAATTGAGCCCCGACCAGGCCGCGGCCCTGCGCGCAGCCGCGCAAGCGGCGCGGAAACTCGTATGACCAAGCCGACTCCGAAGTCCCCGCTCGACGTCGTGACGGCGCTCATGCAGGAGCGCGTCAAGTTCGAGGCCTGGCTCGAGGCGCTGGACGCCCGCCGGGCGTCGACGCCGAAGCACGTATACGACCGGGTCCGGAAGGACTACGAGTCGCGCCTCACGGGAGTCGTGGACGAGCTGAAGCAGCATGCCGCCGCGCTCGATGAGCAGGCGGAGAAGTACACGGCGCGCCTGGCTCGGTTGGCCGAGCAGGAGCAGGAGCGGCGCGACGCGCGCGCCGAGGCCGAGCTCCGGGCCCACGTCGGCGAGCTCTCGGACGCGGATTGGAAGACCACCGCGGCGGAGGCCGACGAGGCGCTCGCCGCGATCGCGGCCGAGCAGGCCGTCGTGGGGGCGGATCTCAACCGCGTGCACGAGCTGCTCGGCGCCGCGACGGCGCCGCCAACGCCGCCCGCGGCAGAGCCGCGCGTCGCTCCGGCGGCGGAACCGGTCGCGGAGGCCGCGCCGAGTCCGCGCCTGATGAATCCTCCCGCGGCGCCCGCCGCGCCGGCCCGCGATCACCGGACCCCCGAGCAGTCCAAGTTCGACGAGCTGGCGTTCCTCAAGTCCGTCGTGGCGCAGCCGACGCCGGCCAACGGGCGGGCGATCGGCAAGGCGCCGGACGCGCCGCCTGCCGGCGGACCGCGGCCCGGATCGCGGCCGGCCGATGCCGAGCATGGCAAGCGTTCGTCGAGCGCGCACGAAGCGCGGCACTCGCACGCCGCGCCGAAGCCGCGCGACGAGCCGCCGGCGCCTCGTGTCGCATCGCCGGACATCACGCAGGCGGCGAGCGAAACGCTGGGCGAGGCGCTCGCGGATCACGACTTCGTTCGCGAGGACCCGGAGGACGCGGCGGCGGGGCTCATCGGTCGGGCGCGCGAGCCCGAGCGGAACGACGACCGGCCGTTCGCCGCCAACGTCACCGGCAACAATCCGATCGTCCTGCGCCCCGCGGGCGCCGCGGAGCAGCCGAAAACGCTCAAGTGTGTGGAGTGCGGCTCCATGAACTACCCGACGGAGTGGTACTGCGAGCGGTGCGGCGCGGAGCTGGCCTCGCTCTGAGCGGCGCGCCCGCAGTGGCACGACGCAGAAAGGGCCGCGACCTCGTCGCGGCCCTTTCTGCATTCGGCGGCACGCGCGCGTTACGCGCTGCGCGAAATCTGGCTCTTGTGCCGCGCGGCGGCGTTGCGGTGCAGCAGCCCCTTGCGGGCCGCCCGATCGGCCAGGCGCACGGCCGCGAGCTTGTCGGCCGGCGTAGCCCCCGGGGTCTTGGCCTTCTTCAGGGCAGTCCTGAGCGCGGCGCGCTGGGCGCGGTTCCGCACCGTGGCGGCCCGCGACTTCCGCATGTTCTTCTTCGCGGATGCGATTTTTGGCACGAAGTTCTCCGAAATTTTCCTGTCGATTCGCGCGGTCGCGCGAAGCCGGGAAGCTAGGCGCGCTGCCGGGGGTTGTCAAGCCGAGCAGAGAAGGCGGATGTCGTGTCGCCACAGCACTTTGACACGTTTTTGCGGTTCCGCTAGCTTACGCGCGTCGCCGGTCGCAGAGCCGGCGCTCGCCCCGCGTCCGAACCCCCGCCGTTGAATACACTTCAAAGCATCCTTTTCGTCGCGCCGGTCCTGCTCTTTTCGGTGATCGCGCACGAATATGCGCATGGCTATGCGGCCCTGCGACAGGGAGATCCCACCGCGCGCCAGCTTGGGCGTCTGACATGGAATCCCATCAAGCACATCGATCCGTTCATGACCATCCTCCTGCCGGCGATGCTGTGGATCGCGTCGCACGGCCGCGTCGTGCTGGGTGGGGCCAAGCCGGTGCCGGTGAACCCGCGCAATTATCGGGAGTTCAGGCGCGGCGACATCATCGTGTCGCTGGCCGGCGTGACGGCGAATCTCCTGCTCGCCTTCGCGTGCGCGCTGGCGATCGTGGTCGTGGGCGTGCTCGGCAATGCGGTCACGCCGCTGCGCACCCCGGCGGCGGTCCTGCAGATCATGTTCGAGTACGGCATCTGGCTCAATCTGCTCCTCATCGCCTTCAACCTCATTCCCATTCCGCCGCTCGACGGTTCGCACGTGCTCAAGCACCTGCTGCCGGCGGCCTGGGCCGTGCGCTACGCGGCCATCTCGCGGTACGGGATCATCGTGCTCGTGGCGCTGCTCTACTTCGGCGGCTCGTTCTTCACGTTCTGGATGCAGCCGGCCATGCATCTCACGGATGTCCTGATGCGCCTCGTGAATCCGTTCATGCTCTCCAGCGCGCCGGCGTGGGCCCAGTGACGATGGCGGAACAGCTCACCCTCGGGTCGCCCTCCGGCGACGCGGCGTTCGTCGTCGACCTGAAGGCGTTCTCCGGTCCGCTCGACCTGCTGCTCACGCTCATTCGCGAGGAGCAGCTCGATATCTACGACATTCCCATCGCGCGCATTGCCGAGCAGTTCCTGCTGCGCATCCGCACGCTCGGGCTCAACGATGCGGCGGATTACCTGGAGATGGCCGCGCGCCTCCTGCGCATCAAGGCGCAAATGCTCCTCCCCCGCGGCGAGGAGGAAGTGTGGGAGGATCCGCGCGCCGAGCTCGTCCGCCGGCTGCTCGAGTACCAGCAGATGCGCGAGATCGTCGACGTACTCGAACGCCGCGGCGAGGAGCGGCGGAACCAGTTCGCGCGCGCCTTCACCCCGCCGGACGCGCCGGCGCCGCCGCCCCCGCTGGCCCTGTCCCTCGGCGAGCTGCTCGCCGCGGTCGACCGGGTGCTGCGCGCCGCGCGCCGCCCCGACCTGCACGATGTGGTAGCGCGCCCGCTCGACGTGCCGGCCGCCGTCGCGATCATCCGCGAGCTGCTCCAGATCCGCGCCCGCGTGCTGTGGACCGAGATCGTGAAGCGGGACGCCGATCCGTCGTTCGTGCTGTCCACGCTGCTCGGCCTGCTCGAACTCGCCAAGGTCGGCGAGCTGCGGGTGCGCCAACCGAAACCATTTGCGAACGTGGAGATAGAGCGTGACGCCGCTGGCGAAGCTGCTTGAAGCCGCACTGTTCGCGAGCCCGCGACCGATCGCGCTCGCCGAGCTGGCCGAACTGGATCCCGAAGCGCCGCTCGCCGCGGTGACCGCGGCCCTGGAAGAGCTGCGGGAGCATTACAACGTGGATGGGCACGGCGTCGAGTTGGTCGAGCTGGGCGGCGGATGGCAGATCCTCACACGCGCCGAGTACACCGAAGCGATCGAGCGCGCGCAGCTCGCGGCGCGGCCGCAGCGCCTGTCCGCCGCGGCGCTGGAGTCGCTGGCGATCATCGCCTACCGCCAGCCGATCGGCCGCGCCGAGATCGAACAGGTGCGCGGCGTGAACGTTGGCGGCGTGCTCAAGTCGCTGCACGAGCGCGGGCTCGTGGAGGTCGTCGGGCGCGGCGAGGGGCTCGGCCGCCCGCTGCTCTACGGCACGACGCCGCTGTTCCTGGAGCACTTCGCGCTCCGCCACCTGCAGGAGCTCCCGCGCGCCGACGAATTGGCGATCGCCCTGCGGGCCGTCGAGCCGACGCCGGGGGAATGAGCCAGGCGATGCGCATCCAGCGCGCGCTGGCGCGCGCGGGTGTCGCGTCGCGGCGGCGCGCCGAAGAGCTGATCGCGGCCGGCCGCGTGAGCGTCAACGGGCAGCCGGCGCGCGTGGGGCAGAGCGTCGTGCCGGGCGTCGACCGGATCCTGGTGGACGACCGGCCGGTGGCCGCCCCCCGCGAGGCCACCTGGGTGCTGCTGCACAAGCCGGCCGGCGTCATGACGACGAAGTCCGACCCGCGGGGGCGGCAGACGGTGTTCGACCTCGTGCCGCCGGCGCCGGGGCTGGTGTACGTCGGCCGCCTCGACTACCTGACGGAAGGCCTGCTCCTCCTGACCACGGACGGCACCGCGGCGCATGCGCTCACGCACCCCAGCCGGGAGATCGAGCGCACCTACGTCGCAACGGTGCGCGGGGACGCCGCGGCCGCCGTGCGCGCCGCGCGCCGGGGCGTCGCACTCGAGGACGGCGTCGTGACGCCAAAACACGTCGCCGCGCGGCGCACGGCGGGCGGCCGGTGGGAGTTCGAAGTCACGATCACCGAAGGGCGGAAACGGGAGGTTCGCCGGATGTGCCAGGCGCTCGGGCTGAACGTCGAGCGGTTGGTGCGGACGCGGTTCGGGCCGATCGAGCTGGGCACGCTGCCGAGCGGGCAGATGCGCCCGCTCACGCCGGCGGAACGCGCGGCCATTGACGCTTGCGTCGCCGGCGCGTCTGACTGAAGAGGGAGAACCGCCGTTCGCCGGCGGGGTATGCATGGGAATGGGTGCGAACGCCACATCACCTCTTGCTGGAGCGGTCGTGGAACCACAGCCGACATCATCCGCCGACTCACGCCTCGTCCACGAGGTGACTGAACAGGTGGCCCGCCGGGTCGTCGGCCAGGAGTACATGGTCGAACGGCTCCTGATCAGCCTCCTCACGGGCGGGCACGTGTTGCTCGAAGGCGTGCCGGGGCTGGCCAAGACGCTCACCGTGCACACGCTCGCCGAGGCGATCGACACGACCTTCCAGCGCATCCAGTTCACCCCCGACCTCCTGCCCGCCGACGTGCTCGGCACGCAGGTGTACGAGCAGGGAACGGGCACGTTCATCGTCAAGAAGGGCCCCATCTTCGCCAACATCATCCTCGCCGACGAGATCAACCGCGCCCCCGCGAAGGTGCAGGCGGCGCTGCTCGAGGCGATGCAGGAGAAGCAGGTCACGATCGGCGGCACCACCTACACGCTCGACGAACCGTTCCTGGTGCTGGCGACGCAGAACCCCATCGAGCAGGAGGGCACGTATCCGCTGCCCGAAGCCCAGGTGGACCGGTTCATGCTCAAGCTGCGGGTCGGGTATCCGAGCCGCGACGAGGAGAAGGAGATCATGCGCCGCATGGCGAGCGGCGTGCCGATCGCGGTCGAGCATGTGGCCACGCCGCAGGCGATCCTCGAGGCGCGGCGGCGGATCGCCGACCTGTACATGGACGACCGGATCGTGGACTACATCGTGGACATCGTCCACGCCACGCGCGAGCCGGCCGCCGCGGGGCTGCCCGACCTCGTGCCGCTCATCGAATTCGGCGCGAGCCCGCGCGCGACGATCTCGCTGGCCCAGGCGTCGCGCGCCCACGCCTTCCTGCGCGGTCGCGCGTTCGTCACGCCCGACGACATCAAGGCGATCGCACCCGACGTCCTGCGGCACCGCGTGCTCACGACGTACGAGGCAGAGGCGGAAGAGATCACCTCGGACGAGATCGTGCGCCGCATCCTCGCCAAGATCGAGAGCCCGTGACGTTGGCGGCGACCGCACGCACGGCCCTCGTCCCGCCGGACGTGCTCCGGCAGGTGCGGCTGATCGACCTGCGCACGCGCGGGCTGGTGAACGCGCTGTTCGCGGGCGAGTACCGCTCGGTGTTCAAGGGGCAGGGGATGGAGTTCTCCGAGGTCCGCGAGTATCAGGCGGGCGACGAGGTGCGGAACATCGACTGGAACGTCACCGCGCGCATGCGGCGTCCGTTCGTGAAACGCTACATCGAGGAGCGCGAGCTGACCGTCATCCTCGCCGTCGACATGTCGGGATCGGAGCGGTTCGGCACGCGGCGGCGATTCAAGAGCGAGGTCGCGGCGGAGCTGGCGGCCGTGCTCGCGATGTCCGCCATCCGCAACAACGATCGCGTGGGCACCCTCTTCTTCACCGATCGCGTGGAGCACGTGGTGCCGCCGCGCAAGGGACGCCGCCACGCGCTGCGCCTGCTGCGCGATCTGCTCGTGTTCCGGCCCGCCGGACGCGGCACCGACCTGGCCGGCGCGCTCGACTATCTCAGCAAGATGCTGGCCCACACGGCCATCATATTCGTGGTCTCCGATTTCCTCGGCGCCGAGGTCGAGCGGCCGCTCAAGCGGCTGGCCCAGCGGCACGACGTCGTGGCCGTGACGGTCGAGGACCCCGCGGAGGTCGCGCTCCCGGACATCGGCCTCGCGCGCCTCGTCGATCCGGAAACGGGCGCGATGATCGACGTCGACACGAGCAACCCGTCGCTGCGGGCCGCCTATGGCCGGCAGGTGAACGCGGAGCGCGACGATCGACGGCACCTGTTGCGCCGCCTGTCGATCGACGAGGTGGCGATCCGCACCGAGGCGCCGATCATCGAGCCGCTGCTGCGCTTCTTCCGGACCCGCGAAACGCGGGCGCGCCGGCGGTGAGCATGCGCGCCTGCGGCGTCGCCGTGCTGTTGTCGCTGGTCGCGGGAGGCGTGCGGGCCCAGGCGCCGGCGCGCCTCGACGTCGCCATCCGCCCCGGGACCGTCACGGTGGGCCAGCCGTTCCAGCTGACCGTCCACGTGCGCACGGCCCCCGGCCGATCCGTCGAATTCCCCGACGGACCGGACAGCACCGGTTGGGTGCAGGCGCTCGACCCCCGCACGCTCGCCGGCGGCACCGCGTCCGACAGCGTCGATCGCACCGCCACCTACCGGCTCGCCGCGTGGAACGTCGGCACGCTCGACCTCGGCATGCCCGACGTGGTGATCCGCGCCGGCACCGCGGCGCAACGCCTGCCGCTGGGCGGCCTCACGGTGTTCGTGCAGAGCGTGCTCCCGGCGGATTCCAGCCGCCGCACGCCGAAGCCGGCCCGCGACCTGTTCGTGGGGGGCGCATTCCCGTGGTGGATCGTCGCCGTGCTGGCCGCGATCGCATTTCTCATATGGCTGGCCTGGCGGCGGCGCCGGGAGCGCGCCCTGCCGCGGGCGATGCCGGCCACCCCCTTCGAGCGGGCCGAGCGCGAGTTCACCCGCATCGCGGCGCTGGGGCTGGTAGAGGCCGGGGAGCGGGGACGGTACGTGTCGCTCGTGGTCGAGGTGGTGCGTGACTACCTGCACGGGCGATTCCCGCTCGCCTCGCTGTCGCTGACCACCGACGAGGTGCTCCACGAGCTCGCCGACGCGACGACCGTGCCCCACGACCGCCTGGCCCGCCTGCTCACCGAAGCGGACCTCGTGAAATTCGCGCGCCGCCCGCTCACGACCGACCGCGCGCTGGATCTGGGACGCGAGGCCCGCGCCGTGGTCACGCACGAGCACCTGGCGTCGACGCCGGCGCCGCGCACGGAGGCCGCATGATCCCGGGCTGGCACGTGGAGCTGGTCACCCCCGCGGCGCTCGTGCTGCTGCTCGCGCTGCCCGCGTGGTGGTGGTGGCGCCGCCGGCACCGCGAGGCGGGGATCGTCTTTTCCCGGGTGCCCGCGCTCGCCGCGGTCTCGGGCAAGCGGCGGCGCTGGTCGCGCCTCGTCACTGCCCTGCGGAATCTCATGCTGTTCCTCTCGATCCTCGCGCTGGCACGGCCGCGGGCCGGCGCACGCTCCGAGAACGTCACGAGCGAGGGGATCAACATCGTCATCGCCATCGATCTCTCCAGCTCGATGTTGTCGCAGGACTTCCAGCCCGACAATCGGCTCGAAGTGGCCAAGCGGACGGTCAAGCAGTTCATCGCCGAGCGGTCGAGCGACCGGATCGGCATCGTCGCGTTCGCCGCCGAGGCGCTCACGCAGGTGCCGCTCACCACCGACTATCCCGTGGTCAACGCGGCGGTCGACAACCTGCAGGCGGGGCAGCTCGAGGACGGCACCGCGATCGGGACGGCGATCGCCACGGCGGCCAACCGGCTGCGTGAGGCGCCGGGCCGGTCGCGGGTGATGATCCTGCTCACCGACGGCGTGAACAATCGCGGCTCGATCGATCCGCGCACGGCGGCGCGGGCGGCCGCGGACTTCGGGATCAAGATCTACACCATCGGCGTCGGCACCGAGGGCATGGCGCCGGTGCCGGTGGGGCGCGGCTTGTTCGGCCTGCGCTACGAGGAGCGCCCGGTCGAGATCGACGAGAAGCTGCTCACCGACGTGGCCAATATCACCGGCGGCAAGTATTTCCGGGCGCGCGATGCCGAGGCGCTGCGCCGCATCTACCAGCAGATCGATCAGCTCGAGCGCGTGCCCGTGCAGACGAAGACGTACGTGCGGTTCACGGAACTCTTCCGCTGGCCGCTCGCCCTGGCGCTCCTGAGCCTGCTCGTCGAGCTCGGACTGTCGGCGTGGAAGGCGCCCCTGCCATGACGTTCGACTATCCCTGGCTGCTCGCGCTCGCCCTTGCGCTCCCCGCCGTGATTGCGGCGGCGCTGGTCCGCGCCGACCGGCAGCGCCGGGGACGGCTCTCGCGGTTCGGCGATCTCGACGTCGTGTCGCGGCTCATGCCCGCGGGGGCGGCGCGCGCGACCGGTTGGCGCACCGCGCGGTTGGCGGGCGCGTGCGCGCTCGGTGGCATCGCGCTCGCGGGGCCGCGCTGGGGGTACGAGCACGCCGTCGACCGGACGCGCGGCATCGACATGGTGCTGGCGCTCGATGCGTCGCTGTCGATGCGCGCCACCGACGTGAAGCCCGACCGGCTGGAGCGCATGAAGGAGGAAGTGCGGCGGCTGCGGGCCATGTCCGCCGGCGATCGCATCGGACTCATCGCGTTCGCGGGGCGCAGCTACGTGCTCTCCCCGCTCACCGTCGACGAGAGCGCGCTCGATCTCTTCCTCGACAGCCTCGATCCGTCCATCGTCGGACAGGCGGGCAGCTCGCTGTCCGCCGCGATCCGGCAGGGCACGGACCTGCTGTCGTTGAGCAACGACGGCGCCGATCGCGCGCTCGTCGTGATGAGCGACGGCGAGGCGTTCGAGCCCGAAGCGGACGTGGTCGCTGCGGCGCGCCGCGCCGCCGAGAAGGGCATCGTGCTCGTGACCGTCGGCTTCGGCACCCTCCAGGGATCGACGATCCCGGTGCGCGCGCCCGACGGCACGATGACGGTCAAGCGCGATGAGAATGGCGCGATCGTCGTCACGCACTACGTGCCGGCCATGCTGCAGGCCGCCGCCCAGGCGGCGCAGGGGACGTTCATCGATGCCGGAGTGACCGACAAGGCGGCGCGAATCCGCCAGGCGCTCGCCTCGCTGCGCACGGCCCGCCACACCATGCTCGGCGGCGACAGCCGCGAGCCGCGCTTTCAGCTCTTCCTGCTGCCCGCCGTGCTCCTCCTGCTGCTCGACGCCTTCGTGACCGACCGGCGGACACGCGCCGATGCGCGCCGGGTCGCTGCCCCCGCAGCGGCGACGGCCGCCGTCCTCGTGCTCGCCGTCTTCCTCGACAGCTGCGCCGGCACGCAGGAATCCCGCAACGCCGCCGCTGCCTACGAGGCGCGGCAGTTTCCCGAGGCCGTGAAGCTCTATCGCAATGCGATCGCGCACGGCGACCAGCGGCCGCGCACGATCTACGACTACGGCACGGCGTACCTCGCCGTCGACTCGGTGGAGGAGGCGGTCGAGGCGTTCGAGCGCGTCGCCGACATTCCGGACGCCGAGCTGCGCTATCGCGCGCTGTTCAACCTGGGGCTCGCCCATTTGCGGCGCGGGCTCAAGTCCGCCACGGGCGGCGGCGACGACCTCGACGCCGCGCTCGCGGCGTACAAGAAGGTGCTGCTGATGCGCAGCGGCGACGTGGACGCCAAGTGGAATTACGAGCTGGCCCTGCGCGCCAAACAGGCGCAGGGAGGAGGCGGTGGCGGCGGGCAGAACAACAACAGCCCCTCACCGTCCCCCCAATCCCAGGCGCCGACGCCAAGCGGCGGTCTGAGCCTGAATCAGGCGCGCCAGCTGCTGGCCAGCGCGGCGCGCGAGGAACGCGACGTGCAGGCACAGCAGCAGAAGCGCATGGCCACGCAACCGCCCCCCAACGGGAAGGATTGGTAGCATGATCGGCGTCCTCCTGATCGCCCAGCTGGCGATGGTGGCCCACGCGGCCGACACGGTCGGGGCCTGCGAGCCGCTCGACGTTTCGGTCGCCGTCTCGGCGCCCGGGTCGTCGCTGCCGCGCCTCGTCGCGCCCTCGTTCGGCCCGTTCGACGTCATGCGGTCCGCCGTCATGCCGCACGTGGAGCGCGACTCGCGCGCCGTGCCGTCGGTGACTGTCGAGTATCGGTACGTGCTCGTCACCGACCGCGTTGGCGAATACACCATCCCGCCGTTCGAAGCGCGCCTGGGATCGGCGGCCGCCCGCACCGCGCCCCTGCACGTCCGCGTGGTGCCCGCCCCGGCCGATGCCACGCCGACGGTGATTACGCGGGCGCGCATCGGCACGCTGGGCCGGTACGACGCGCGCCTGACCGCGCCGGAGACGGTGTACGTGGGCCAGCAGGCCGACTACACGGTGACCGTCTTCCTCAACGCTGCGGTGCGGAACCGGCTGCGCCGGAATCCCACGTTCTACCCGCCCGACATGCAATCGATGCTCGCGTACGACGTGCCGGGTGCGGGCTCCGAGCAGCACGCGGGCGGCGCGTCGAGCTGCTTCGACGCGCTGGTGTACCGGCGCGCCCTCTTCCCGCTGCAGGCCGGACGACTCGTGATCCCGCCGGCGCAGTTGACGTATTCGCTGCCCAGCGGCGCGAGCTTCTTCAGCCACGAAGTGTCGCACGAACTCCAGACCGACAGCGCCGTGATCGTCGCCGTCGATCCCCCGGCGGCCGGTCGCCCCGCGGAGTTCGACGGTGCGGTCGGACGGTTCCGCCTCGAGACTCGGGTCGCCGCCGCCGGCGGGCGCGTCGGCGACCCCCTGACGGTCACGGTGCGCGTGACGGGCACCGGAAACGTGAAGCTGCTCCCCCGTCCGCACCTCGACGTGCCGTGGGCGACCGCGGTGCCGTCGGACGAACGCGTCCACGTCGATTCGGGCGCCGCGCCCATCGGCGGCACCAAGGCGTTCGACTGGATCCTCACCCCTCGCATTGCCGGCGAACTGGACGTGCCCCCGGCGACGTACGCCTACTTCGATCCGGCGACGCGCCGCTACGAAACGACGCGGTCGAGCGCGGCGTCGGTGCGCATCGCCCCGGGCACGCTCGCGGCGCTCGACACGAGCCGGCAGGAACCGCCCCTCGCCGTGCGTACGTTCTACGACGGCCAGACCGGCGCGCCGCTGTCGTCGCATCCCGTGTTCTGGCTGGCGCTGGCGCTCGTGCCGCTGCCCGCCCTGCGCGCGCGCTGGCGCGACCGCCGCCGCGGGCGCGGCATACGCGCCGTCACGCCGATCGAGCGAGTGGAAGCCGCCCGGACGGCAGCGACCGGTCCGGCGGGCGCACGCATGCTGCGTCGCGCCTACGTGAACGCGCTCGCCGACCGGCTCGGGATCGAGGCCGAGGCGTTCACGACGGCCGGGGAGCTGCGTCGGACGCTGCGGAGAGCCGGCGTGTCCGTCGCCACCGCCGGCGATGCGGAGGCGCTGCTGCGCGCCCTCGACGCCGCCGCGTTCTCCGGCGCCGGCGCGCCGGCGCCGGACGCGGGCGCGACGGCGGTAGCCCTCGTGCGCCGCATCGACGGCGAAGCGCTGCCGCGCCGCGAGCTGCCCTTCCGGTTCATCGCCCTCGCGCTGATGCTGGCGGTCGGCGCCGGCGGAACGCTGCATGCCCTGCAGGGGGCGACGGCGGCCGACGCATTCTCCGGCGGCGTCGTCGCCTACCAGGAGCACGACTTCGCCGGCGCGCGCGATGCCTTTGCGCGCGTGGTGGCGGTAGCGCCGCGGGCGGCGGACGGGTGGATGAACCTGGGCACCGTGTCGTGGACGATGCACGACACGGTGGGGGCGGTCCTCGGGTGGCGCCGCGCCCTCGGCCTCCAGCCGCTCGCCGGCGATGCGCGCAACCGGCTCGGACTCGTGCACGGGCTGCGCGTGAGTTCGCCCGGCTACGTGCCCCCGATCCCGGTCAATGCGCTCCTGCTCTTGATGGCGGCGTGCTGGCTCGCCGCGTCCGTGGCGTGGCACCCGTCGTTCGCGCGCCGCCGCGCATGGGCACACGCATGGGCCGGGCCGCTGGCGGGCGCGGCGGCCGTGCTCGGCCTCGGCGCCATCGCGCTCGGCGGCCGCCTCGCGGCACGCGACGTGGCCGTCGTGCGGACCAACACGACGTTGAGCACCGATCCCGCGTTTGGGGCCGACCAGGGCTCGACGGTCGTGACGGGCGAGATGGTGCGCGTGCTGAACCAGCAGGGCGCCTGGAATCGCGTGCGACTAGACGGCGGGCGTCAGGGTTGGATGCCGGCGATGCGCCTCGCGCCGTTGGACGGTTCGCCGGCGTCCGGGCTCGATTGACGCTCGCCGCGCGCGTCCGGTAGCTTGCACGCGATGTCCGCTTCTTCCGATACGGCCGCCGCCGGCGCGCCGCGCATCGCCATCCTGCCCAGCGACGTTGCCGACCAGATCGCGGCCGGCGAGGTCGTGGAGCGGCCCGCCTCGGTGGTCAAGGAGTTGATCGAGAACGCCCTCGATGCCGGCGCGACGTCGATCGACGTCGACGTGGAGGAGGGCGGACGCCGGCGCATCCGCGTGAGCGACGACGGCATCGGCATGGGGCCCGAAGACGCGGTGCTCGCGCTGTCGCGTCATGCCACCTCGAAGATCCGCGTGGCGCACGATCTCGTGGGCGTCGCGAGTTTCGGGTTTCGCGGTGAGGCGCTGCCCGCGATCTGCTCGGTGTCGCAGCTCGAAATCGAAACCGCGGCGGCGGCCGGCGCCGGCACGCGCGTGCGCGCGGCCGGCGGCGCGGTGGAGGGGACGGGTGACGCGGCGCGGCGCCGTGGCACCACCGTCACGGTCGCGCACCTGTTCTACAATGCGCCGGCCCGGCTCAAGTTCATGCGCGGCGCTCGCGCCGAGTGGCGCGCGATCCTGGAGGCGATCACGAACGTCGCGCTCACCCGCCGCGACGTGCGCCTCACCGTCACGCACGACGGGCGCAACGTCATGTCGCTGCCGGCGGCGGCGTCGCTGCGCGCGCGCCTGGCGGCGCTGTGGGGGGGCGAGTACGCCGAGCGGCTGCTCGACGTGGATGACGTGCGCGGCGCCACGCGCGTGTCCGGTCTCGTCGAGCGGCCGGCCGACGTCGGAACCGCGGGGCGCCGCGTGTTCGTGTCCGTGAACGGGCGCGCCGTGCGCGACCACGGCATCGTCCGCGCGGCGGAGGCCGCCTACAAGTCGACCATTCCCGCGGGCGTCCGTCCGTCGCTGTTCCTTGACGTGGTCGTTTCGGCGGACGCGGTCGATGTGAACGTGCACCCGGCCAAGGCCGAGGTTCGTTTCCGCGATCGATGGCCGCTCGAACGCGCCGTGGAGGATGCCGTGCGTCGTGCGCTCGGCACGCTCGAGGCCGGGGCGGCAGTCGGGCGCCCGGCGATGCCGTTCCCGGCGGCGCCGCGCTTCGACTCGCCGTCCGTGGATGTGGAGACGCTGCGGCGCTCGCCGCCGCCCGGCGAAGGATTGTTCGCCCGCCGCGGCGCAACGCCCGAACCTTCCGCGGGCGTGGCCGCGCCCGAGCGGCTTCCTCGTGCTCCGGAGCTGCCGGAGATCCCGGTCCCCCCGCTCGTGCAGCTCCACCGCACCTACCTCATGTTCGAAGGAGAGGGCGGGGTGGTGCTCATCGATCAGCACTCGGCCCACGAGCGCGTGCTCTACGAGCAGTTCATGGGCGTGCTCACTCGGGGCGAGTCGCCGGCGCAGCATCTCCTCTTTCCGATGACACTCCACCTCGGCCCCGCGGAAGCGGAGGCCTTCGAGGAGAACCGCTCGATGTTCGAGCAGCTGGGATTCGACATCGAGGGGTTCGGCGGGCACACGCTCATCGTGCGGAGCGTGCCGATGCCGCATCCGAGATTCGAAGCCGAGCGGTGCCTGCGCGAGACGCTTGCGGCGCTCACCGGCGACCGGTTCGCCGCCGTCGCCCAGCGGCACGAACGCCTCGCAGCTACGGTGGCTTGTAAGGCCGCGATCAAGGCTGGGGACCCGCTCTCGCCGGCGGAGATGCGCGCGCTGTTCCTCGATCTCAGCCGCACCACCCTGCCGGCCCACGATGTGCACGGGCGTTCCACGGTGGTGCAGCTGTCGTGGGACGAACTCGAGCGGCGTTTTGGACGACGATAGCCTGCGCGTCGTCTGCGGGCCGACGGCGGCGGGGAAGTCGGCCGTCGCGCTCGCACTCGCGGAGCGGCACGCCGGAGCAATCGTCAGCGCCGATTCGCGGCAGATCTATCGCGGCTTCGACATCGGCACGGCCAAGCCGGCGCCGGAGGCATTGCGCGGGGTGCCGCACTTCGGCCTCGATGTTCGCGAACCCACCGAGCGGTACTCCGCGGCGGCGTGGGCGCACGATGCGGAGCAGTGGATCGGGCAGGCCATCGCCGCCGGACGCACGCCGGTGATCGTCGGCGGCACCGGGTTCTACCTGCGCGCGCTGTTCGGCCCGCTCTTCGACGAGCCGCCGCTCGATCCCGCGCGGCGGGACGAGCTCGCGTCCGTGCTCGAAGGCATGCCGCTCGCCGCGCTGCGGCGCTGGTGCGGGGTGCTCGACCCGGCGCGGGCGCACCTCGGCCGCACGCAGCTCCTGCGGGCCATCGAGATCGCTTTGCTCACCGGGCGGCCCGTGAGCGCGCTGCATCGGGAGCGGGCGCGTCCGCCGCGGTGGCGGGCGCGCTATCTTCTGGTGGACCCCGGGGCCGCACTTTCCGGGCGCATCGAGGCCCGCGTGGACGCGATGCTCGCCGCCGGGTGGGTGGACGAAGCGCGGCGTCTCGCGGCGCACGTCGCCGCCGGCGCGCCGGCCTGGAAAGCAACGGGATACGGAATGGTGCGGTCAGTAGCGGAGGGGAAGCGGTCGGTAGAAGAGGCGCGTGCGGCTGTGATCGTCGAGACGCGCCAGTACGCCAAGCGCCAGCGCACCTGGTTCCGGCATCAGTTGAAGGGAGAGCGGGTCACGCATCTCGATCCGGAGCGGAGCGACTGGCTGCGGGTCGCGGATCGTTGGTGGCGCGGGGACGAGGAGGACTGAGGCGGTGAAGATCGGCATCACCTGTTATCCGACGTACGGCGGGTCCGGCGCCATGGCGACCGAGCTCGGCATCGCGCTCGCGCACCGCGGCCACGAGATCCACTTCATCACGTATCGCCAGCCGTTCCGCCTGCCGGCCTTCCTGCCGCGCGTCTTCTTTCACGAAGTGGATGTCGGGCGCTATCCGCTGTTCGAGTATCCGCCGTACGATCTGGCGCTCGCCGTGCGCATGCACGAGGTGGTGCTCGCCCACCACCTCGACATTCTGCACTGCCACTACGCGATTCCGCACGCCACCAGCGCCTGGATCGCGAAGGAGATGCTCGAGGACCAGCGCCCCGACATCAAGGTGCTCACCACGCTGCACGGCACCGACATCACGATCGTCGGCCAGGACCCGTCGTTCCACGCCATCACCAAGTTCTCGATCGAGAAGTCCGACGGGCTCACGGCCGTGTCGCGCTTCCTGCAGCAGGAAACCATCTCGGCGTTCGGATGCACCGGGTGCCGGATCGAGGTGATCCCGAACTTCGTGGATCCGACCGTGTACGATCGCGCGCGCTATCCGGGATCGCGTGGCGCGTTCGGCGACGGCCGGCCGGTGCTCATGCACATCTCCAACTTCCGCCCGGTCAAGCGCGTGGTGGACATCATTCGCACCTTCGCGCTCGTGACCGCGCAGATCCCGAGCCTCCTCGTCATGGTCGGCGACGGGCCCGACCGCATCCTCGCCGAGCAGGAAGCCCGCCGGTTGCACGTCCAGGACCAGGTGATGTTTCTCGGGAAGATCGAATCGGTCGCTCCGTTGCTGGCCTCGGCCAATCTGTATCTGCTGCCCACCGACCGCGAGTCGTTCGGACTCAGCGCGCTCGAGGCCCTGGCGTCGGGCACGCCGGTCATCGGAGCCAATGCGGGCGGGCTGCCGGAAGTCGTGGACAACGGCGTCACGGGCGCGCTGTGCGCCGTCGGCGACGTGGACGGGATGGCCGCCGCCGCGCTGGAGATCCTCGGGAACCGCGACCGATGGACCGTCATGAGCCGCGCCGCGGCGGCGGACGCGCGGCGCCGGTACTCGCTCACCGACGTCGTCGCGCACTACGAGCGCTTCTACACGCAGGCGCTCGCCTAGATGACCGGCCGGCCCCGGGGCGCGTGACGCCAACGCCCACCTACGACGGCGTGAGTGCGGCGGCGGTCGCGGCGGCCTGCGGTGTTCCGAGGGCGGTGCTCTTCGGACGCGTGGGCTCCACGCTCGACGTGGCGCACGCCGAGGCCGCCGCCGGCACGCCGGCGGGCACGCTCGTCCTCGCCGACGAACAGACGGCGGGGCGCGGACGGCAGGGGAGGAGCTGGGTCTCCGAACCGGGCAGCGGCATCTGGCTCACGCTCGTCGAGCGCCCCGCGGATCCCGGCGCCGTGCAGGTGCTCTCGCTTCGCCTGGGCCTGCACGCGGCGCGCGCGCTCGACGCCTTCGCGCCGGCGCCGATCGGCCTCAAGTGGCCCAACGACCTCTACGTGAACGGGCGGAAGCTCGCCGGGATTCTCGTCGAGGCCCGATGGCGTGAAGGCGCGCTGGACTGGATTGCCGTCGGCTTCGGCATCAATGTTCAGGCGCCGCGCGGGATGCCGGACGCGGCCGCACTTCGCCCCGGCACCCGCCGGGTGGACGTGCTTGCGCACCTGGTGCCGGCGCTGCGCGGCGCGGCGGCCGAAGCCGGGGTGCTCCGGCCCGACGAACGCGAGTCGTACGCGGCCCGCGACATCGCGGCGGGCCGCCGGTGCCGCGAACCCGTCGGCGGGACCGTGGCGGGGCTCGATCCGTCGGGCGCGTTGCTCGTCGAAACGTCAACAGGCGTGCAGGCCGTGCGCGCGGGATCGCTCGTTCTGGAGGAGGAAGCGTGAATCTCGTCTTCGATGTGGGGAACACCGAGACCACCGTCGGCCTGTTCGAAGCCGACGCGCTCCGCGGCCATTGGCGCGTCAACTCGGATGCCGCGCGAACGCCCGACGAGATCGGGGTGCTGCTGCGCGCGCTGCTCGCGGGGCAGGGGTTCGATCATCAGTCGGTCACCGGCGTCGCCATCGCATCGGTCGTCCCGCCGATCACGCAGCCGCTCGTCGAAGCGTGCGAGCGGTGGGTGGCCCACGCGCGCGTCGTCGTCGTCGACCCCACCTCGAAGCTGCCCATTCGCCTGCACGTGGAGGAGCCGATGAGCGTGGGCGCCGACCGCATCGTCAACACGCTCGCGGCGAGCCGGGTGCACCGGCAGGACGCCATCGTCATCGACCTCGGCACCGCGACCACGTACGACTGCGTCACGCGCGACGGCGTCTTCTTCGGCGGCATCATCGCCCCGGGCGTGCGCACCTCGGCGGAAACGCTGTTCAAGCGCACCTCCAAGCTGCCGGCCACCGAGCTCGTGGCGCCGGCACGAGCGATCGGCACGCGCACCGAGACCAACATCCGGTCGGGCATCATGTTCGGCGCGGCCGACGCGATCGACGGTCTCGTCGCCCGCATCAAGGCGGAGTGGCCGAATGGCGAGACGCCGGTCGTGATCGCCACCGGCGGGTTGGCAGAGTCGTTCCGAAACCTCTGCCGGTCGTTCGACATCGTCGATCCCTACCTCACGCTGACGGGGCTCAACATCGCTTTCGGTCTCCTCGCGTCCTAGCGGAAGGATGCGCGTGTCCGGACGGGCGTCTGCCGCTCTGTCCGACCGCTGTCGGCCAGTTTGGTCAAATCGACCGGCGATGCTTGCCACATTGGCCGGAAGTGCACGGCACGTAAGTCGCTAAAGGCTAATGAGATACAGCTCGAACCGGTCGGCATCGGGGCTTGCTCGACGTTTCGGGTCCGACTACGTTACGGGTGGGTTGGCACTCACGAATGCCGAGTGCTAACATGCCGAACTCATCAATCCACACCTCACCAGCTCCATTGGAGGGGCAGCAGCAATGGCAACCAAGAGCGCTTCGAGTGTGAAGGTCGCGCCGCTGGCCGATCGCGTCGTCATCAAGCCGATGGAAGAGACCGAGCAGATGCGTGGCGGGCTCTACATCCCCGACACGGCGAAGGAAAAGCCTCAGCAGGGCGAGATCGTCGCGGTCGGTCCGGGCCGCTACGAGAAGGACAAGCGGGTCCCAATGGAAGTGAAGGTTGGCGACAAGGTGTTGTACGGCAAGTACAGCGGCACCGAAGTGACGGTGGACGGCGAGCAGGTCCTCATCCTGCGCGAGTCCGACATCCTCGCCGTCGTCGGCTGAGTCCCTTTCCAATCCAACAATTCAGTTCGCAGAGGAACTAGACCATGGCAGCAAAGGAACTCCACTTCAACGTGGACGCGCGCGCGGCGCTCAAGCGCGGCGTTGATCAGCTCGCCGAGGCGGTGAAGGTGACCCTCGGCCCCAAGGGTCGGAACGTCGTCATCGACAAGAAGTTCGGCGCCCCCACCGTCACCAAGGACGGCGTCACGGTCGCCAAGGAAGTCGAGCTCACCGATCCGATCGAGAACATGGGCGCGCAGATGGTGAAGGAAGTCGCGACCAAGACCTCGGACAACGCGGGTGACGGCACCACCACCGCCACCGTGCTCGCGCAGGCGATCTTCCGCGAGGGCCTGAAGAACGTGACGGCCGGCGCGAACCCGATGGCCATCAAGCGCGGCATCGACCAGGCTGTCGGCGCGGTGATCGATGAGCTCAAGAAGATCAGCGTCCCGACCTCCGGCAAGAAGGAGATCGCACAGGTCGGCACCATCTCCGCCAACAACGACGCCGAGATCGGCAACCTGATCTCCGAGGCGATGGAGAAGGTGGGGAAGGACGGCGTGATCACCGTCGAAGAGGCGCGCGGCCTCGAGACGACGCTCGAGACCGTCGACGGCATGCAGTTCGACCGCGGCTACGTGTCGCCCTACTTCGTCACCGATCCGGAGAAGATGGAGGCGGTGATGGAAGATGCCTACATCCTCATCCACGACAAGAAGATCTCGGCGATGAAGGATCTGCTTCCGGTGCTCGAGAAGGTGGCGCAGACGGGCAAGCCGCTGCTCATCATTGCCGAAGACATCGAGGGCGAGGCGATGGCGACGCTGGTCGTCAACAAGCTGCGCGGCACCCTGAAGGTCTGCGCCGTCAAGGCGCCGGGCTTCGGCGACCGCCGGAAGGCGATGCTCGAAGACATCGCCGTGCTGACCGCCGGTCAGGTGATCAGCGAGGAAGTCGGCTTCAAGCTCGAGAACGCCGTGATCGGTGATCTCGGCCGCGCCAAGCGCGTCGTCGTGGACAAGGACAACACCACGCTCATCGACGGGAACGGCGAGGAAAAGAAGATCGAAGGCCGCATCGCCGAGATCCGCGTCGCGATCGACAAGAGCACGTCGGACTACGACAAGGAGAAGCTCCAGGAGCGTCTGGCGAAGCTCGCCGGCGGCGTGGCGGTGATCAACGTCGGGGCCGCCACCGAAGCGGAAATGAAGGAGAAGAAGGCCCGTGTCGAGGACGCACTGCACGCCACGCGCGCGGCCGTCGAAGAGGGCATCGTGCCGGGGGGCGGTGTGGCGCTCATCCGCGCCCAGCGCGCGCTCAAGTCGCTCAAGACCAAGGAAGCCGACGAACAGATCGGCGTCGACATCATCCGTCGCGCCATCGAGGAGCCGATCCGCATGATCGTCTACAATGCGGGCGGCGAAGGCTCGATCGTGGTCGAAAAGGTGCGCGCGTCGAAGGATGACGCGTTTGGCTACAACGCCCTCACCGACACGTACGAGAACCTCGTGCAGTCGGGCGTCATCGATCCGACCAAGGTCACCCGCACGGCGCTACAGAACGCGGCGTCGATCGCCGGCCTCCTCCTGACGACCGAAGCACTGATCGTCGAGAAGAAGGAAGAGAAGCCGGCGCCGGCCGGCCCGCCGGGCGGCATGGGCGGGATGTACTAGCACGACGGTCGTCAGTGGACGGTGGGCAGTCGTCAGTGACACACTGCCCATTGCCGACCGCCCACTGCCAACTGCAGTCCGGTATTTCAATGGGGGCGGGGCGCCACCGGCGCTCCGCCCCCGTTCCACATCCGCTGTCCGCTTCAGATCGCCAGGCTGTACTGCCGCGGTTCGACGCCGCCCGCCACGTCGAACGGGCCGACGATCTCCCGCTGGTGGGCGGTGGCGACGGCGCCCCGATAGACGGTGCGCCGCACCTCGCGCTCGGCGGTGGCTCGCGCGAGCGCCGGCTCGTTGCACTTCTCGCTCAGGTGCGCCAGCACGACGTGCCGCAGCCGCGGCGTCGCGCTGTCGCGGATCAGCGCTGCGGCGTGGCGGTTGGCCAGGTGCCCGTGTTCGCCGGCGATCCGCGCCTGCACCACCGGCGGATAGGGTCCGGCGCGGAGCATCGCCTCGTCGTGGTTCGATTCCACCACGAGGATGTCCGCGTCGCGGCAGAGCGCGCGCACGCCGTCGCTCACGTGGCCGATGTCCGTGCACACCGTGGCGCGCACGCCGCTGCGGCGCGCCGTGAGCGTGACGCCGACGGACTCCGCCGCATCGTGCGGCGTGCGCACGGTGGCGACGTCCATGGTCGAGAAGGCGAGCGACGCGCCGGCGTCGAAGGCGCGCACGCGGGATCCGGCCAGCTCGGGCGCATGGGCGATCGTGCCGCGGCTCGCGTGCAGGGCCCACCCCCAGCGCCGCGCGGCGGCGGCCGCGCCCTTCACGTGATCGGTGTGCTCGTGCGTGATCACGCAGGCCTCGATCGATTCGGGCGGCACGCCGATCGCCGCCAATCGCGCGGCCAGGGTCCGCACCCCGAAACCTGCGTCCACCAGCACACGCCCCTCGGCCGCTTCCACCAACACGGCGTTGCCGCCGCTGCCGCTGCCGAGGACCCAGACCCTCACGCGGAACGCGCGCTCCAGCGCGTGACGTGCGACGCGCTCAGCTGGGCGCGCGTGCGATCGGAGAGCACGACGCCGCGGCGCTGCATCATCCGGTCCGCCGCCTTCAGGAACCGGTCCAGGTCGTGGACGGCATAGGGCGGGGCGCTTCCCCACGCGAACGGCGGGACGACCTTCGGCATCACCTCGCCGCCGAAGATGTTCGCGCCGGCGCCGATCACGCTCCCCGTGGTCAGCCGGACGCCGATGCCCGTCTTCGCGTGGTCGCCGATCATCGCCCCCAGGAACTGCAGGCCGGTGTCGCGCACGCCCTCCGGCGTCCAGAGCGCCACCGTCCCATACGTGTTCTTCAAATTACTGGTGATCGTGCCGGCGCCGAGGTTCACCCACCGGCCCAGGTACGAGTGGCCCACGAATCCGTCGTGGCCCTTGTTGCTGTGGCCGAGGATGATCGACGTGCTCAACTCCCCGTTTACCTTGCACGACTCGCCGATCGAACTCGCGGCGACGCGCCCGCCGCTCACGACCGAGTTCTTTCCCACCACGGTGGGACCGGCGAGGCGCGTGAACGCCTGCACGGTGGCGCCCTGGCGAACCAGCACCGGTCCGGCGGTGACGTCGAACAGCACCATCGGCTCGACGGTGGCGCCGCGCTCGACGAACACCGGATGCTCGCCGACCCGCGGGGCTTCCTCCGGCGAGAGGAGCAGCGCGCCCTCGCTCAGCGCCGCGATGTCCTCGATGAGCTGCGCCGGAAGGTCGCGGATGAAATGCCAGACCTCGTCGATCCAGCGGCCGTGCACCTGCGCGCTCCGGCCGTCGCGCGCCGCCAGCGACTCGAGCGGGCGCGCGCCGTCGGCCAGCTCGTCGAGCGCGACCGGCGCCGCCAGTCGCACCGCGGCCACGCGCCCGTTGCAGAGCCAAACGTCGGCGTCGGGGGCGAGGCGCAGGGCGACGGCGCAGCGCGTGTTCGCGAGCACCGCGCCGGCCGGAATCGTGCCCGTCACCGCCCGCGGGACGTCGCGCTCGTCGAACTCCCGCAGATGCGCCGCACTCACGAGGCCGGCGCACGCGCGCCCGATGGCGGTTTCCCACCGCTCGCGGATGAGCGCGGCGCCCGCGCGCAGCTCGGCGGCGGGGCGCACGAGCGCGAACGGCTCGAACCGCCGCGCCACCGCGTCGTCGTAGAGAAAGAGTCCGCTCATGGGCGGTCGCGCACCCGGGCCGGCAGCGCCGCGAGCAGATCCTTGAGCGCATGCGACTTCTCCACGGTGGTGACCACGGTCAGCCCCTGGCAGGCAACCACCACGAGATCGTTCACGCCGTACAATACCACCGTCCCTTCCTCGGCGTGGACCACGTTGCCCGAGGCGTCGACGGCAAAGGCGTCGCCGGCCATCGCATTCCCGTGCGCGTCGAGCGCCCGGACGCGCCGCAGCGCGCCCCAGACGCCGATGTCGTCCCAGCCGAAATCGCCCGGAATCACCAGCACTCGCCGGCTGCGCTCCATGACGCCCACATCCACGGAGATCGGTGCGACGCCGGCGAAGAACCCGGCCAGGTCGTCGGGATGCGCGGCGAGCGCCGGCGCGACTTCCGGCGTGTGTGCCCGGACGTCTTCCAGGTAGTCCCCCACGCGCCAGACGAAGATGCCGGAATTCCAGAAGTAGCCGGCCGCGCACATGTCGCGGGCCCGCTCCATGCTCGGCTTCTCGACGAACCGCGCCACGCGCCGCACGCCGGGTTCCACTTCCGCCTCCGGCTGGATGTACCCGAATCCCGGATCCGGGCGCGACGGCACGACGCCGACCGTGACGAGGCTCGCGTGCGCCTCCGCGGCGTCGGCGGCGCGGGCGAGGGCGCGCCGGAAGCCGTCGGCATCGGACACCGCCCAGTCGGCGTGCACGGAAATCATCGTGGCGTCCGGCCCATCGGCACGCGCGATGCGTTGCGCGGCCCAGGCGAGCGCCGCCGCGGTGCCGGCCGGCTTCGGTTCCGCGATCAGGTGCGCCGGCGGAATCTCCGGGGCCAGGGCTGCGATGCCCGGAACGAGCGACGCGTTGGTGAGGATGAGCGTGTGCGCCGGATCCGCCAGCGGCCTCACCCGGTCGAGCGTGTCGCGGAGCAGGGGATGACGGCTCACCAGCGGCAGCAGCTGCTTGGGGCGCTCCGGCGTGCTCAGCGGCCAGAACCGCGAGCCCACGCCGCCGGCCAGCACCACGACCCATCGACTCATGCGAACTCCGCTCCTCCGCTATCGCTCGTCAGCCCGACCAGTTCCGCAGCGCGGGCGTAGAGTCGTTTGGGACTGAACGGTTTGGTCAGGAACTCACTGGCCCCGATCGCCATGGCGCGCCGCTGGTACTCGGCTTCTCCGGCCGCCGTGAGAATGATGCACGGCAGGTCGCGCCACCGCGGATCGCTGCGCATGACGCCCAGCACCTCCAGTCCGCTCGTCCCGGGCATCATCACGTCGAGCAGCACCAGATCGATGCGCGGCTCCTTCGCCAGGAGATCCAGCGCCTCGCGACCGTCGTACGCGAGCGAGACCCGGAACGGTCCCTGCTCGAGTTTCATCTTGATGATCCGGCCGATGTGGGGCTCGTCATCCGCGACGAGCACGTGGAACTGCTGGGGCTCGGCTGCCACGGGTCACACGAGGGCGGCGATCTGGCCTCGATTCCGCCGCAGCTCGTACAGCAGCGGTCCCACGTTGGCGTTCGGCGCGAGCAGCACCAGGAGGATCGCCTCGTTCGTGAGATTGGAGATCAACGCCATCCCCTGCGCATGTTCGAGGACGGCCGTCACGATCGCTCCGCGCCCGCTGCTCATGCCGAGTTCGTCCGCGGCGTGGAGAATGGAGGGGATGCGGGCGGCCATCTCTTCGGCGTCGAGGCCTGCAATGGCCTGGCTGTCGATCAGAAGTCCGTCGCGGCCAAGGATGACCGCGGCTTCCACGCCGTCGCGCTGCCGGATGGCGGCGACGAGATCGCGTATGCTCGCCATTCCCGCTCCTTGGAAAGTGTTGGCGAAGCTAGAGATGCAGGTGGGCGAAGTCAAGCGACGGCAATCGCTTGAAGTCGATTGCTGCACGCGGTATCCTTCGCCCTTACCGTTCCCTCTGGCCGAGTGTGTCGGCCCCCGATGATGCGACGATTTTCGATGCTGTTCGGTGCGACCGCGGTCGTACTGTGCTCCGCCTGCGGGGCCCTCAAGCCCCCCAAGGCCCAGTTCTCGACCATTTCGGCGTCGCCGATCGTCTTCGCGCTCAACGGTGGCCCGCCGGCCACTCCGGCTGGCATCGACTTCCTGACGGCCAGCGCCGTCCCCGTGGACGCGAACTTCTACTTCAACATCGCGCTCGACATCGACTCGGCCGGCAACGTGGTCATCTATCCGGCCCGCCGGATCGCCAACGGCCTCTCGGCCGCCATCAGCGTCGGGCTGCAGGCGGTGCCCGACGCCTATGCCGACTACGTCAGCGCGCGCAAGAGCGGCTACACGTACGACTCGACGCTCGTCGTTCCCGTGGGCAAGGCGGTGGCCGTGAACGTGCTCGATGCCACCACGTGCACGGTGTATTCGCTGGGGTCGTCGTACTTCGCCAAGTTCGTCGTCGACAGCATCGACCGCGCACGGCGGGTGCTGTACACGGAAGTCGCCTCCGATCCCAACTGCGGGTACGTCTCGCTCGCCCCCGGCGTTCCCACCAAGTGAGCCATGCACGACCTTCGCATGCTGCGCGAGCAGATCGACGTGCTGCGCGACGCCGTCCGGCGCCGTGGCGCCGCCGAGGCGCTGCTTCCCGTCATTGAGCGGGGAGAGGCGCTCGACCGGGAGCGGCGCGCCCTGATCACGTCGGTCGAAGAGCAGAAGGCCGAGCGGAACGCCACCTCGCAGGAAGTCGCCCGGCGCAAGCGCGCCAGGGAAGACGCCGACGCGCTCATCGCGCACGGCCGGGCCCTCGGAGCGTCGATTGCCGCCGGGGAAGCGAAGTTGGCGGAGACCGAACGCGCGCTGCAGCATCTGCTGCACGAAGTTCCGAACGTTCCACTCGCCGACGTCCCCTCGGGGGGCGAGGAATGCAATGTCATCGTCAGGAGTTGGGGCACGCCGCGCGCGCCCGACGGCGTGAAGCCTCACTGGGAAGTGATGGCCACGCTCGGGATGCTCGACCAGGAGCGGGCGTCCAAGATCAGCGGGTCGGGCTTCGTCGTGTACCGCGGCCGCGGATCGCGCCTCGTGCGTGCGCTGCTGGCGATGTTCATGGACATCCACTCGCAGGAACACGGCTACGACGAAGTCTGGCCGCCGCAGCTCGTGACCCGCACCACGATGACCGGCACCGGCCAGCTGCCCAAGTTCGAGGACGACGCGTATTCGACGCGGGACGACCTGTTCCTCATCCCGACGGCCGAGGTGCCCGTCACGAACCTGTATCGCGACGAGATCCTCGACGGTGCGCAGCTTCCGATGGCGTTCGTCGCCTACTCCCGCTGCTTCCGGCGCGAAGCCGGCTCGGCCGGCAAGGACACCCGCGGCGTCCTGCGCACGCACGAGTTCGACAAGGTCGAGTTGGTGCGGTACGCGGCGCACGACGACTCCGAAGCCCAGTTGGAGCTGCTCACGCGGCATGCCGAGACGATGCTCGAGCGCCTCGAGCTCCCGTATCGTCGCAAGCTGCTGGCCGCGGGCGACACCGGGTTCTCGTCGGCGAAGACGTACGACCTCGAGGCCTGGGCGCCCGGCGTCGGATCCTGGCTCGAGGTCTCCTCGTGCAGCACGTTCACCGACTTCCAGGCGCGGCGGGCCAACATCCGGTACCGGCCGGCGCCCGGCGAGAAGCCGCGCTTCGTGCACACGCTCAACGGGTCGGGCCTCGCGTTCCCGCGCACCATCGCCTGCCTGCTCGAACACCACCAGCAGGCCGACGGATCGGTGACCGTACCCGCGGCGCTGCGCCCGTACCTGGGGTTCGACCGCCTCGCGTGACCCGCGCGGCGGGCGGTTCGCCGCCGTCCCGCGACCGGCACGCGGCCTTCGACGTTATCATTGAGTGATGTCCCGGACCTCAGACGACGCGCTGCTGGACGGTCTCAACCCCGCGCAGCGCGAAGCCGTACTCCATCATGAAGGCCCCCTGCTCGTGCTCGCCGGCGCCGGTTCCGGCAAGACGCGGGTGCTCACCCGGCGCGTCGCCCGGCTGATTCAGGCGCACGGCGTTCGCCCGTCCGAAATCCTCGCCGTCACCTTCACCAACAAGGCGGCGGGCGAGATGCGGGAGCGTATCGCCGCGCTGCTCGGCGCCGAGCCCGCCGGCATGTGGGCCGGCACCTTCCACAGCGTGGGCGCCCGCCTGCTGCGCCGGTCCGCGCACCTCGTCGGCCGTTCTACGTCGTTCACCATCTACGACGAGGACGACTCGCTGGCCGTGATCAAGCGGCTCATGGAGCGCCACGGCGTTTCGCCCAAGCAGTACGCCCCGCGCGCCGTGCGCGGCGCGATCTCCGACGCGAAGAATGCGCTCGTCTCGCCGGAAGAATTCGAGACGCTGGCGCGCGACCCGTTCGCCCGGGCGGTCGCGCCGGTCTACGCCGACTACGAGCCCACGCTGCAGCGCGCGAACGCCGCCGACTTCGACGACCTCCTGCTCCTGCCCGTGCGCATCCTGGAACGGCACCCCGAGGAGCTCGACCGGCTGCGCCGCAAGTTCCGGTATCTGCTGGTGGACGAATACCAGGACACGAATCGCGCGCAGTACCGCCTCGTCTCGCTGCTCGGCGCGGCGCACGGCAACGTGTGCGTGGTCGGCGACGACGACCAGTCCATCTACGGGTGGCGCGGCGCCGACCTCCGAAACATTCTCGACTTCGAGAAGGACTTTCCCCAGGCGCGCACCGTGCGGCTGGAGGAGAACTACCGGTCCACGCCGCCCATCCTCGAGCTCGCGAACGTGGTCATCGCGGCGAACGTGGGACGCATGGGCAAGACGCTGCGCGCCACGCGGAGCGGCGGAGAGCGCGTCGTGACGCTGCGCGCCCTCGACGAGCGCGACGAGGCCGACTGGGTGGTGGACGAGATGCGCCGCCAGCGCGCGGCGGCGGGGTGGCAGCTGCGCGACTTCGCCGTGCTGTATCGCACCAACGCGCAGAGCCGCGCCATGGAAGAGGCCCTCCGCCGCCACGCCGTGCCGTACCGGCTCGTCGGAGCGGTGCGCTTCTACGACCGCCGCGAGATCCGCGACATGATGAGCTACCTCAAGCTCGTCGCGAATCCCGCCGACGACGAGGCGTTCCGTCGCGCCATCGCCGTGCCGCGCCGCGGCGTGGGCGAGGCCACGGTCGACCTGCTCGCCGAGCGCGCGCGCGCGGCCGGCGTGCCGATCTTCGACGCGGTCGGCCGGGACGATTGTCTGGACGGCCTCCGCCCCGCGACCCGCGCCGCGCTCGTCGAGTTCACGTCGCTCATCGCGCGCTTCCGGGAGCAGGCGCGCGAGTCGGCGGTGGACGAGCTGCTGCGCGATCTCGTCGACGCCGTGAAGTACGCCGAGTACCTCCAGGCGGAGGGCGAGGAGCTGGCCCGCGACCGGCTGGACAACGTGCGGGAGCTGATTGCCGGCGCTTCGGAAACGGTGGCCGACGTCGAGGGCGAGGTGGGGCTCACCCCGCTCGACCTGTTCCTGCAGCGGGCGTCCCTGGTCGCCGACGTGGACAAGCTGGCGGCCGACGCCGACGCCGTGACCCTGATGACGCTGCACAACGCCAAGGGGCTCGAGTTTCCCGTCGTCTTCATCACCGGCCTCGAGGACGGCCTCTTCCCGCTGGCGCGCGCCTACGACGACCCGGCGATGCTGGAGGAAGAGCGGCGCCTGCTGTACGTCGGGATCACGCGCGCCGAACGCCGGTTGTATCTCCTGCACGCCGAGTCGCGCCGCCGCAACGGCGAGTTCGCGCCCTCGCGCCCGTCCAGTTTCCTCACCGCCATCCCCGACCGCCTGCTCGATCAGCAGCAGACGATTCGCGTCCGCAGCAGCGGACGGGGCGTGATGGCGGGGCTCGACGGAACGCGCGGGCGCCGGCTGGTAGGGGGATGGGACGGCGGCTCGTCGCTGGTCTTCGACGACGATATCTTCCCGTCGTCCGCCGCGGCGCGCCGCCCGGGCCGGCCGCTCGGCTCGTACGCGAGCGCCGAGGACGAATCGCAGGATGCCGCGACCATCGCCGTCGGCGCGCGCGTGTCGCACCGGAAATTCGGCAGCGGCACGATCGCGGAAATCTCGGGGACGGGACTCCAGACGAAAGTGCGCGTGGACTTCGACGACGAGACCATCGGTCGCAAGACGCTCGTCGTCGCGCAGGCGAACCTCGAACGCGGAATCGAATAGTGGCGGTCTCTCTCGACGACGTACGGCACATCGCCGCGCTGGCCCGCCTCGGCCTCAGCGACGATCGCGCCCGCGCCCTCACGGCCGAGTTGAACACCATTCTGGGCCACATGGACGCATTGGCCAGGGTGGACACGTCCTCCGTGGCAGGCACGGACGACGACGCACCCGGCATGCCGCTTCGCGCCGACGCCCCGCCTCCCGACGCCCTCGCCCGTGGTCCCGAAGCATTCGGTCCGTCGATGCGCGACGGCTTCTTCCTCGTGCCGCGGCTGGCGACGCACGAGACGGAGGAGGAGTCGTGAGCGCGGCGGCGCGAGAAGCAGTGGCCGCGTCGGTGCGGCGCGCCGATGCCGTGAACGCCGGCCGCGACGGACTGAACATCTTCGCGTGGCGCGACGACGCCGACGCGATGGAGCAGGCCACCCGGGCGCCCGACGGCCCGCTGGCCGGAACGCCGGTGGCGGTCAAGGACAACATCGCCACGCGCACGCTCCCCACCACCTGCGGATCGCGCATCCTGCGCGGCTACGTGAGCCCGTACGAGGCCACGGTGGTCACGCGGCTGCGCGCCGCGGGAGGCGTCGTCTTCGGCAAGACGAACATGGACGAGTTCGCCATGGGCTCGTCCACCGAGCACAGCGCGTACGGACCCACCCGCAATCCGCTCGCGCCGGACCGCGTGCCCGGCGGATCGTCGGGCGGCTCGGCCGCTGCCGTCGCGGCGGGCATCGTCCGCGTGGCGCTGGGATCCGAAACCGGCGGGTCGGTGCGCCAGCCGGCGGCGCTCTGCGGGGTGGTCGGGGTGAAGCCGACGTACGGCCGCGTGAGCCGGTACGGACTCGTGGCCTTCGCGTCCTCGCTCGATCAGGTGGGCGTGTTCGGTTCCACGGTGGACGACGCGGCCGGCGCGCTCGGCGTCGTTGCCGGCCACGATCCGCGCGACGCTACATCCGTCGACCGGCCGGTGCCCGACTACCGCAAGGCGTCCGCCGGCTCTCTCGCGGGGCTCGTGGTCGGGAAGCCGCGGGAATATTTCCCCGCCGATCTCGACCCGCAGGTGCGGGAACGCTGCGACCGCGCGCTGTCCCTGCTCCGGGAGCTGGGCGCGGAAGTGCGCGACGTCTCGCTGCCGCACACGGCGCTCGCCATCCCCGTGTACTACATCGTCGCGCCGGCCGAGGCGTCGTCGAACCTGGCGCGCTTCGACGGCGTGCGGTACGGGCTGCGCCTCGACGGCGACGGGCTGCGCGGGATGTACGAGGCCACGCGTTCCGGCGGTTTCGGCGACGAGGTCACGCGCCGCATCATGCTCGGCACCTACGTGCTCTCGGCGGGCTACTACGACGCGTACTACCGGAAGGCGCAGCAAGTGCGGCGGCTCATCACGCGCGACTTCACGCGCGTCTTCGCCGGCGGGGTGCACGTGCTGTTCACCCCGACGACTCCCTCGACCGCGTTTCCCATCGGCGCCACCACCGACCCCTACGCGATGTACCTCAATGACATCTTTACGGCGACGGCGAATCTCGCGGGTGTGCCGGCCATGTCACAGCCCATCGGACGCGTCGGCGGTCTGCCCGTGGGCGGG
Organism: Gemmatimonadaceae bacterium; assembly: GCA_036393095.1. Lineage (GTDB taxonomy): Bacteria > Gemmatimonadota > Gemmatimonadetes > Gemmatimonadales > Gemmatimonadaceae > JAGWRI01. Next base: position 28,217 of record DASVWS010000066.1, on the reverse strand, counting down.
CAGTTCATGGCCTCCCACTTCGACGAAGGCCGCATGTTCACCGCGGCGTACGCGCTGGAGCGCGCGCTCGGCGAGGAGGCGCACCGATGACTGACGCGGCCTTTGCGGCGTTCGCCGAACGGTACGAGATGGTGGTCGGCCTGGAAGTGCACGTGCAGCTCAAGACCGCCACCAAGGCGTTCTGCTCGTGCTCGAGCGCCTTCGGCGCGCCCCCGAATGCGAACGTCTGCCCAGTGTGCCTTGCGCTGCCCGGCGCCCTGCCGGTCCTCAACGCGCATGCCGTGGAACTGGCCGTGCGGGCCGCGCTCGCGCTCGGCTGCACGGTGCATCCCACCTCCGTGTTCGCGCGCAAGAACTATTTCTATCCGGACCTGCCCAAGGGCTACCAGATCTCCCAGTTCGACCGGCCGCTGGCAACGGGCGGAGCGGTGGACGTGGGCGGGCGCGTCGTCGGGATCACGCGCCTGCACATGGAAGAGGACGCGGGGAAATCCATCCATGATCGCTACCCGGGCGTCACCGCGATCGATCTGAACCGCTCCGGCGTGCCGCTCGTGGAGATCGTGAGCGAACCCGACATGCGCTCGGCAGCGGACGCCGGCGCCTACCTGCGGGCCCTCAAGCAGATTCTCGAGTACGCCGACGTCAGCGACGTCAGCATGGAAGAGGGGTCGCTGCGCGTCGACGCGAACATCAGCGTGCGGCCGCACGGCGCCACGGCGCTCGGCACCAAGACCGAGGTCAAGAACATGAACTCCTTCTCGGGGGTCGAGCGGGCCCTCGCGGCCGAGTTCCTGCGCCAGTGCGCGCTCGTCGATGCCGGCGGTCGGGTGGAGCAGCAGACGATGCTCTGGGACGGGGCCGCGGAGCAGGTGCGCCCGGCCCGGTCGAAGGAAGGAAGCCACGACTACCGCTACTTCCCCGAGCCCGACCTGCCGCCGCTTCGTCTCGAGCCCGCGTTCATCGCCGGCATCCGCGATTCGCTCCCCGAACTGCCGGCGGCGCGGCGCGCGCGCTACGCCTCGGCGTTCGGCCTTGGCGCGTACGATGTCGAGGTGCTCACGGCGAACCCGCGCGTGGCGGACTACTTCGAGCGCACGGCGAGCGCCACCGGCGATGCCAAGGCCGCCGCGAATTGGGTGATGGGCGAGGTGCTGGCCGCGCTGAAGACGAGCGGCCAGGATATCGCCGATTTCCCGGTCGGGCCGGCGGACCTGGCCGCGCTCCTGAACCTCGTGCGCGACGGTGTGGTGAGCCACACCGCCGGCAAGCAGATCTTCGGCATCATGCGCGCCGGGGGCGGGGCGCCGGAGGACATCGCCAGGCGCGAGGGGCTGGTGCAGATCTCGGACGAGCGTGCCCTCGACGCGTGGATCAGCGAGGTCATCGCCGCGATGCCCGCGGAAGCCGAACGGTTCCGCAACGGCGAAAAGAAATTGCAGGGCGTGCTGATCGGGGCGGTGATGAAGCGATCGAAAGGGAGCGCCGACCCGAAGCGCGTCGCTCAGTTGCTCGCCAGGCGGCTCGGGTCGTAGACGGGCGCCGCGAGGGAGCGGGCGAAGGGGAGCCCGGGCTCCGGCATTCCGAAGTGTTCCACGGCGTGCTCGCGCACGGCATCCTCGCCTCCGAGCCGCAGCGCCTGCCGCCGAACGCGCTTGGCGCGCCGCAGCCGTTCGTCGCCCGACGGATCGTGCCGGTACGGCTCCGAATGGTCGAGCCGGTTCATCAGATCCATGATGAAGTCGAACGAGCGCTCCATGTACGCCGACACGTCGGCGTCCACGAGGTCCCACCGGCTCTTCTCCGCCATCAGCTGGAAGATGCGCTGCCAGGATTCCGAATCGGCCACGTGCACCATGCCGCGGAAGATTCGCCGGTTGGTCTGCGTGCTGAACAGCGTGGGGCTGAGAATGCCGTCGAGCAGGGCGTCGGACGTCGCGTGGTCCAGCAGGATCAGGTCGCGAGCGCGGCGGCTGTACCGCTCGCCGAGATGCGTCTCGAAGCGGCTCTCCCAGTAGCTGTGGCCGATCGATGAGGTGGACGACGTCACGGTGAGCTGCATCGGCACGAAGTAGTTGTGCGCGACGGCGTCGGCCGCCAGATGCGCCAGATAGCCCAGGGCGAACGCCCGCAGCGGCTCGTCGTTCGCCGCCTCGTGGATGTCGAATCCCACGTCCCACGAATGGCAGTGCCGGCCGACGGGCGCGTACTTCTTCGCGATGCTCGTGTCGGCGGCGATCGACCCGTAGAGGAAGTCGTGCGGAAACGCCCGCAGGAGGTCGGCGATCGCCGACGGCAGCAGCTGCGCGGATCGCAGCACGGCGTCGCCGAGGAACACGTGCGTGCCGGGGGTCCACGCGTACGCGGCGTGGGGGAGGGCCGCCAAAAGAAAAGCGGCGATCCCCAGCATCGCCGCGATTCGCAACCCGCTCATGTGGCGCGCCGCCGACGGCGCAGTCGCGGCGCCCGGTCGCGGGGTTCGTCGTCCCCACCGTCCACCGGCGCCGGGAGTTCCTCTTCTTCGTCGTATTCCTCTTCCGCTTCGGCCGCCCGTCGTGACGCGCGCAGTTCGACCTCGCGGTCGCGGCGGGAACGGTGGCGCCTGAGGGCGCGGACCCCCGCCCGGATTCCCCGCGCCGCGGAGGCGGTCGTGAGGAAGACGTCTTCGACCTCTTGCTGGACCGCGCCCAGGAGCGCGTCGAAGTCGCGCACCCGGTCGCCGGCGATATCGGCGATCTCGCGCAGCTGGCCGTCGAACTGTTCCACCGTCTCGCTCAGCCGTTCGACGTCGCGGCGGACGGTCGCCGAGATCTCCTCGGCGTTCTGCATGACCCCGCGCGTCCGCTCCACGACCGGACCGAAATCGTGGCGCAGGCCGTCGATCACCGCCGTGAGCTGCTTCAGCCGGTTGCGCACGTACCAGGCCGCGGGAAAGACCAGCAGGACGAGCAGGAGGAGCAGGATGGCCAGGACGCCCGAGGCGACGTGCGCCAACTGGTCGAACCACCCGCGCTCGACGATCTGCCGGGTGAAGACCGTGTCGGGCAGCGTCGCGACGGCCTGCAAGAGCCACGCGCTTCCGCGCGCCATCGAAGCCAGCATCATGGGTGGTACACGCATCGTACGCAGGAACGCACAGCGGTGTCAAGCGAGTTGCGCGCGCTTGACGCGCCAACCGTGCACCGGGCATTGTTCGCCATCGCGTATTCCTCGTCTCCATCTGTTCCGCCATCCCAACGCGTCATGAGCGCTCTGCAGTTCATCGTCCACGGAGGGCATCCGCTCTCCGGAACCATCCGGCCGGCGGGCAACAAGAACGCGGCACTGCCGATCGTGGCCGCCACGCTGCTCACCGACCAGCCCGTGACGCTCACCAACGTGCCGCGCATCCGCGACGTCGAGGCGCTCGTCGAACTGGTGCGCTCGGTCGGCGCCGCCGCCGAATGGACGGGACGGAACGAACTGCACGTGCACGCGCGGCGCGTCGAAGCGACCCGTCTCGACCCCGTGCTGTGCGCGCGCATCCGCGCGTCGATCCTGCTCGCCGCCCCGCTCCTCGTCCGCGCCGGCGCGGTGACGCTGCCCCCGCCGGGAGGCGACGTGATCGGCCGGCGGCGCCTCGATACGCATTTCCACGTGCTGCGCGAACTCGGCGCCGAGTTCACCCTGTCCGACCACTACGACCTTCGGACCAGGGGATTCGTGGGCGCCGACGTGTTTCTCGACGAGCCCAGCGTCACCGCCACCGAGAACGCGCTGATGGCCGCCGCCGCCGCACGCGGCACCACGGTGCTGCGCAACGCGGCCAGCGAGCCCCACGTCCAGGACCTGGCCCGATTCCTCGTCGCCCTGGGCGCCACCATCGAGGGCATCGGCACCAACACGCTGACCATCGAGGGGGCCCGCAGCTTCGGACCGGCGACGCACGAAATCGGGCCCGATCACATCGAAGTCGGCTCCTTCATCGGGTTGGCGGCGGTCACCAACTCCTCGCTGCGCATCGAACGCGCCGGGGTGGAGCACCTGCGGTCCACCCGGCTCGGCTTCGAGCGCCTGGGAATCGTCTGCCGGGTCGATGGCGCCGACCTCCTCGTGCCGGCCGACCAGTCGCGGGTCATCCAGGCCGACCTCGGCGGCCACGTGCCGAAACTCGAGGACCAGCCGTGGCCGGCGTTTCCCGCCGATCTCATGTCGATCGCCATCGTGACCGCCACCCAGTGCCAGGGCGTGATCCTGATGCACGAGAAGATGTTCGAGTCGCGCATGTTCTTCGTCGACAAGCTCACGAGCATGGGCGCCCGGATCGTGCTCTGCGATCCCCACCGGGCGCTCGTCATCGGCCCCTCGCCGCTCCATGCGGGCAGCGTCGACTCGCCCGACATCCGCGCCGGAATGGCGATGCTGCTCGCCGCGCTCGCGGCGCCGGGCCGGAGCACGATCCAGAACGTGCAGCAGATCGAGCGCGGCTACGAGCGCATCGACGAGCGGCTGCGCGGGTTGGGCGCCGAGATCGAACGCGTGGAGGTCGGAGGGTAGTGACCGCGGTTCCGGGACACGTCGAATCCGTGCCGGCGTTGACCGCGCTCGGATTCGTCGCCTACACGACCACGCGCGCGTTCGGAACGCTCGGGATGTTCGGGGACGAGCCGGTGCGCGAGGTGATGGCGCGGTGGCAGCGCGTCGGCGCGCACCTCCTCGCGGCAGGGATTCCGCGTCTCGCCTCGGCCTCGCAGGTACACGGCGCTCGGGTCGTCACCCACCATTCGGATTGGCAGGGATGGCTCCGGGTGCCGGACGCCGACGGCCATGCGTGCGGCGGGGGGGCGGCGACGGCCGTCGCCGTCACCGTGGCCGATTGCGTTCCCGTGTTTCTGGCGCATCCGTCGGGGGCAATGGCGCTGCTGCACTCCGGATGGCGGGGAACCGAGGCGCGGATCGTGGAGGCGGGGATCGAGGCGCTCGCGCGGCTGGGGTGCCCGGCATCGGAGTTGACCGTGCACCTGGGACCGGCGATTTGCGGACGCTGCTACGAGGTGAGTCCGGACGTGTATGGCCGCCTCACGGGAACGGCCGTGCACCGGGCGGCGCCGGTCGATCTGCGTTCTCTCATCGCGCAGCACGCGGCGGCGCGAGGCGTCCGTCGCGTGACGGTCGACGCGGCATGCACGCGTTGCGACAACACGCGTTTTTATTCGCACCGCGCCGGCGACGGCGGTCGTCAGATTTCTGTGATGGCGGCGCCGCCACAGCACTTCGCTTGACTCGCTAGCGTCGACCCTGTAGCTTCACCGACGTGCGCGGTGAATGCCGCGCGGAATGTGGGGGATGCTCCCCACATTTTTTTGTCCCATAGAAGCACTTGCTATAGTACGTGAGCCAAGAGCTGGAAGCCATTGTCATTCAAGAGCTTGACGCGCTGGGGTTCGACCTGGTCGAATTCCGCCGCGGCGGCACGAGGTCCCGGCCCCTCGTCGAGGCCCGGATCGAGCGTCGGGACGGGCAGAAGGTGACGGTGGACGATTGCGCGCGCGCGTCGCGCGCCGTCGAGGCCCGGATCGACGCGAGTGGATTGCTGTCTGATCGGTATGTGTTGCAGGTGTCGTCCCCGGGCGAGCGGCCGCTGCGAACCGCCGCCGAATGGGGGCGGTTCGTCGGGCGCTGGGCCAGCGTGCTCAGTCCGGCGCATGGGGGACGGTTCGAAGCGAAGATCGTGTCGGTGTCGGGGCCGGAAGGCGCCGAGGCCGTAGAGCTCGAGCTCGACTCGGGCGAGCACCGGTCGGTGCCGCTCGGCGAGGTAAAGGAGGCGCGACTGGCGTTCCGCGTGTAGCGCACGCCGGTCACAGGGAAGGATCGTGGGAACCGCGGTGGCGGGGCTCGCGAACGGTGGCGGGCGCTCGGCGCCGACTCATGATGAGGATGCGTGGATGGTAAGCTCAGCGGACATTCTGGCGGCATTTCGCGAGGTGTCGAACACCAAGCAGCTCGACCGGGCGGAACTCTATGGGCTCCTCCAGGACGGCATCATGGCGGCCCTGGCCAAGAAGTACGGGGCCAACGTGCAGGCCGAAGTCACCATCGACGACGCCAAGGGCGACATCAAGATCGTGCTGCTCAAGACCGTCGTCGCCGTGGTCGAGGATCCGAGCCGCGAGATCGCGCTCGACGATGCGCGGCGGTACGACGAAGAATTCGACGTCGGGGACGTGCTGGAAGAGCCCGTCGACTTCGCGGTGTTCGGTCGCGCCGCCGTGCAGGCCGCCAAGCAGCGGATCATCCAGCGCGTCCGCGAGGGCGAGCGCACCCGCATTCGCGACGAGTTCACGACGCGCGTCGGCGAGCTCCTGTCGGGCGAGGTGCAGCAGATCGAACGCGGCAAGCTCGTGATCATGCTCAACAAGTTCCGCGAGGCGGAGGCGATCGTGCCCTACCGCGAGCAGAACCACCGCGAGCATTTCCACCAGGGCGAGCCGGTGCGCGCCGTGCTGAAGAAGGTGGAGGAAACGCCCAAGGGTCCGCGGCTGATCCTGAGCCGGGCGGACGCGCTGTTCGTGAAGGCGCTCTTCAAGCTCGAGGTTCCCGAAATCCAGCAGGGCATCGTCGAGATCAAGGCGACGGCTCGCGAAGTCGGCAGCCGCACCAAGATCGCCGTCTTCTCGCGCGACGATGCCATCGATCCGGTCGGCGCCTGCGTCGGCCTCAAGGGGTCCCGCGTCCAGGCGGTCGTGAACGAGCTTGGGGGCGAGCGCATCGACATCGTGCCCTGGTCGCCCGACCCGGAGCGCTTCGCCAAGCTGGCGCTCGCGCCGGCGCGTGTGGCGCGCGTGTTCAGCGACCCGGTGACGAAGACGATCCAGGCGGTGGTGGACGAGGACCAGCTCTCGCTGGCGATCGGACGCAACGGCCAGAACGTGCGGTTGGCCTCCGAGCTCACCGGCTGGAAGATCGATCTGTACTCCAGCCGGGAATGGCTGGAGCGGGGAGGCGAGGGCGCGATCTTCGCGCCGCTTCCCGAAGAAGAGGGAGACGCGGCGGACGTGCCGCTTGCGGAAATCGAAGGGATGCCGCCGGCTACGGTCGCGATCCTCGAGGAGGCGGGCTATCGTACGCTCAACGACATCATCGATCTCGATCGCGACGATTTCCTGCGGCTCCCCGGCATCACGCTCGACGACGCCGACCGGCTGATGGCGATCCTCGCCGAATTGACGGAGGAGGGCGCGGCCGACGAGGCGGGCGGGTCGGACGGTCCGACGCCGCCGCGCGGGAATGGGGCGGACGGGAAGCGGGCCGAAGCCGATCCCGACTCCTCGCCTGACGGGGACGGCGCGGCGGCTTGACGGCGGAGCAGGCGCGGCGGGCGATCGGCCTCGTGGGGCTGGGCATCCGGTCGCGGAACGCCGTGGTCGGAGTCGAGCAGGTGCGTGGAGCGGCACGGAAGGGAACGCTGGTGTTGGCGCTCGTGGCGGCGGACGCCGCGGAGAACAGTTTGGACAAGTTGTTGCCGCTCCTGCGGGCCCGGCGCATTCGCGTGGTTGAAGGACTGACGGCGGGACAGTTGGGATCGGTGGCAGGACGGAATCAGACGGTCGCAATCGGTATCATCGACCGGTCGCTGGCCGATGGAATTGTCGGCGTGGTGGACTCAGGGTCGATCGGGCCCAGTTAGGAGGTTGGATTGAGCAAGCTTCGCGTACACGACATGGCTGGGGAGTTCGGGGCATCCGCTGACGAAGTCATCGGTCTGCTCCGGAACATGGACGTACCCGTCCGCAGCCATCTGAGCGTGCTCACCGACGACCAGGTAGCGCGGCTCAGGGCGCGCTGGGAACGTGAAAAGCGCGCCCGTGCCGGGCACGAGGCCGAGGCGCCGAAGGCGACGTCGCGCCGGCGTGCCGCGACCAAGACGGCCACGAAGACGGCCAGACCCGCGAAGACCGCGACGGCGGCCGCGCCCAAGACCCCGCGGGCCAAGCGCGCGGCCAAGGCCGCGGAAAACCCGCCGGTCGAGGAAGCCGCGCCGGCCGCGCCCGTCCGGCGCCGCCGCAAGGCTGCCGACGTGGCGGCCGCTGCCGAGGCCGCGCAGAGAGCGGAGGAAGAGAAGAAGGCCGCCGAGGAGTTCGCCGCCGCTGCGGCTGCTGCCGAGGCGGAAGCCGCCGTCGAGGAAGCGGCGGAGGCCGCAAGGGCCGCCGCCGTCGAAGCGCCGGCCGTCGAGGCCCAGCCGGAGGCTGAGGCGCCCGCGGCCGTCGAGATCGAAGAGCAGGCGCCCGAAGCCGGCCAGCTGGAGCACGCGCCCGTTCGCGCCGAGCCCAGAGGGGCGCCGGCACGCGAACGCCCGCGCCCGCGCCCGATCACGCCGGGGGCGCCTCGCCCCCGTCCGGTGGCGAGCAGCTCGCCCTTCATGCCGCCGCGGCCTGTCGCGTCCGCGGCCCCGGGCGGCGGTGTGGCCACGCCCCCGCGCCGCGAGGAGAAGGGGCCCGCCAAGGGCGGCGCCGAGCGCGGACGCCGCAAGAAGGGGCGCCGCGGGTCCGTGGACCAGGGCGCCGTGGACGCGAACATCTCGAAGACGATGGCTGCGATGCGCGGGACCCCGTCGCGCCGCACCTCGGCCGACGCACGGCGCGGCCATCGCGAAGAGGTGGAGGCGCAGCGCGCCGCCGAGGCGGAGCGCGAGAAGCGGCTCGTCCGCGTCAACGAGTTCATCACGGTCAGCGAGCTGGCCCAGATCCTGAAGGTCCCGGCCACCGAGATCGTCGCGTTCGCGTTCAAGAACCTCGGGTTGATGATCACGATCAACCAGCGCCTCGACTTCGACCAGATCGAGCTCATCGCGGGCGAGTTCGGCTTCCAGGCCGTGCGCGAGGATGCCTATCAGGCGGAAGACGTCGTGCCGGCGCAGGAGGATCAGCCCGAGGACCTCGCGCCGCGGCCGCCCGTGGTCACCATCATGGGACACGTCGACCACGGCAAGACGTCGCTGCTCGACTACATCCGGCGCGCCAACGTCGTGGCCGGTGAGTCCGGCGGGATCACGCAGCACATCGGCGCATATCACGTCACGCTGCCCAACGGAAAGTCGATCACGTTCCTCGACACCCCGGGGCACGAGGCGTTCACCGCCATGCGTGCCCGCGGCGCACAGGTCACGGACATCGTCGTCCTCGTCGTCGCCGCCGACGACGCCGTCATGCCGCAGACCATCGAAGCGATCTCGCACGCCAGGAACGCCGGCGTGCCGATCATCGTCGCCATCAACAAGATCGATCTGCCGCAGGCGAATCCATCGAAGGTGAAGCAGGACCTGCTGCAGCACGGCGTCGTGCTCGAGGAGTTCGGCGGCCAGACGCTGAGCAGCGAGATCTCGGCCAAGAAGGGCACCAACGTCCAGACGCTGCTCGACCAGATCCTCTTGCAGGCGGAAATTCTCGACCTCAAGGCGAACCCGAGCCGGCCCGCCACCGGATCGGTGGTGGAAGCCCAACTCGACCCCGGCAAGGGACCGGTCGCCACTGTGCTCGTGCAGAGCGGCACGCTCCAGGTGGGGCAGGACTTCATCTGCGGCATGCATTCCGGCCGCGTGCGCGCCCTGCTCGACGAGCGCGGCAATCCGGTGAAGGAGGCGGGGCCGGCCATTCCGGTGCAGGTGCTGGGCGTGGAAGGCGTGCCGATGGCGGGCGACCAGCTGCTGGTGGTGGACGACGCCGCCGCGGCCCGCGAGATCGCGCAGCGGCGCCAGCGCCTCGACCGCGAAGCGAAGAGCCGGCGCACCTCGCGCGGCGTGTCACTCGAGGATTTCATCGAGCACGCGGCCAGCGGCGAGCGCCGCACCCTGCGCATCCTGATCAAGGCCGACCAGGGCGGCCCGGCCGAAGCCCTGGCCGATGCCCTCCAGCAGCTCTCGACCAGCGAAGTGCAGGTGGAGGTCGTGCACCGCGGCGTCGGCGCCATTTCGGAGAGCGACATCCTGCTCGCCAAGGCGTCGGGCGCCGTCATCATCGGCTTCCACGTGCGGCCGGACAACAACGCGCGCACCGCGGCCGAGCGCGAGGGCGTGGACATCAAGCTGTACCGCATCATCTACGAGGCCGTGGCCGACGTGCGTGCCGCGCTCGAGGGGATGCTGCGCCCCGAAGAGCGCGAGATCATCTACGGCGAGGCCGAGGTGCGGCAGACCTTCAAGGTTTCGCGTGTCGGCACGATCGCCGGGTGCTACGTGCGCAGCGGCGTGATCAATCGCCAGGGACGCGTCCGCGTCATCCGCGACGGCGTCGAGTTGTACGAGGGCGCCATCGCCTCCCTGCGGCGCTTCAAGGAAGACGTGCGCGAGGTCAAGGACGGCTTCGAGTGCGGCATCGGCGTCGAGAACTTCAACGACATCAAGGTGGGCGACGTCATCGAGTGCTACCGGACCGAGGAAGTGGCGCGGTCGCTCGAATCCTCGCCGGCCACGTAAGGGGCGCGGGCGCGCGGCCCTGCCGCGCGGCGCGCCGGAGCCCGAGTGCCAATGGCTGCAGATCATCGACGCCCCGACCGCGTGGCCGAGGCGATTCGCGAAGTGGTCGCGACGTTCCTCGCCGAAGGGGTCAAGGACCCGCGCGTCGTCGGCCTGGTGACGGTCACCGGAGTCGACGTCACGCGCGACCTGCGCCACGCCAAGGTGTTCGTCAGCGTGATGGGGACCGACCCCGAGCGCGCCGCGACCATGCAAGGGTTGGCGAGCGTCGCCGGCCACCTGCGCGCCCGCGTCGCCCGCGAACTGCGCCTCCGGCTCGCGCCCGAAATCACCTTCCGGCTCGACGAGAGCATCGCCCGCGCGGCCCGCATCGAATCGCTGCTCGCGCAGGTGCGCGACGGGAAGCCGGTGGATGGGGCCGGCAACGACTGACGGCCTCCTGCTCGTGGACAAGCCCGCGGGCATGACATCGCACGACGTCGTGGCGCTCGCGCGCCGCGTCTTCGGGCAGCCACGCATCGGCCACGCCGGCACCCTCGATCCCTTCGCGACCGGGCTCCTCGTGCTGCTGCTCGGGCGCGGCACGCGCCTCATCCCGTATCTCGATGCCGAACCCAAGGTCTACGAGGCGACGATCCGCTTCGGTGCGGAGACCGACACCGACGACACGACCGGCCGTGTCATGCGCGAGGCGGCCATCCCGAACCGGCGCGACGTGGACGTCGCGTTGGCCGGCATGGTGGGAGACCTCCAGCAGCTGCCTCCCGACTATTCGGCCAAGCAGGTGGGCGGCGTTCGCGCGTACGCCGCCGCCCGGCGCGGCACTCCGCTCGCCCTCGCTCCGGTGACGGTGCGCGTGCACGCCTGGACCGTTCGCGAATGGCGCGGCGCCGACCTCGACGTCACGGTGGTGTGCGGCGGGGGCACGTACGTGCGCGCCCTGGCGCGCGACCTCGGCCGCGCCGCCGGAAGCGCCGCCCACCTCGCGGCGTTGCGCCGCATCCGGTCGGGACGCTTCGACGTCGCCGACGCTGTCACGCTGGACGACCTCCGGGAGTCGCGCGCCGCCCTGCGCCCCCTGCGCGACGCCGTCGCCCATCTGCCCGTGGAGCCCCTCTCGGCGGACGCGCTGCGGCTCGTCGCGCACGGGCGGAGCGTGCCGGCCCACGCCGCGGGCAATGTCGCCGCGCTCGTCGACGGCGATGCGCTCGTGGCCGTCGGGATCCGGCAGGACGACGTCTGGCAGCCGCGCGTGGTGCTGCGCGATGGCTGAGCGCGAGTCGCCCCTTCCACGACCCGTGGCCGGCACCGTGGCCACCGTCGGGACGTTCGACGGCGTGCACCGGGGCCACCAGCACGTGCTCGAGCGGCTCCGCGACCGGGCAGCCGCGCTCGCCCTCCCGACCCTCGTCGTCACCTTCGAGCCGCACCCGCTCGAGATCATCAGCCCCGAGGCGGCCCCCGGGCGCCTCACGGTTCGCGAGGAAAAGCTGCTCGCGCTCGCCGCCTGCGGCATCGACTACGTGGCCGAGATCGCCTTCACGCCGGCGTTCCGGCGGCTCAGCGCCGACGCGTTCATTCGCGACGTGCTCGTGGCGCGGTACCACGTGCGCGCGCTGCTCATCGGCCACGACCACGCGTTTGGCCGCGGACGCGAGGGCGACGCGGAGCTCGTCCAGAGCATCGCGCATACCGCCGGCTTCGAGGTGGACGTCGTGGACGCCGTCGCCCTGGCGTCCGGCGGGCGGCTGTCGTCCAGCGTCATTCGCGAGGCGGTGGCGAGCGGGGATCTCGTCACGGCCGCGCGCGGGCTCGGCCGTCCCTACGAGGCGATGGGGCGGGTGGCCGCCGGCGCGGGGCGGGGCCGTGGACTCGGCTTTCCGACCATCAACCTCACGCTGCCGTCGCCCCGCAAGCTGCTGCCGCCGCTCGGCGTCTACGCCGTGCGCGTCGCGAGCGCGGCGGGCACCTTCGGCGGCATGATGAATCTCGGCCCGCGCCCGACGTTCGGCGAAAGCGCGACCACGCTGGAAGTGCACCTGTTCGACGCCGGCGGCTCGTGGTACGAGCGGCCGGTGAGCGTGCAATTCGTCGCACGCCTGCGCGACACGATGAAATTCAGCGGGGCCGACGCGCTCGCGGCGCAGCTCAGAATGGACGCCGACGCGGCCCACCGTGCGTTGACGGAAGTCCGTTTGCCGAATACCGTTATAGGTTCCGGATAAATCCCTTTCTCCCACCTTCGTCGCATGTCGAACCTGAAGTATCGCCTGCTGACCATCGCGGCCTCCGTCCTCATCGCCATCTGGTTCCTCATCCCGAGAAACCAGGTCGTGCAGTATCGCGGAGCGGATGGCGTGCTGCACGACACGACCGAGTACCACGTGCCGCTTCGCCGCGGCCTGGATCTGCAGGGCGGCATTCACCTGACGCTCGAAGTCGATCAGTCCAAGCAGGCCATCGAGCCCAGCAAGATTCCCGACGCCATCGACCGCGCGCTCAAGACGGTCCGCACCCGCATCGAGGGGTTCGGCGTCTCCGAGTCCGTGGTGCAGAAGCAGGGGAACGACCGCATCGTCGTCGAGATCCCGGGCTACGATGATCCGCAGCGCGCCGAGAACCTGGTCAAGCAGCAGGCCTTCCTCGAATTCTTGATCACCGACAAGACGCAGGCGCTCGACAAGGTGCTGCCGCGCTTCGATCAGATCGTCAAGCAGGCGGGGCTGGTCGCAACCGCTGGTACCACGAGCACCGGCGGCATCGAGCCAACGAAGCAGGGGTCGGCCGGCGGGCTGCAGGGACTGCTCGGCGGGGCCGATACCGGCAAGGCCGCCGCGGCGAAGAAGGACACCGGGAAGACGAAACCCGATACGACTCCCAAGCTCGACACGGCGTCGCAGAAAGCCGGCCCGTTTTCGGGCGACATTTCTCCTGGCGGGATGCCCGGCGAGTACTTCGTGCCGTTCAGCAAGGTGACCGAGGTGCAGACGTATCTGGCGCTTCCGGCCATCAAGGCCGCGATTCCGCCCGGCAAGCGGATCCTGTGGGGCACCGATTCCACCCAGGTCGGGTCCGAATGGTACCGCGCGCTCTACGTCACCGACGACAACGCGATCACGACGGGCCAGTTCATCACCGACGCCCGCCCCTCGCAGACGCCGACTGACGGGACCGTGGTCGAGTTCACGCTGAACAACGAAGGGGGCCGCCACTTCCGGACCGAAACCGGCCGCCACGTGGGCGACTACATGGCGATCGTGCTCGACAACCGCGTCATGGGCCGGCCGCCGGTGATCCAGAGCGCCATCGGCACGCGCGGCCAGATCACGATGGGCGGCAAGGATGTCGCCGCGGCACAGGATCTGGCGCTCGTGCTCCGGGCCGGCGCGCTGCCCGTGCCGCTCCGGGTTGCCGAGGCGGTGGTCATCGGCCCGCGGCTGGGCAAGGACTCCATCAACAAGGGATTCCACGCCGGCATCGTCGCCATCGTCCTGGTCGTGCTGATCATGACGATCTACTATCGCTTCTCCGGCATGCTCGCCGTGGGTGGCCTCGCGATCTACGTGGTCTACACGCTGGCCACGCTGGCCGGCTTCGACGCCGTGCTCACCCTGCCGGGGCTCGCCGGCCTCGTGCTGTCCATCGGCATCGCGGTGGACGCGAACGTGCTGATCTTCGAGCGCATCCGGGAGGAACTCGATCGCGGCAAGACGGTTCGGACCGCCATCGACGAGGGCTTCCGGCACGCGCTGCCGGCCATCGTCGACTCGAACGTCTCGACGATCCTCACGGCGGCGGTGCTTTACCAGTGGGGCAGCGGCCCGGTGCGCGGCTTCGCCGTTACCCTGATTGCCGGCGTCGTGGCGTCCATGTTCGCCGCCATCTTCGTCGTTCGAACCTTCTTCCTCCTGTGGCTGAACCGCTCGCGCGGCGCCCAGACGTTGAGCATCTAAATGCTGCGCATTCTTCACGGTACCAGCTACGACTTCATCAAGTACTGGCGGCACGCCGCGATCATTACCATCGCGTTCATCGTGGTGGGGTTGAGCGTTCTGTTCGTGACCGGTGCGCACTACAGCATCGAGTTCACCGGCGGAACCACGATGCAGGTGGAATTCAGCCAGCCCCCGAACCCGGATGTCATCCGGTCGACGGTCGATCACGCCGGGTTCAGCGGGTCGACCATCCAGCAGTTCGGGTCGCCCACGGAGTACACGATCAACGCCCAGCCGCGAAGCGGCAACGCCGAGTTCGGCGCCGTCGACAGCACCGCCAAGCAGATCGAGGCCGCGTTGCACGCACAATTCGGCGATACGTCGCACGTTCGCGTGATCTCGTCGCAGTTCGTGGGCGCGCAGGTCGGCAGCGAGCTGCGCCGCAACGCGATGATCGCCGTGCTGATCTCGTTCCTCGTGACGCTCGTCTACCTCGCCATTCGCTTCGAATGGCGGTTCGGCGTCGCGGCCGTCGTCGCTACCGCCCACGACATCTTCACCACGCTGGCGTTCCTGTCGATGATGCGGCTCGAGATCTCGCTGACCGTCGTCGCGGCCATCCTCACAGTCATCGGCTACTCGTTGAACGACACGATCATCATCTTCGACCGCGTGCGCGAGGACCTGCGCAAGCAGCGGAAGGAAACGTTGCGCGACACGATGAACCGGGCCATCAACGAGACGCTCCCGCGCTCCGTGCTGACGCACGTGACGACGCTGGTGGCCACGCTCGCGCTGCTGATCTTCGCCGGCGAGGTGATCCGGCCGTTCTCGTGGATCATGGCGTTCGGCATCTTCACCGGCACGTTCAGCTCGATCTACGTGGCGGGCGCGTTGCTCCTCTGGATCGAGGCGAAGTTCCCTCGCGCCGTCGAGGGCCAGAGCGGGGCCGCAGCCGCACGCCGGCGCACCGTCTCGCCCTGACCGTCCCCGAAACCGCCGCCGATCAGGCGGCGGTTCGATCTTCCATGGCCGCGTTCGTCGACAGCCACGCGCACCTCGCGGATCCGGCGTTCGATGAGGACCGGATGGCCGTCGTGGAGCGCGCCCGGCTCACCGGAGCCAGCGCCGTGGTGTGCATCGGCGAGTCGCTCGCGGCCGCCGCGCGCGCGCGGACGCTCGCCGCGGAGCATCCCGGCTTCGTCTGGCACACCGCGGGGGTGCATCCGCACGACGCCACGGACTTCGATCCGATCGCCGATCCGGCGCAGATCGCCGAAGAATGCCGGCTCGGCGCCGTCGCGATCGGCGAGTGCGGCCTCGACTACCACTACGACCACGCGCCCCGCCTGGCGCAGCGCCGCGCATTCGCCGCGCAGCTCGGGCTGGCTCGCGATCTGCATCGCCCCGTGGTCGTGCACACGCGTGAGGCCGAGGACGACACGCGCGCCATGGTGGAGGAGGCGGGCGCGGGTGGGGTTCGCGGGGTCCTCCACTGCTACACCGGGTCGCACGCCCTCGCCGAGTCGGCGCTCGCCGTCGGCTGGTACGTGTCGTTCAGCGGCATCGTCACGTTCAGGAAATGGGACGACGACGCCCTGCTGCGCCTCGTGCCCGACGACCGCCTGCTGGTCGAGTCCGACGCGCCGTACCTCGCGCCGGTCCCCCACCGCGGCAAGCGGAACGAGCCGGCCTGGGTGAGTCTGACGTTGGCGCGCGTCGCCGAGGCGCGTGGAACCGGCGCCGAAGCGCTGGGCGCGGTGGTCACGCGCAACGCGTCGCGCCTCTTCGGTCTGGCGATTCCCGACGTCGCGTGAGTAGGTTCCCGCGGTTCGCCCTTCACTCGAATTGACGGCCGGCGGTACGCCGGCCACTGCTCGGAGACGTCCTCGATGCCCCAAACGCTTCACACCGACAAGGCCCCGGCGGCGATCGGTCCCTACTCGCAGGCCGTCGCGCACCACGGATTCCTCTTCACCGCCGGCCAGATCGCCATCGATCCCGCCACCGGCCAGATCGTCGCCGGCGACGTCGTCGCCCAGACGGAGCGCGTGCTCGCCAACCTCGCCGCGGTGCTCTCCGCCGCCGGCTGCACGTGGAACGATGTGGTGAAGACCACGGTATTCCTTCACGACATGAGCGACTTTCCCGCCGTGAACCAAGCCTATGCCCGCGCGCTCGGCGACGCGCGGCCGGCGCGCTCCACCGTGCAGGTCTCCGGATTGCCGCGCAACGTGCTCGTCGAGATCGAAGCCGTCGCCGCCATTGGATGACCGCGTGAGCGCGCCGATCTCCGACGGCGAGCTGCTGCGCCTCACCGGGTTCGCCCGGTGCGCAGGGTGCGCCGCCAAGCTCGGCCTGGGCGACCTCTCGGAGGCCCTCAAGGGCGTGCCGCACCAGACCGACCCGCGGCTGCTCGTCGGCCGTGAAACCTTCGACGACGCCGGCGTGTTCGTGCTCGGTCCGGATCTCGCGCTCGTCCAGACCGTCGATTTCTTCGCGCCGATCGTCGACGATCCGTACCTGTTCGGCCAGATCGCCGCTGCCAACGCGCTGTCCGACGTCTACGCGATGGGAGGCGAGCCGATGACCGCCCTCAACGTGGTGGGATTCCCGGCGGGGAAGCTGCCGCTCGACGTCCTGGGACGCATCCTGCAGGGCGGGCAGGACAAGGTGCACGAGGCCGGCGCCCTCGTCGTCGGCGGGCACACGATCATCGACGAGGAGCTGAAGTTCGGCGTCGCGGTCACGGGCCGCGTGCATCCCGACCGGCTGCTGACCAACGCCGCCGCGCGCCCCGGAGACCGGCTCGTGCTCACGAAGCCCCTCGGCACCGGCCTCCTCGCGACGGCGGAGAAGGAAGGCACGCTGAGCGGCGAGGACGCGCAGTCACTCCACGATTCGATGCGCACGCTCAACGCGGCCGCCAGCCGCGCCGCGATTGCGCTGGGCGTGCAGTGCGCCACCGACGTCACCGGCTTTGGCCTGCTGGGACACGCCTCGCACATCGCCCGGGCCAGCGGGGTGACCATCGTCATCCACGCCGCGGCGCTGCCCACGCTCCCCGGCGCCGAGCGCGCCTGGCGCGACGGCATCCGCACCGGCGGCGCCGACCGGAACCTCGCGTTCCTCGAAGACAAGGTCGCGTGGAACGGCGCCACGGACGTGCAGCGCGCCATCGGCCTCGATCCGCAGACGTCCGGCGGACTGTTGGTCGCCGTGCCGGCCGGCCGCGTGCAGGACTATCTTTCTCGCGTCCCCGGCGCGGTGGAAGTCGGAGAGGTGCGCGATGCCGGAGCCACACCATTGGTGCTCGCGTGATTCGGGGAGTGGAGGGGGCCTGGTGGCTTCCGCAGTCTTCAAAACTGTTGCGACCTGACGACGTCGGGTTGGGTGGGTTCGATTCCCATGCACTCCCGCCAGCGCGCGAACGTTCCCGGCTCCCGGTGTGGCGCCTCCTGCTGCCGTCATTGCTGCTCATCCTGGGCGGGCGCGCTGCGCATGCCCAGCGCGCCGATACGACGAGCCGTCCCGCTGCGCCGATTCCGCGCACGGTCAGCGACACCTCGAAGGGGCCGCGTCCCGAGCTGAGGCCGCCGCTCTCCCCGGGGCGCTCGTTCGCGTACTCGTTTCTCGTGCCCGGGTCCGCGCAGACGGCGCTCGGACGCCCGCGGGCCTCGGCGCTGTTCATCGCATTCGAAGCCGTGGCCGTCACGATGTTGCGTCAGGCGCAATTCGATCTGCGGCAGGCCCGCAACGCCGGCACCGACAGCGTCGTCGTGTCCTGGTGGGATCCCGCGTCCGGCCAGACGGCGCGCGTCGTCCAGCCGTCGCCGTACTCCACCGATCTCATCCGCAGCCGCCGCGCCCATGTCGAGGATTGGGTCGCGGCCATTGTCGCCAACCATCTCTTCAGTGGCCTCGATGCGTACGTTGCCGCCAACCTGTGGGACGTGCCCGCCGAGCTGTCGGTCAGGCCCACGGCCACCGGCGCGAACGTCGGCGTCTCCGTGCGCGTCCCATGAGTAATGGCGCGCCGATCGGCGTGTTCGACTCAGGCATCGGCGGGCTCACCGTGGTGCACGAGCTCATGCGCCAGCTCCCCCACGAGAGCATCGTGTACTTCGGCGATACGGCGCGCGTTCCGTACGGCAACAAGGGGCCGGAAACGGTGCAGCGGTACAGCCGCGAGATCGCGGATTTCCTCGAGTCGTGCGGCGTGAAGGCCATCGTCGTTGCGTGCAACACCGCCACCGCGCACGCGCTGCCGGTCCTGCGCGCCGAGCGGTCGATGCCCGTGATCGGCGTCGTGGAGCCCGGTGCGCGAGCGGCCGTGGCGGCCACGCGCTCCGGCGCCATCGGGGTGATCGGGACGCTCGGGACCGTCCGCTCGGGGGCCTACGAGCGCGCCATTCGCGCCCTCCGTCCCGAGGCGCGCGTTGCGGCGCAGGCGTGTCCCTTGTTCGTGCCGCTGGTCGAGGAAGGGTGGACCGACCGCGAGGCCACGCGGCTCATCGCCCGAGAGTATCTGGAACCGCTCACGCACGACCACATCGACACGCTCGTGCTCGGCTGCACGCACTATCCGCTGCTCAAGCCGCTGCTGCACGCGCTGCTCGGGCCCGGCGTGCGGTTGATCGACAGCGCCGAGGAGACGGCCGCCGAAACGGCCCGCATGCTCGCCGCCGCCGGTCTGGCGGCGCCGGCGGACGCCGTGCCCTCCTATCGGTTCATCTGCTCGGACGAGCCGTCCCGCTTTCTGTCGCTAGGCCAGCGCTTTCTCGGCGCCGCGATCGATCGCGTCGAGAGCCATCCCCTCGGGTGAGCCGTCCCAGCGGCGCAGTTCGATCCGCTCGGGCGTGACGCGAAGAAAGGTGGGGGCGTCCAGCCACGATCCGGCGTTGGCGTAGACGCCGCCCGAGGCGGTGCCCTCGAGTGCCGCGACGTGGGAGTGCCCGAACACGAGGAGCTCGAGCGCAGGGTCCGCCGCCAGCCGTGCGGCGGCCACGGCTCGCAATCCGGCGCCGCCGTCCCGCGACGCGTAGGAGCGGCTGGCGTGCGAGCTGCCGCCGGCCAGCGCCGTCGCCATGTCGGGGTGGAGCCACCGAAACGCGCGAATCGCCAGCGGGTTGCGGAGTACGCGCCGCAGCATTCGATAGCGCCGGTCCTCGCGGTCGCGAAGCCCGTCGCCATGCTCGATGCAGCCCCGCCAGCCCGCGACGTCCCCGGTCCACGTGCCCACGTGAAACTCCACGCCCACGTCGTCGCGCAGGATCTCGCCGCCCCAGCAGTCGTGGTTCCCGGCGATCATGAGCACGGGGACGCCGGCGTCGCGGAGATCCGCCAGCGCCGCGAGCACGCGGAACGCGGCGCGCGGCATCACGTGGCGCCATTCGAACCAGAATTCGAACAGGTCGCCGTTGATGACCAGCGACCCCGCATGCCCCGGCAGCGCGCGCAGGAATTCACGGAGCTGGCGCTCCACTTCGCCGGGCGCAAAGCCGAGGTGCGTGTCCGAAAAAAGGTAGCACGGTGATGGGAGCACGCGCTGATTCTAGCGTCGGCGGCGTGTCTTTACAAACCCGATCGACGCTCTAATCTTCGCGCCAGATGAACGCACAGTCCACGAGTCGCGCCTGACGCCGATGAGCCGCGTGCAACGGAGCGAGCTGCGGGTGCGATATGCCGAGTCCGACCAGATGGGCGTGGTCTACCACGCCAATTATCTCATCTGGTGCGAAATCGGAAGAACGGATTTCATCCGCGAATTCGGCGTGAGCTACGCCGAGATGGAGCGCCGCGGCGTCGCGCTCGCGGTGTCGGAGGCCACGCTTCGCTATCACGATGCCGCCCGCTACGACGACCGCATCGTCGTCGAGACGCGCCTGGCGGATGTCCGCTCGCGCGCCGTCACCTTCGACTACCTGATCCTGAATGCCGACACCGGCGCCCGCCTCGTGTCGGCGCGGACCGTCCTCGTCTCGCTCGACGCCTCGGGGCGTCCCTCGGCGTTGCCTGCCGAGTTCCGTGCGCAGTTGCAGTCGGCGTTTTAGCCGCCTCGCGGGCGTTCTTGCCCTCGGCCTGCTGTCCGGGTGCGTTCCCCGGCTGGCCCCGCTGCGCGGTGTGCCGGCCCCGGCCAGGTTCCCGGCGACAGCGGTTGGGGATCACCACCGCCGGATCGTCTTTCGCTGGGAACTCGATGGCCCCGATCTGGTTGCCCGCGGCGAAGGTGCGGTCCGGTTCGCCCCGCCGGACAGCGCCCGGTTCGACTTCTTCCTGGCGGGAGGGGAGGGTGGTGGTGCCGCGGCCCTCGTGGGAAATGAGCTGCGGCTCCCACGCGGGGACGCCGCGGCTGATTTCGTGCCGCCACCTCCGCTGCTCTGGGCCGCCCTCGGCAGACTGGCGCTTCCGGAGGTGCCGGATACGGTCGCCCGTCAGGAGGGAACCATGCTCCGCGCCGACATCGGCCGGCCGGTCCAGTGGCGCGTCACGTTTGATGGCGACAGCCTGCGCCGGCTCGAGCGCGTCCGTGGGGGAAGGGTCCTGGAATGGGTCACGCGTACACCGGACGGGCACATTCGCTATCATCATGCGAGTGACCGCCGCACCCTTGATCTCGTCATCACTACATCGGCCGACTCCGGACCATTCGATGACTCGCTCTGGACGTTTCCTTAGCGCCCTCCTGCTTGCCTCCCTCGCGGGATGCGGGGTGCACTACGGATTCTCCAAGGGAGCGTTCCCGGCGAACGTCAAGACGATGGCCGTGCTTCCGTTCGACAACGCCACAGCTTCACCCGACGTGCAGCGCGAACTATTCGAGGCGATGAACAGCCAGCTCGACAAGCGGCTTGGCGTGCGCGATGCACCGGAAGCGCGCGCCGACGCCGTGGTCAGCGGGAAGATCACCGGGTATGAAGCCGACGTGCCCGTATCGTTCAGCGCGAATCCGAATCAGGCCGTGTCCGCCCGGCGGCGCCTGCAGATCACCATCGACGTGAAGATCGTGGAACAGGCCACCGGCAAGGTCCTCTGGGAGCAGAAGGGATTGAGCGCGTCCGGCGAGTATGCCGAGCGTGCCGAGGCGGAAGGGCGGCAGCAGGCCATCAAGCAGATCGTGGACCAGATTGTCACAGGAGCGCAGTCGCAATGGTGAGCGCGCGTCGCGGGGCCAGCTCGCTGGGGTGCCTCTTCACTCTTCTCCTGATCGCGGCTGCGGCCTACTTCGGCGTGAACATCGGCGAGGCGTACTGGAACTTCTATCAGTACGAGGACGCGATGAAACAGGAGCTGCGGTTCAACGGCGTGCGTCCCGATTCGCTGATCCTCGCGCATCTGTGGGCCGAGGCCGATTCCCTCGATCTGCCCGAGGACGCGAAGGATATTTCCATCGATCGGGATCCCCGCACGCGCACGATTCGCCTGTCGGCCGACTACGCGGAACAGATCGAACTGCCGCTGACCGTGCGGACGTTCATGTTCCACCCCCACGCCGAGGACACGTATTGAGCGACGCCGCACCGCCCGAGGCGCGGATCCTGACGTGGGATGAGGCGCGGAGATGGCGACAGCAGGTTGCGGGGCGCGTCGTATTCACGAACGGCGTGTTCGACCTGCTCCACCCGGGCCACGTGGACCTGCTCCTCGGCGCGAGGCGACAGGGAGAGGCGCTCGTCGTGGGGCTGAATACCGACGAATCGGTCCGTCGCCTGAAGGGGCCGGCGCGCCCCGTTCGCAACGAGGCGGAACGCGCCTACGTGCTGGCCGCCCTCGCCATGGTCGACGCGGTGGTCCCGTTCGCGCAGGACACGCCGCTCGAACTGATCCGGCTGCTCGAGCCCGACGTCCTGGTCAAGGGCGGGGACTACACCGAGGCCACGATCGTCGGCGCTCCGGAAGTGCGTGCGCGGGGAGGATCCGTCGTCGTGATCCCGCTGACGCCCGGACAATCCACCACCTCCATCATCGAGAAACTCCGTGGCTGAACCTTCCGCTCCCGCGCGCGCCGGACGCGCCCACGATGCACTCCGGCCCGTCAGGCTCGACCGCGGCGCCGCGGCGTACGCCGAAGGATCGTGTCTCGCGAGTTTCGGGAGCACGCGCGTGCTGTGCACGGCTTCGGTGGAAGAAGGCGTGCCCGGTTGGCGCCGCGGGAGCGGGCTGGGGTGGATCACCGCGGAGTACGCCATGCTGCCCCGCGCAACACACACGCGGACGCCGCGCGAGCGCGAGAAGCTGGGGGGCCGAACCCAGGAGATCCAGCGCCTGATCGGGCGCAGCGTCCGGGCGATGCTGGACGGGTTCACGTTCGGCGAATACACCGTGCGCATCGATTGTGACGTCCTCCAGGCGGACGGGGGAACGCGGACGGCGGCCATCACGGGTGCCGCCGTCGCCGTCGTGGATGCGTTTTCCTGGATGGTGGCGACGGGGCGCCTGGCGACTTCGCCCGTGCGGCGCCGGGTGGCGGCGGTGAGCGTGGGCGTGGTGGGCGGGGTGCCGCGCCTCGATCTGGAGTACGCGGAGGACGTGGTGGCCGAAGTGGACATGAACGTCGTGATGAGCAGCGCCGGTGAATTCGTCGAAGTGCAGGGAACCGGCGAACATGGAACGTTCGGGAGGGCGCAGCTCGATGCGCTGCTCTCGCTCGCCGAGAAGGGGATTCGCGGTCTCGACGCCGTGCAGCAGCGAGCGCTCGGCGGGTGACGGCGCCAGTCGTCCTGCTGGCGACTCGCAGCGCCGGGAAGCTCCGGGAACTCCGGCCGATGTTCGCGGCCGCAGGGTGGGCGGTGCGAGACCTGGCCGAGGCGGGCATTCCCGAGATGCCGGAGGAGGCGTCGATCGAGGAGTGTTCGACCTTCGAAGGCAACGCGCGCGCCAAGGCGCGGTACTTTTTTTCCCGGAGTGGCGGGCTGCCGGTCGTGGCAGAGGATTCGGGGCTCGAGGTCGGGGCGCTGCGGGGGGCGCCGGGCGTGATGAGCAAGCGTTGGAGCGGTCGTCCGGAACTGAGCGGTGACGCGCTGGACGAGGCGAACAAGGCGTTGCTGCTCGATCGACTGCGCGGCGTGTCGGATCGGAGGGCCCGATACGTGTGCGCCGCCGTGTACTTCGACGGGGTGCGTGAGTTGACGGCGCGCGGGGAGACGGCGGGGCGCATTGCCGAATCGCGCCACGGCGGGACAACGGGATTCGGCTACGATCCCTATTTCGTGAGCGATGAGTTGGGGCGGGCTTTTTCCGAGGTGACGCCCGACGAGAAGGCAGCGGTGAGTCATCGCGGGCGAGCGTTCGCATCGCTGCTGCGGATGCTCGGCGAGCGCCGTTGACTGGCGTGGATCGGCCGGATAGAATTACGGGCTCGCGGGGCGTAGCGTAGCCTGGTATCGCGCCTGCTTTGGGAGCAGGAGGTCCCCGGTTCAAATCCGGGCGCCCCGACCTGATCGAAGGGCGACGATGGGCGGCCTTCGTTGCGGATGAAGCGCCAGTAGCTCAGATGGATAGAGCAACAGCCTTCTAAGCTGTGGGTCGGGGGTTCGATTCCCTCCTGGCGCACCACGCGGGCACGAGCTGAGCGCCGTTAGCTCAATTGGCAGAGCAAGTGACTCTTAATCACTAGGTTGTAGGTTCGATTCCTACACGGCGCATGGGAGGCAGCACGCAGGGTGAGCGCGGGCAGCGAAGTCGAGAAAAAGTTGTTGCGAGCGCTTGACTGACTGCGGAGTTGCTGGTTATAATTGGAGGCTGTCGCTGATAGAGCGGCAAACGTGCTGATTGACAATTGAATCGGGAAGAAAAGGATGTGCGAGGCGAACTCGTCGAACCGGTTCCGTTCAGGGAATCGGGGAGAGTTCAGACTGAACATTCTGTGATTCGGACACGCTGTCTGCGCGACAGCGTGGGCAGCGTTTTCGAACGAGAGCTATATCGAACTCATTGGAGAGTTTGATCCTGGCTCAGGACGAACGCTGGCGGCGTGCTTAACACATGCAAGTCACGGGGGCCCGCAAGGGCAACCGGCGAACGGGTGCGTAACACGTGAGCAACCTGCCGATGTCTGGGGGATAGCCGGCCCAACGGCCGGGTAATACCGCATACGCTCTCTGGTCGGCATCGACCGGGGAGGAAACCTCCGGGGGACATCGAGGGGCTCGCGGCCTATCAGCTAGTTGGTGGGGTCAAGGCTCACCAAGGCGACGACGGGTAGCTGGTCTGAGAGGATGGCCAGCCACATTGGGACTGAGATACGGCCCAGACTCCTACGGGAGGCAGCAGTGGGGAATCTTGCGCAATGGCCGAAAGGCTGACGCAGCGACGCCGCGTGTGGGAGGAAGCCCTTCGGGGTGTAAACCACTGTTGCCCGGGACGAAGCGCCTTTTTCGAGAGGCTTGACGGTACCGGGTGAGGAAGCACCGGCTAACTCCGTGCCAGCAGCCGCGGTAATACGGAGGGTGCGAGCGTTGTCCGGAATCACTGGGCGTAAAGGGCGCGTAGGTGGCGTGGTAAGCGTGCGGTGAAAGCCCGGGGCTCAACTCCGGGTCGGCCGTGCGAACTGCCATGCTTGAGCACGGTAGAGGCCAATGGAATTCCGGGTGTAGCGGTGGAATGCGTAGAGATCCGGAAGAACACCGGTGGCGAAGGCGGTTGGCTGGGCCGTTGCTGACACTGAGGCGCGACAGCGTGGGGAGCAAACAGGATTAGATACCCTGGTAGTCCACGCCGTAAACGATGGGCACTAGGTGCTTGGGGGAGCGACCCCTTGAGTGCCGGCGCTAACGCATGAAGTGCCCCGCCTGGGGAGTACGGCCGCAAGGCTGAAACTCAAAGGAATTGACGGGGGCCCGCACAAGCGGTGGAGCATGTGGTTTAATTCGACGCAACGCGAAGAACCTTACCTAGGCTTGACATGCACGGGACGGTCTCCAGAAACGGAGGCTTCTCTTCGGAGTCCGTGCACAGGTGCTGCATGGCTGTCGTCAGCTCGTGTCGTGAGATGTTGGGTTAAGTCCCGCAACGAGCGCAACCCCTGTCCCTAGTTGCCAGCGGGTAATGCCGGGAACTCTAGGGAGACTGCCGGTGCCAAACCGGAGGAAGGTGGGGACGACGTCAAGTCATCATGGTCCTTACGTCTAGGGCTACACACGTGCTACAATGGCCGGGACAGTGGGCTGCGAGCGCGCAAGCGTGAGCCAATCCCTCAAACCCGGCCTCAGTTCGGATTGTCGGCTGCAACCCGCCGGCATGAAGCTGGAATCGCTAGTAATCGTGGATCAGCTACGCCACGGTGAATACGTTCCCGGGCCTTGTACACACCGCCCGTCACGCCATGGAAGCTGTGAGTGCCCGAAGTCCGTGTCGGAACCCGCAAGGGACCAAGCGGCCTAAGGCGAGCGCGGTGACTGGGGCGAAGTCGTAACAAGGTAGCCGTAGGGGAACCTGCGGCTGGATCACCTCCTTAACGGATCATACGAGTAGGCGCGCCTCGGCGCCGCCGAAAGTCTTCCGCAAGTCGCTCGTCTCGACACATCCCCTTCCCGATTCAATTTCTGCTGTTGCGGCGCTCCCGCGAGCGCCGTGTCTGCTGTTTGACAACGGATGGATGGTAGATCGTGGGATTAGCGAATCATCATCAAGTGATTTCATCGCAGCACGATTTGTTGAAGTCACTCGTTAGAGAAATCGCGCGTGCTTTGCTTGACACGACTTTGTAGTCAAGCGAACGAAAGCAAGTGGGGGATGCCTGGGCACACAGAGGCGACGAAGGCCGTGGTAAGCTGCGATAAGCCAAGGGGAGCGGCACACACGCATCGATCCTTGGATGGCCGAATGGGGAAACCCGGCCGCCGGTAACGGCGGTCATCCCGTCGCAAGGCGGGAAGCAAACCTGGGGAACTGAAACATCTCAGTACCCAGAGGAAGAGAAATCAACCGAGATGTCCGTAGTAGCGGCGAGCGAACCGGACCGAGCCCAAACCGATCTCCTTGTGGGATCGGGGTTGTAGGACCCACAGACGGTTCCATCGAAGCCAGCGGAAGTCCCCTGGAAAGGGGCGCCAGAGACGGTGACAGCCCGGTATGCGAAGGCGACGTGGTGGAGCTAGTGGAGTTCCTGAGTAACGCCCGGTACGAGAGTCCGGGCGTGAAGCCGGGGGGACCACCCTCCAAGGCTAAAGACTCCTGTGTGACCGATAGTGAACGAGTACCGTGAGGGACAGGTGAAAAGCACCCCTGTGCGGGGAGTGAAAGAGATCCTGAAACCACTTGCTTACAAGCGGTCGGAGGCAGCAGCGGGCTTCGGCTCGACTGTCTGCTGACGGCGTGCCTTTTGCATTATGATCCGGCGAGTTGCTCCTCGCGAGCGAGGCTAAGCTGGTCTCCAGCGGAGCCAAAGCGAGAGCGAGTCCTGTAACGAGGGCGATTACAGTTCGCGGGGGCAGACCCGAAGCCAGGGCGATCTACCCATGAGCAGGGTGAAGCTGAGGTAACACTCAGTGGAGGCCCGAACCGGTGTGGGTTGAAAACCGCTCGGATGACTTGTGGGTAGGGGTGAAAGGCCAATCAAGCCTGGAGATAGCTGGTTCTCCCCGAAATCTATTGAGGTAGAGCCTCAGGGCATGGTCCGTGGGGGTAGAGCGACTGGATGGGCGCGGGGGCCAAAGCGGCCTACCAACCCCAACCAAACTCCGAATACCATCGGACTGGACCCTGGGAGGCAGTCGTTGAGCGATAATGTCCAACGGCGAGAGGGAAAGAACCCAGAGCCACAGCTAAGGTCCCGAAGTGATCACTGAGTATCGCGAAGGATGTGTTCGTGCCGTGACAACGAGGAGGTTGGCTTAGAAGCAGCCATTCCTTTAAAGAGTGCGTAATAGCTCACTCGTCCAGCGTGAACGCGCCGAGAATGGTCGGGATTAAGTGATCCACCGAAGCTTGGCCTGCTGACCTAGTCAGCGGGGTAGGGGAGCGTTCCGGTAACTGTGAAGGGTCCGTGGAAACGTTGACCTGGAGTGGCCGGAAGTGAGGATGCCGGAATGAGTACGCGCAAACGCGGGTGAAAACCCCGCGCACCGAAAACCCAAGGGTTCCTGCGCCATGGCAATCAGCGCAGGGTGAGGCGGACCCTAAGGCGAGGCCCCAAAGGCGTAGCCGATGGACAGCCGGTTGACATTCCGGCCCCGCCGTCACGTGTTGAGTCCTTCCGGGACACAGGAACAAAGGAGCTGCGGCCATGTGGACGGCCGTGTAAGGGCGTAGGCGCAAGCCGAGACCTGATGCCGAGGACGCGTCGCAAGACAAGTCCGAGAGTTCTGGAGTCGACTGGCGAGAAAAGCGGAAGGAGGAGCGTGATGGTGTCCGTACCGTAAACCGACACAGGTGGGTGAGGCGAGTAGCCTCAGGTGAACGAGTGAAACCGGGTCAAGGAACTCGGCATAATGTTCCCGTAACTTCGGAAGAAGGGAAGCCAAGGGGGGTGACATGCACAATGAAGCGCCCCTTGGTCGCAGCGAATCGGCCCAAGCGACTGTTTAGCAAAAACACAGGTGTGTGCCAAGCCGCACAAGGCGCCGTATACACCCTGACGCCTGCCCGGTGCCGGAAGGTTAAGGGGAGGGCTTAGGGGGTAACCCCGAAGGTCTGAGCCGAAGCCCCGGTAAACGGCGGCCGTAACTATAACGGTCCTAAGGTAGCGAAATTCCTTGTCGGGTAAGTTCCGACCTGCACGAATGGCGTAACGACTTGGGCACTGTCTCGACCCGGTGCTCGGCGAAATTGCAGTCTCGGTGAGGATTCCGAGTCCCCGCGACAGGACAAAAAGACCCCATGCACCTTTACTG
>DASVWS010000065.1:0-9467 GCA_036393095.1 Gemmatimonadaceae bacterium | reverse complement strand
CCGCTCTGGCAGCCGGAACCGGTGCCCTTCGCGACGACCGCGGGAATGCACCGCGTGGTGTTCAATCCCATGGGTGGCTTCGGGCGCGGGTTCGGCGGCGGCCGCGGCCGCGGGCGTCCCAGCGGTCCCCCGCAGCAGATGAACGGCACGTTCACGGCGCGGCTCACCGTGAACGGCAAGACGTACGAGCAGAAGTTCGACATGATGCCCGATCCGCGCGAGGCGGAGTTGTAGCCGGCGCGTCACGAAGAACGTGCGAAGATCCGGTGCCCGCGGGCGCGGCTACCAGCCGCGCACCGCGGGCATTACGTTGGAGGGCAGGGAGGGAGCAACTCAGTTGAACATCTCGCGACAACTCTGTGCCTGGCCGGTGGTCGCGCTGCTGATCGCCGCCTGCGGCGGTCCGGCACGGGATTCCCAGGCCCTGCACGGCGCCAAGCTCCCCCAGCCGATCGCGCGCCCCGACTTCACGCTTACCGATACGCACGGCCGGCCCTTCGCCTTTCGGAAGGAAACGCAGGGACAGCTCACGCTCCTCGCCTTCGGATACACGCACTGCCCCGACGTATGTCCGGTGCAGATGGCGAACATCGCCGCGGCGATGCGCCGGCTGCCCCGGTCCGATCAGGAGCGCATCCGCGTCGTGTTCGTCACCACCGATCCGCCGCGCGACTCCGCGCAGCGCTTGCGGACCTGGCTCGACAGCTTCAATCCCGCGTTCATCGGGCTGCGCGGCACGGACGCCGAGATCGAGACGGCGGAGCATGCGGTGGGCGTGGCGCTGGCCACGCGCGAGGCGAGCGCGCCTGGCGACACCTCGTACACCGTCGGGCACGCGGCGCAGGTGTACGCGTTCACGGCCGACGACAGCGCGCATCGCGCGTACCCGTTCGGCACGCTGCAGCAGGATTGGGCGCACGACCTGCCGGAACTGCTCCGCGGCGCTCGCTGACCCTCCGACCCCGGCCACGAGCGACTCATGGTGACCAACGTGCAGTGGTGGTGTTCGGCGCAGGGGATCGCGTGGACGTGGAAGTGGCGGCCGTACCCCGGCATCTGGCTCATGGCGCTCGGCATCGGCGGCGCCTACTGGGCCGCGGTGCGGGGCGGGCCGTCCACGCCGGACGCGCGGCGCCGCCGTCTCATCGGGTGGATCGGCGTGGTGCTGGCGTGGGCGTCGCTCGACTGGCCGCTGGGTCCGCTGGCGTCGGGCTATCTCGCGAGCGCGCACGCGGTGCAGTTCCTGATGCTCACGATGGTGGTGAGCCCGCTCATCCTCGTGGGCATCGAGCCCGCGCTCGGATCGCGGCCGGCGCCCACCGGCCCGGCCTGGCGCGTGCTGCGTGTGGCGACGATGCCGCTCACGGCGGCGATCATCTTCAACATCATCGCCGCCGCCACGCACGTGCCGGCGGTCGTCGACGGCTTCATGGTCTCGCAGCTCGGCGCGTTCGCCTTGGACCTGTCCTGGCTCGTGGCCGGGTTCGCGCTATGGTGGCCCGTCGTGATGAGCGTGCCGGTGCGGGACTTCCCCGTGCTGTTCAAGATTCTCTACCTGTTCCTGGCGACGCTGGTGCATTCCGGCATCGCCACCGTGATGCTGTTCGCCGAGTTCCCGATCTACAGCATCTATCAGCTCGCGCCGCCGATGGCCGGACTGACCGCGATGCAGGATCTGCAGATCGCCGGCGCCATCATGGAAGTCGGCGGACTGGTCGTCACCTTCGGCGTGATGACCGCGCTCTTCTTCAGCTACGTGAACCGCACCGCGGCGGCGGACGAGCGGTAGCGGACCATCACGGCGCGCCGCGGCCGGCGCGGCGATACTCCGACAAGTCGTCCGGAACCTCCCGATGGGCGGCAGCGCGCCGTTGCCGTATCCCTCTCCGGTAGGGTCTCCTCAGCGAGATCTTCGTCTGCCCCCCAAGCACGGAGATTCCGATGACCAGCGCGTTGCGCATCACGGGCCTCGCCCTTGTCGGCCTGCTCTCCATTCCGCCGATGGCGTCGGCGACCACCATTCCCGCATTCGCCAGGAAGTACGGCGTGAGCTGTTCGCTCTGTCACGCCCCGGTGCCGCGGCTCACCGCATTCGGCGAGAAGTTCGCCGCCAACGGCTTCGAGATGGCGCCCGGCGAGCCGGCGCGCGACACGATCAACACCGGCGACCCGCTGCTGCGGCTCCAGAACACGCTTCCGCTGGCCGTGCGCATGGACATGTACACCGCCGCGTATTCGAACACGAAGCCGCAGCAGGGCGCCGCGGACCTGCAGACGCCGTGGGTGATCAAGCTGCTCAGCGGCGGCCAGGTGGCGGATCACATCAGCTACTATGCCTACTTCCTGCTCACCGAGCGCGGCGAGGTGGCGGGCCTCGAGGATGCGTACATCCAGTTCACGGACGTCGGGCGCACGGGGCTCAGCTTCATCGTGGGGCAATTCCAGGTGTCCGACCCGATCTTCAAACGCGAGCTGCGCCTCAGCTACGAGGATTACCAGCAGTTCCGCGTCCGCGTCGGCGAGGCGTCGCCCGATCTCACCTATGACCGCGGCGTCATGGCGCTGTATTCGCCATGGGAGGGCGCCGACTGGTCGGTGTCCGTGGTGAATGGCCACGGGCTCAACACGGCCAACGCGGTTCGCCAGTTCGACGGGAACACGCCGAAGAACGTGGCGCTGCGCCTCTCACAGAAGTGGGGGCCGGTGCGCATCGGCGGGCTCGGCTACACCGGCCTCGAGCGGTCGGCGGGCATCGACAACTCGATCGCCATGTACGGGCCCGACGCGACGGTGGAGCTGGGCTCGATGGCCGTGATCAACGGACAATTCCTGCGGCGGCTCGACAGCGATCCGTTCTACGGGTCGTGCTCGCCGGCGTCGCCCTGCCCGGGGAACGCGACCTTGCCCTTCAGCACCACGGTCGACGCCGCGTTCGCGGAGGCGACGATCTTCCCCGACGGGCCGGCGAGCCGCTGGTACTTCACGAGCAGCTACAACTGGGTGCATTCGAGCCGGCCCGTCGTCTCGCTGCGCCTGGGAGAGCAGGCCTCGGCTCCCGGCTACCTGTCCCGGTACAACGCGGTGAGCGCGGGCGCGCACTTCTGGTTCCGGCGCAACGTGCGGCTGATGGGCGAGCTGGGCTACGATTTCCAGAGCGACCAGGCCCGGATCATCGCGGGCACGGTGCTGGCTTTCTGAAGCGGGAGGGTGAGATGAAACGGTGGACGATTGCTTTCGCGGCGCTCGCCTTCACGCTCCTGCTCGGAGCGTGGGACCTGCGCCGCGCCGAGCCGGCGCGGGCGATGCCGGCAGCCGCGGCCCTCGCCGCCGACACCACATTCGCACCGGCGACGATCGCGCTTGGCGACAGCGTCTTCCATGGCCGGGCGGGCGGCGGTCTCTGCTTCACCTGCCACGGACCCACGGCCAGGGGCACGCCGGGGCTGGCCCCCGATTTGACCGACGCCAAGTGGCTGCACGGCGACGGCAGCTTCGCCTTCATCGTGCAGACCGTGACCGCCGGCGTGCCGAAACCCATCGAGCGGGTCGCCACCCCCATGCTTCCCATGGGGGGCGCCAGGCTCACACCCGATCAGGTCCGGGCCGTGGCCGCGTACGTGTACTCGCTGAGGCGCGCCCAATAGGCGCCCCGCAGCGATCGGGCACCGCCGGATTGCCTTCCTGCAGGGTACGGCGACGACCGGCTTGCGCGCGGGAGCAGGCCGCTGCAGAATGCGCCATACGAGAACACTCCTCCACCAGGGGGCTTCGTGAAATGGCGTCGCCGAAGGCTTCCCGCGCGTGCCCTGACCCTGGCCGCCGCGGTTGTGACGGCGTGTGCCGGCTCGGCACCGGGGGCCACCACGTTTACGGCTCCTCCGCCGTCGGGCCCCCCGACGGCCGACATCAGCGGCCAGTGGGGGGGACACCTGACCACCTCAGGACTGACCTATCTCGACAGCGTCGCGCTCAGCTTGCATCAGGCGGCGACCGGCGGAATCACCGGCGACGGCGCTCGGTTTCTCATCGTCAACCAGCCCGATAGCCTCGTCGTCTCCGGTCGACGCAACGGTAGCGCCATTGAACTCTACCTGACGACGACGCTGGTCCCGCCCATGCTGGGCCCCGATACGATCCGTGCGGAGATCGGAGACGAGACGATGACCGGAGAGTACATCTCCGGACCGTTCGCTCAGGCGATTACGCTACGGCGACGCTAGGCCATCGAGCCTCGCTACCACGCGATGCCGTAATCCTCGCCGTGGTTGCTCGACGCGCCCCACATCGTGTGGTGCGCCGCGTCGAACAGAATCGCGTTGATCGGGCCGGAGGTCCGCTCGGCGAAACGCAGCGTGTAGCCCATCGCTTCGAGCTGCCGGCGCGTCGAGTCCGGCAGTGACGTGGCCACCAGCATCCGTCCCGGCTCGGTCTGGTGCAGTCCGAACGACGAGCGCATCTGGTAGCTGTTGAAGTTCGGCGCCTCGGCCGCTTCCTGCGGCGTCATGCCGAAGTCGACGACGTTGAGGAAGAACTGCAGCAGGTTCTGGTCCTGCGAGTCGCCGCCCTGCACGGCGAAGGCGAGGTAGGGCTTTCCGTCCTTGAGCGCGAGCGTCGGCGTGAGCGTCACCCGCGGCCGCTGGCCGGGCTGGATCACGTTGTACGGCCCGTCGCTGGCTTCCGTTACGAAGCTCTGCGCGCGCTCGCTGAGTCCGATCCCGCTGTGTCCGGCGATCACCGCCGGCACCCACCCGCCGCTCGGCGTCACCGACACCACCCACCCCGCCGAGTCGGCGGAGACGATCGACGTCGTGCCGTCGTAGAACGCATTGTCGAACGCCGAGTCGGCGTGTGTGGCGCCGTTGCCCACGAATTCCATCGGGCCCGACATGCGCCCGACCACGGTCGTGTCGCGCTTGACGGGACGCACGACGTCCTGCTGGCCGCCGATCGGGCCCTGCTTGCCCGGCTCGAAGTTCCGCGGATTCCAGTCCGCGAGGTACTGCTTGAAGGGGTTCGTCCCGCCCTGGTACGCGTACGGATCGCCCGGCTTCACGGTCGAATCGTTGTGCGTCCAGTCGATCTCGTTGAACCGGTGCCGCGCGTACGCCTTGGACAGGAGGCCCTGCACCGGCTCGACGGGCGGGAAGTAGGGATCGCCATAGTAGAAATCGCGATCGGCGTAGGCGAGGTTCATCACCTGGTACAGCGTGTGGATGTAGGTCGCCGAGTTGTACCCCATCGCCGCAACGTTCGTGTCGGCCAGCATGTTGAGTGCCTGGAGCATCACCGGCCCCTGCTGCCAGATGGGGAGCTTGTAGACCTCGATGCCCCGGTAATCGGTATGCAGCGGTTCCTCGATGCGCACCTTCCAGTTCGCGAGATCGGCCATCGTGAACAGCCCGCCCTCCTCCCGCACGCTGCGCACAATCTCGCGCGCGATGTCGCCCTTGTAGAACCGGTCGTACGCCGCGTAGATCGCCTGCTTGCGCGTCTTGCCGGCCTTGAGGGCCTGCTGCTCGGCTTCCACCAGCTTCCGCCAGGTGGCGGCCAGGTCCGGCTGGCGGAAGATCTCGCCGGCGTACGGGCCCGGATGGTCGGTGCCCGGGTGCGTGAACATCACGGCGCGCGAATACTTCCACTGCGCGATCGTGTCCTTGTAGAACTGGATCGTATTGCAGATCTGTCCCTCGATGGCGTAGCCGTCGGCCATCCGGATGGCCGGGGCCAGCACCTGTGCGAGCGACAGCTTCCCGTATTCGGCTTCCATCGTGAGCAGGCCGCCGACGGTGCCGGGAGTGACCGCGGCGAGCGGCCCGTACTCGGGGGGAAAGCGATACCCTTTGCCGTGGTAGAACGCGGGCGTGGCGCCGGTGGGCGCGACGCCGAGCGCGTCGATGCCGATCACCCTGTGCGTGTGCGGGTTGTAGATGAGCGCCTGTGTCTCGCCGCCGCACGAGAGGGTATCCCACATCGTGCAGCCGGCGGCCAGCATGGCGGCGGCCGCATCCACGGCGTTGCCGCCCTCGGCGAAGATGAGCGCGCCGGCCGTGGCCGAGAGCGGCTTGCCGGTGATCGCCAGCCAGTGCTCGGCGTGCAGCGGCGGCTTTTCGGTTTGCGAATACCGCGGATCTTCGGCCTGGCGCGGCTGCGCCGTGCGCGGACGCCCGCGCCCCTGCGCCTGCAGGGCCAACGGCGTGAGGGCGAGCAGGCCGGCGACGGCGAGCGTGCGAATCGGGAATGGACGTCGGTTCATGGTGCGGCTCACGGAATCGGTGTCGTCTGCACGGCGGGCACGATCACCACGGCCTTGCCGCCGAGCAGGGTGTTGAAGGCGCCCACCTGGGCGCCGAGCAGGTCGTCGATCTTCGACCGGATGGCGGGCCACTGGGCCTGCAGGTCGGCCAGCCGCTGCCGCACGCCGTTCGTCACCGGCATGTACGAGCCGTCCACCTGGCCGGCGAGATAGGCATACTGGTCCACGATGCCGTTCGGGAAGTTGATGATGTCCTGGCCGTTCGTGTGCTTCGGCTGCACGAGGGCGACGCTCATGGAATCCAGCCGCTCCGCCAGCGCCTTGCCCCGGGCCGATACGCTGTCGCTCATCGGCAGATCCTTCGCGTGGGCGACGATCGCCTGCACCTGGTCGCGGACGTCGTTCAGGCGCCTGGCGTCGTGGAAGATGGCGTTCGCGCGTTCCTCGATCGTCGTGACGACGCGCTGTTCCTCGGCGATCTGCGCCGGCGTGAGGTGCACGCGCGGATCCTGTTCAACGGTGAGCGGAGCGGTGAAGGGCTTGCCGCCCACGGTGAGGCGGACGGTGTACTGCCCGGGCGCGACGAGATGGCCGTTCGTCGACCCGAAGAAGTTGACGCCGTGCGGCGCGTCGAGCGGCGCCGTGCGCAGGTCCCACACGGCGCGGTGCATGCCGGGCGTGCCGTCGATCGGCGGCACGCCCGGCGCGGCCTTGCTCGCGTACGTGCGGACGACGGCGTCGTTCGCGTCGAGGATGTCGAGCGTCACCCGGCTCGAGTCCGTTCCGGCGGCCACGTGATAGTAGAGGATGGCGCCGCTGGGCGGATTGGCGCCCGCGGGCGCGCTGCCGAGTCCGCCGCCCCATTCGGTGAGATGGGCGGGGCGGGGCGTGAACAGCTTCGTGTCGGACGCCGGCACGCGCTCCGCGTTCTGCTCCAGCGGGCTCACGTCGTCGAGGATCCAGAATGCGCGCCCTTCGGTGGAGGCCACGAGGTCGCCGTTGCGGAGCTGCAGGTCGGTCACCGGCACCGGCGGGAGATTCGCCTGCAGGCTCTGCCAGTGCCCGCCGTCGTCGAACGAGACGTAGGCGCCGGTCTCCGTGCCGGCGTACAGGAGGCCGCGGCGCACCTGGTCGGCGCGGACCACGCGCACCTGGTCGCCGTCGCGGATGCCGGCGACGATCGGCTTCCACGAGCGGCCGAAGTCGGTGGTGACGTACGCGTGCGGCGCCCAGTCGCTCCACTTGTAGCCGTCGTAGGCGATGTAGGCGGTGCCGGCGGCCCACGGCGACACTTCGATTGCGTTGACGAAGCCGGGGCCAAGCCCCTTCGGGGTGACGTTGGTCCACGTCTTCCCGCCGTCGCGCGTGAGCTGCACGAGCCCGTCGTCGGTGCCCACCCAGATGGTGTTGGAGTCGTGCGGCGACGGCATGATGTAGTAGATCGTGTTGTACACCTCGCCGCCCGCACCCTCGTTGGTGATCGGCGCGCCACCCCAGCCCTGGTGTGCCTTCTCGTTGCGCGTGAGATCGGGGCTGATCGGCGTCCAGGTCTGCCCGCGGTCCGTCGACTTCAACAGCACCTGCGCGCCGTCGTAGAGCACGTGCGGGTTCTGCGGCGACACGGCCAGCGGCGAACTCCAGTTGAAGCGGTACTTGATGGAGTCCGACGGCATGTTGAGGTTGAGCTGCGGATACGCCATCACGCTCCGCGTCATCCGCGTCTGGCGGTCGAATTCCTCGAGGATGCCCTGGTAGCAGTCGCCGTAGATGTACCGCGGGTCGTCGGGATCGAAGACGAGGTGCGAGCTCTCGCATCCGGACACCGGATACCAGTCGCCGGCGCCGATGCCCCCCGGCGACGCACTGGGAATGGCGATGGTCGTATTGTCCTGCTCGGCGCCGTAGACCCAGTACGGATACTGGTGGTCCGTGTTCACGCGATAGATCTGGGCCGTGGGCTGGTCGTCCTGCGTGGACCACGACGTGCCGCCGTCGAGCGTGACCGTCGCGCCGCCGTCGTTGCCGTTGATCATGTCGTCGTGGTTGCGCGGATTGATCCACAGGTCGTGGTTGTCGCCGTGCAGGCCGCGCAGCACCTGGAAGCTCTTGCCGCCGTCGATCGACTTCATGATCGGGGCGTTCATCACGTACACGGTGTTCTCGTCCTGCGGATCGGCCATGATGCGCGTGTAGTACCACGACCGCGAGCGGATCAGCCGCTCGTCGCTCAGGTGCTGCCAGTGGTCGCCGTCGTCGTCGGAACGATACACGCCGCCCGTGTCGCCCTTGGCTTCGACGATCGCGTACACCCGGTGCGGATTCGCCGCCGATACGGAAACGCCGATGCGCCCGATGAGCGCCGTGGGCCACCCGTGGCCGGCGATCCGCGTCCAGGTCGCGCCGGCGTCGGTGCTCCGGTAGATCGCGCTGCCCGGGCCGCCGCTGCGGATCTGCCACGGCAGGCGCTGGAAGTCCCAGAACGCCGCGAACAGCTCGCGCGGATTCGCCGGATTCATCGCCAGATCGATGGCGCTCACGCTGTCGCTGGGGTGCAGGAGCAGCGTCCAGTGCGCGCCCCCGTCGGTGCTCTTGTAGATCCCGCGATCGGGACCGAAGGTCCAGCGGCTGCCTTCCGCCGCGGCGTACACCACGTCGGGGTTCGTCGGGTCGACGCGGAGCTGGGCGATCGACCGGGTCGCGTCGAGCCCCGTATACTGCCACGTCTTGCCGGCATCGGTGGAGCGGTAGACGCCGTCGCCCCACGTGGAGCTCTGGCCGCGCGGCTCGCGCTCGCCCATGCCGGCGTAGACGACGTTCGGGTCGCTCGGCGCCACGGCGAGCGACCCGATGGAGCCGCGGCGAATGTAGTGGTCGGACACGTTCCGCCAGGTCAGTCCCGCGTCGTCGGTCTTCCAGATGCCGCCGCCCGTCGCGCCCATGTAGTAGGTGAGGGGTTCGGACGGCACGCCGACCACCGTGGTGACGCGGCCGCCCCGATACGGCCCGATGCTGCGCCAGTGCAGGCCGCCGAAGCGGACGGAGTCGAAGGTGGCGGCGCCCGTCGGCCCCGGGGCGGCGGATGCCTGGGCCGCGAGCGCCGCCGGTGCAGCGGTGAGGCAGGCGGCGGCGAGGGCGAAGATCGTCGCCCGAAGTTCGAGGATGCGCATGTTCGAATGGGAAGTGGTGAGTCGCTTCGCCCGATCGGGGAGGGCGC
>DASVWS010000064.1:0-3350 GCA_036393095.1 Gemmatimonadaceae bacterium | reverse complement strand
TCCCCGTTTCTTCACGCGCCTCATGCCCGCCACCGGCGCGTTCGCGTTCGTGCTCCTGGCCGGCGCGACGCCGGCGGCCGCCCAGCAGGGCGAGACCGCCGCCGATTCGAGCGGCGGACCCGGCTACAACCTGCCGGAACGTCCCACGAAGCCGCTGCGCTTCACGACCACCGAAGGGACGTGGATGTCGCTCGACGTGTCGAACGATGGCCGGTGGATCGTATTCGATCTGCTGGGCGACATCTACAAGATGCCGATCGCCGGCGGCAAGGCCACGCGGCTCACCAGCGGCCAGGCCTTCGACGGGCAGCCGAACTTCTCGCCGGACGGCAGGACGATCGTGTTCGCGAGCGACCGCAGCGGCTCGGAGAACCTCTGGCTGATGGACGCCGACGGCGGCCACGTGCGCGCGCTGACGCGCGAGAACGACCACAGCTTCGTCTCCCCCACCTGGACGCCCGACGGGAAGTACGTGGTCGCGTCGCGCTCCAACAGCTTCTCGGGCGGGGCGTACAACGTCTACATGTACTACGTGGGCGGCGGCACGGGCATCCAGCTCACGGGAACCGACTCGGGTGCGGGAGGCGGACGCGGCGCAGGCCGCGGCGGCGCCGGCCCGCTCGACAACTTCGTGGGACCGGCGTTCGGCCCCGACGGCCGCTACATGTACGTCGCGGCCCGCAATGGCGGCGGCGGCTACAACCAGACTTCGCTCGGCTGGCAGATCGCCGTCTACGACCGCGAGACGGGCCACACCTACATCCGCACGGACGCGCCCGGCTCCGGCATGCGTCCCGAGGTGAGCCCCGACGGCCGGTGGCTGGTGTACGCCACGCGCGAAGACTCCGTGACGTCGCTGCGCATTCGCGAGCTGTCGAGCGGCGACGAGCACTGGCTGGTGCACCGCGTGCAACGCGACGACCAGGAATCGCGGTTCACGCGCGACCTGGAGCCGCCCTTCGCCTTCACGCCCGACGGCAGGGCCATCGTCATCGCGTATCTCGGCCATTTCTGGCGCGTGAGCATTCCGGACGGCAAGGCGACGATGATCCCCTTCAGCGCCGACTACGACGAGATGATCGCCGGCGCGATCAAGGACCAGTATCCCTTCGGCGACTCGACGATCACCGTCCACCAGATTCGCGATCTCGCGCCGTCGCCCGACGGCAAGCGCATGGCGTTCACGGCGCTCGATCGCGTGTGGGTGATGGACCTGCCGTCGGGCACGCCGCGTCGGCTCGTACCGTCGAGCGACGTGGGCGAGTACTCCCCGGCCTGGTCACCCGACGGCCGCTATCTCGCATTCGTGACGTGGAGCGACGTCACCGGCGGTGACATCTACCGGATGCGCGCCGACGGCCAGGGCGCGCCGCAGAAGCTCACCACGCAATCCGCGTACTACGAGGAGCTCGCGTACTCCCCAGACGGCAGCCGCCTCGTGTTCGGCCGCGGGCCGCGCGACATGCGGCGCGACCGCGACGAGCTCGAGCGCCCCAACCCGCAGGCGACGGGCGTGGAGCTGGCGTGGATGCCGGCCGCGGGCGGACCGGCCACGATGATCGCGCCGCTCGTGAGTTTCGGACAGCCGCACTTCGGCCCCGACACGTCGCGCATCTATCTCTTCCAGGGCGGGCAGCTCACCTCCATGCGCTGGGACGGCACGGACATGAAGGAGATCCTGCGCGTGGGCGGAGGCGGCCGGCGTGGGGGCGGAGGCGGCGGCGGCGCGAGCAACATGCTCATCTCGCCCGACGGCTCGCAGGTGCTGGTGCAGTCGGGCGTGCAGGCGTACCTCGTGGACGCCGTGCCGATGAAGGGCGGCGCGGCGCCGGAAGTCTCGCTCACCGGCCAGTCGTCGGTGCCGGTGCACCGGCTGACCACGGTGGGCGGCGAGTTCGCGACGTGGACGGCAGACGGCAAGACGATCTACTTCTCGCTCGCGCACACGCTCTTCACCTACGACGTGGCCGCCGCAGCGACGGCGATCGCGGACTCCACCGAGCGCGCCGACTCGCTCGCCGCCGCCCGCGGTGGCAACGGGCGCGGCGGACGGGGCGGCGCCGGAGGACGCGGCGGCCGCGGCGGCGAGGACGGCCCGCCCGCCAACAGGCCGGCGTACGTCGCCGCCGAGCACGACGTGGTGATCACCGTGGCGCGCGACGTGCCACGCGGCACCGTGGTGCTCCGCGGCGCGCGCATCATCACCATGAAGGGCGACCAGGTGATCGCCGACGGTGACATCGTGGTGACC
This sequence comes from Gemmatimonadaceae bacterium, assembly GCA_036393095.1. Lineage (GTDB taxonomy): Bacteria > Gemmatimonadota > Gemmatimonadetes > Gemmatimonadales > Gemmatimonadaceae > JAGWRI01. Next base: position 1,099 of record DASVWS010000064.1, on the reverse strand, counting down.
AACAACCGCATCGCGGCCATCGGACCGCACGGCCAGGTGGCGATCCCGCGCGGCGCGCAGGTGATCGACGTCTCCGGCAAGACGATCATCCCCGGGTACGTGGACATCCACGCGCACATCTGGCCCGCGTTCGGCGTGCACCGCTCGCAGCCGTTCGAGTACATGGTGAACCTCGCCTACGGCGTCACCACGACGCGCGATCCGCAGACCTCGACCACCGACGTGCTCTCGTACGAGGACATGGTGGCCACCGGTCAGTTCATCGGCCCGCGCATCTATGCCACCGGCCCCGGCGTGTTCTCGTCGGAGGACATCAAGTCGCTGGCCGATGCCCGGCTCGTGCTGTCGCGCTACAGCAAGTACTACCAGACGAACACGATCAAGCAGTACATGACCGGCGACCGCCGCGTGCGGCAGTTCGTCGAGATGGCGGCGCGGGAGCAGCACCTCATGCCGACGCTCGAGGGCGGTCTCGACTTCAAGAAGAACCTGACCGAAGCGATGGACGGCTATTCCGGCAGTGAGCACACGCTGCCGATCGCTCCCCTGTACAAGGACGTGGTCGAGCTGTATGCGACGGCCGGGATCACCTGGACGCCCACGCTGATCGTGGAATACGGCGGGCCGTGGGCCGAGAACTACTGGTACGAGCACACGGACGTGCTCGACGATCCCAAGCTGAACCACTTCACGCCGCGCGACGTGGTGGAGCGCAAGGCGTCGCGGCGGCCGGGGTGGTGGGCGCCCACGCAGTGGTCGTTCCCACTCTTCGCGGCGCAGGCGGCCAAGGTGGTCGCGGCCGGCGGGCGCGTGGGCATGGGGAGCCACGGGCAGCTCCAGGGGCTGGGCGCCCAGTGGGAGATCTGGAACATCGCCTCGGGCGGCATGCCCCGCATGGACGTACTGCGCGTGGCGACGATTTTCGGCGCCGAGGCGATCGGCCTGGACCGGGAACTCGGCTCACTCGAGCCGGGCAAGCTCGCCGATCTTCAGGTGCTGGACCGGAATCCGCTGGACGACATCCGGACCACCACCACGATCAGGTACGTGATGAAGAACGGCCGCCTGTACGACGGGAATACGCTGGACGAGCTCTGGC
>DASVWS010000063.1:0-12174 GCA_036393095.1 Gemmatimonadaceae bacterium | reverse complement strand
ACTGGCAGCTCCCGCTGGCCGCGGCGCATCTGCTCAACGCGCCGCTCAAGCGCCCCTTCGAGGGGCGCGGCATGTCGTACGAGGTGGCGGTCCGCGACAGCGCCGGTGCGCAGACGATCCTCAGCCGGCGCTCGCACGCCGAGGTCCACGAGAGCGCCATCATGCGCTTCATCGGCGGCCTGATCTCACGCGTGTTGCTCGACCGCAGCGGCGCCGTGGAGGACCAGCAGTTCGCGTTCTTCGGACGGGCCTTCGACGCGATGCGGAAGGACTACGGAACGCTGCTGCAATCCAAGTGAGACTGCAGACCGCCCGTCAACACGAACGCCGCGAACCCTGGGGTCCGCGGCGTTGCCATTGTCGTTTGCCGCGCGCGCCGTCATTGGAACTCTCCGTCCTACCGAACGGCGGCGGGCAATTGTTTTTGCGCGAGTTGCCTCGCGAATGGAGCTGAGGGGGATCGAACCCCTGACCTCTGCAGTGCGATTGCAGCGCTCTCCCAGCTGAGCTACAGCCCCGAAAGGCCCGAGACGCCGGAAAGACAACGCTGCCCGTTCGCACCCGGGTTCCTACAGCAACGGCCCCGCGTGCGGGGCCGCTCGACTGAGTGAATCCTAGTCTGGCCGCCCCTTACAGTCAAGTTGACGACGGACGCGTGCCCGGAGTCACATCGTCGCGCCCGCAGTCCGCAACTTCCGACACGACGCGCCGTTGGGCCGCCTCTCACCGACTCTCGAGAACGGCGAATGCGAGAACGATGAGCCCGAGGATCAGGCACACGATGGCCACGCGCCGCCGCACGCTGCGGAGCGCCTCCCACGTCGGCTCGTCCAGGTAGTACGTCCCGGGTCTGGCCTCCCGGACCACGGCGCGCGCAACGAGCCGCTCCCAGGCCAGCCGCGGCTCGATTCCGAGATCTGCCGGCGTCTTCGCCGCGGCGGGACTGGTCGCCCCCAGGCGACGCATGTGCGACACCAGATGCTTCTCCTTCGCGATCACGACCGCGACAGCCGCAGATGCACCCATGGTCGGATCTCCTCCTGAGCGGGTTCCGGACGACGGCCAACGGCACCGCCAACATACGTGCGCCCCGCCGCGCCGGAAAGCACGGATGCTCCGCAGCCCGCGACTCTTGATCCATTCCGCCGGCCACTCTACCATGCCCGCATGTTCCAGGACCTCCGCCCCGAAGCCGTCCACGCAGCCGCCGAACGCATCGCCGGCCACGCCGTGCGCACCCCGCTCCTGAAGAGCGAGCCGCTCTCGCGCGTGGCCGGAGGGGACGTCTACCTCAAGCTCGAGAACCGGCAGGTCACCGGCTCCTTCAAGCTGCGCGGCGCGCTCAACGCGCTGGCCACGCTCCCGGCCGAGGCACAGCGCCGCGGCGTCGTCGCGTCGTCCGCCGGCAACCACGGGCTCGGCGTCGCCTACGCCGCGAAAGCGCTCGGCATCGCCGCCACGATCTTCGTGCCGAGCTCGGCCCCCGGCGTGAAGAAGTCGGGCATCCGCGCCCTCGGCGCCACGCTGGACGACGCGCAGCCGGACTACGACGCCGCGATGGCGGCGGCCAAGGCGCACGGCCGCGCACACGGACTCACCTTCATCAACCCGTGCCTCGGCGACATGCTGCTGGCCGGCCAGGGAACGGTGGCGCTGGAGATCCGGCAGGAACTTCCCGGCCTCCGCGCGCTCGCGGTTCCCGTGGGAGGCGGCGGGCTGCTGGGCGGGTGCGCGTCGCTGCTGCGGCGGGAGGCGCCCGGCGTGCGCATTATCGGAGCGCAAAGCGACCAGACGGCCGCGATGGCCCGCTCGCTCGCCGCCGGCCGCGTGGTCGAGATTCCGGTGACGCCCACCCTCGCCGACGGACTCGCCGGTCAGATCGACGACGAAGCGCTCGACATCGGCCGCCACGCGCTCGACGACATCGTGCTGCTCACCGAGGAGGAGATCGGCCGGGCGATCGCGTGGCTGCAAACGATACACGACCTCAAGGTGGAGGGCGCGGGCGCCGTGGCCGTGGGCGCCGTGCTGTTCGGCAAGACGCCGCTCGCCTTCCCCGCGGCGCTCGTCGTCTCCGGCGGCAACATCGACGACGCGCGCTGGCGCGCGCTGCTGGAACGCTACTCGTCTTCGACGCCGTAGCCGTTCGCTGGCGGACCGTCCGACGGTCGAACAGTCCCACGATCTCTATATTGTACCCCCATGTCCCTCTCCCTCGGCCTCCTCGGCACTTCCGCGTCGCGCCCCACGGTGGAGCGCAACGTGTCGTCCGCCGTCCTCGTGCGCGAGGGCGAGACGATCATGTTCGACTGCGGCGAGGGGACACAGCGCCAGATGATGCGCTACGGCGTGTCGTTCGCGCTGCGCGACATCTACTTCACGCACTTCCACGCCGACCACGTGATCGGCGTGATCGGCCTCATGCGCACGATGGCGCTGCAGGGGCGCACGGAGCCGATGCGCCTGCTCGGCCCGCGCGGCGCCGGCCGCCACCTCACGCGCGCCCGGGAGTTCGGCGTCGACCGCATCACCTTTCCGGTGGAGATCATCGAGCTCGACGCCATGCAGCGCGTGGAATACGGCGACTTCGCGATCACGGCCTTCCCGGTGGACCACGGCCCCGCGACGTCGTTCGGCTACGCGCTCGTCGAGCGCACGCGCAAGGGACGCTTCAACCCGGAGCGGGCGCGCGAACTGGGCATCCCCGAGGGCCCGCTGTGGGGGCAGATCCACCGCGGCCAGGCCGTGACGCTGGCCGACGGCCGCGTGGTGGAGCCGTCCGAGCTCGTCGGCCCCACGCGCCCGGGACGCACGGTCGTGATCACGGGCGACACGCGCCCCTGCGACGCGACGGTGGAGATGTCACGCGACGCCGACCTGCTGCTGCACGAAGCGACGTTCGCGGACGAGGAAGCGGAGCGGGCCCGCGAGACCGGCCACTCCACGGCCCGCGAGGCGGCGGGCGTGGCGGCACGCGCCGGCGTGCGCAAGCTCGTGCTCACGCACCTCTCGGCGCGCTATTCGCAGAACATCGGCGATCTCGCGCGCGAGGCCCGCGAAGCGTTCGCCGAGGTCGTCGTGGGAAAGGACGGGATGGAGATCGACGTCCCCTACCGCGACGCCGGCGAGGAGTCAGCTCCGCCCGGCGTGTGAGCTGCTCGACCGCCAGACGTGCTGCTCCGGATCGGGGCGCCACACCGGCATCGAGCGGCGGAAGAGATGCGCCAGCGTTTCCTGATCGAGCGACTGCTCGACGAGCTTCGGATTCAGCCGGGTGGTGACGCTGCGCGCCTCGGGGCCGTGGCTGATGTACCAGTTGTATCGATCGAGCCGGGCGTGCGATCCGTCGGGATGCCGGAAGTATACGACCGCATTGCTGGACGCCGGCGCCGCGACCTGAACGGTGTACTGGATGCCGTCCGGCGCGCTGTAGGTGAGCATGTGAGTTTCGGCAGTGTGTGGGAGAGGAACGCCGCGTCAGCCGACCAGCGAGGGCTCCAGCGGCTGGCGGCCGGCATAGCCGGCGTCCACCTCGTGCCAGAACCGGATCTCGGGCTCGCCCAGCCGCCAGCAGAGCAGGATCCGCCGGCCGTTCTGCTCGCTCGGAAAATCCACGAGGCCGAGCCGCGGGTCCTTGAGCTCGATGCCGAGCGTCGCGAGCTCGCGCTGGAACCCCGAGATCTCGCGGGCCCGCGCCTGCACCTCGCGCTCCAGCTGCTCGGCGGTAGCGTGGTCCGCGTCGGCGCGGGCGCTCGACGCCGTGAGGTCGAGCTCGAGAATCTTCTCGCGCCACGCCGCGTGCTCGCGCACCACGTCGGCGACGATCTTCCGCACGAGCGGCAGCGTCGCGTTCGCCTGATCGACGGTGAATAGCTTCATGACTGGAGTATAGCCGAAAACGCGGGCCGCGATCAATGTGGCGCGGGAGCGCTACGCTTCTTCCTGCTGCCGCCGCTCGGCCTCGCGTTCCTCCAGCCGCCGGCGGCGCCGAGCCTCGGCGGCATCGTACCGCCGCAACTCCATGGGGGTCTCCGGCTTGAGCTCCGGCACTTCCACCGGCCGGCCGTTCCGGTCCACCGCCACGAAGGTCAGGTAGCAGGAATTCGTGTGCCGCCGCTCGCCGGTAAGCAGATTCTCGGCCTCCACGCGAACCCCCACTTCCATGGACGTCCGCCCCACGTAGTTCACGCTCGCCTTCATCACCAGGAGGTCGCCCAGGTGAATCGGCTCGCGAAAATCCACGCGGTCGATCGACGCCGTGACCACCGAGGTGCGGCAGTGGCGCAACGCCGCGATGGCGGCCGTCTTGTCCATCATCGACAGCACGACGCCGCCGAACACGTGGCCGAGGTTGTTGGCGTCCTGCGGCATCATCAACTGCGACGATTCGTGCTGGCTTTCCCTGACGGTCTTGATGACGCGCTTGGTCTGGGTCATGGCTGGACGGAGCGCCGGCGCTCCACGCGCCGGGCGGCAGGTCGAGGGTTGATGCGGACGAGAGCCGCCGGATGCAGGAGCTTCGCTCCGGACGGCGGCCGGCGGACGGCGACGCGGACGTTGTCGTCGTAGAGCGCCGCCTCGTTGAAGGCGCGGTTGAGCGCCACGCGCGTGGTCGAATCGATGGGCGGCCGGTCCAGCCAGTAGATGCGGCGCAGCGGCGTGTGCACTTGCGCCACGACGAACGTGTGGCGCGCGGCGGAGTCGAGCAGCGTCACGTTCGCCACGCTGTCGGCGGCGTCGATGCGCGCCGCCACGGTGTAGCCGGGACGCACCCAACGCGCCGACGCCGAGTCGCGGGTGGTGGGAAGGCCCGGGCGGACGAGCGCCCACCACGGCTGGGAGTCGACGGGAATCGCCGGCAGCGGCAGCGCGCCCTGCCCATCGCGCCGGCCGGCGATGCGGCCGGCAAAGGCCACCGCGGGGCCGCCGTGGATGTCGGACAGCTCGAAGCTCGTGCTGTCGAAGCTCACCTCCGACAGCACGAGCGACACGACGTCGCCCAGGGCGCGCTCGCCGGCGCGCGCCTCGTCGAGCACGGCCTGGTACGACCGCCGCCCTTCGGCGATCGTCCGCGCCGCGGCGGCGGGACCGAGCAGCTCGTCCAGCCGGGCCGGTTGCGCCGTGCGCAGGTCCACCACGGAGCGCCAGGTCGCGTGATAGCCAGGGTGCGGACGGGTGCGCGTATCGGCGTGGTACTCGAGCGACAGGAACGGCCCGTGCACGTCGAGGAGCGTCACGTCGGACGTCGCCACGACGCTGGGGTGGTCGGCCACGGGATCGTCGGGGCCGAGGGGATCTTCGTCGGGATGCGACGCTTCGTACGCGTGCGCGAGGCGGTCCACCAGGGTATCGGTGAACACGGAAGTGGAGTCGCCGCTGATCAGGTCGCGCGAGAACACGAGCTGGCCTACCAGCAGCGCATCGTAGTACGAATGGTCGTCGTCGGCCACGTAGAGCTCGTGGAACCGTCCGCCGTACTCGGCGAGCACGATCGGCGATCCGCGCACCCTGAGCCCATCGGGACCGCTCGTCACCCAGTACGTCGAGTCGCCGGAGACGAGCAGGAACTCGGCGCGCGGAGCAGGCGTGGTGGCGGGCCCGTGCGCCGTGCAGGCGGCGAGCAGGACGGCCGGGAACAGGCGGCGCAGCATGGGACGTAAGATACAGCCGGATCGGAAGCCGGCGCAGGGCCGGCGCGGCGCTGTGCGCCCGCTCACGCGCGCCGGAGCGCGGCGAGCAGGCGGTCCACTTCCTCGGCGGTGGAATAGCAGCTCATGCCCACGCGCACCGTGCCGTCGGGCACGAGGCCGAGCCGTTCCATGACGGTCGCGGCGTAGAAGTCCCCGTTCGAGACGAACGATCCCGCGGCGGCCAGACGCCGGGCGATGGCGGTTGTGCTCTCGCCGCGCTTCACGAACGACAACGTGGGCGTGCGCGGCTGGCCGCGACGCGGCCCGAACAGCGTCACGCCGGGCGTGGCTTCGAGCCCGGTCCAGAGCTGCTCGAGCAGCGCCATTGCGCGGGCGTGGAGCGCTTCGTACGCGGCCGCGAGCGCGCCACGCCGCCCGCCCGGAGTCCCTTCGGGCGCGAGCCCCGCGAGAAAGTCCACGGCCGCTGCGGCGCCGACGATCGCCTCGTGATTCTGCGTGCCCGTCTCCAGGCGTTCCGGCGACTCCTGCGGCGCCGGCGCGAGGCGCGGCACGTCGGCGGCCTCGATCAGCGCCCGGCGGCCCCAGAGCACGCCGATGTGCGGGCCGTAGAACTTGTATGCCGAGCAGGCGAGGAAGTCGCAGCCGATGGCCTGTACGTCCACGAGCTGGTGCGGGGCGTAGTGCACGGCGTCGACGAACGCCAGCGCGCCGTGCGCGTGCGCCAGTTGGGAGGCGGCGCGCACGTCGCTGATCGTGCCCAGCGCGTTCGACGCGGCGCCGACGGCGACGAGCTTCGTCTTCCGGTTCACCTGGCGCTCGAGGTCGTCCCAGTCGAGCGTGCCGTCCTCGACGCGCATGCGTGCCGTGCGCACGGTGACGCCGCGGTCCACCGCGAGCGCCTGCCAGGGGGCGATGTTGGCGTGGTGGTCGAGCTCGGTCACCACGATCTCGTCGCCGGGGCCCCAGGCGCGGCCCAGTCCGCGCGCGAGATGAAAGGTGAGCGAGGTCATGTTCTGGCCGAACGCGATCTCGTCGGCGCTCCCGTTCACGAACTCCGCCAGCGTCACGCGCGCCGCGGCGAGCATTGCGTCCGTCTCCTCGCTGGTGGGGTAGGCCCAGTGCGTGTTGGCGTTGTGATGGAGCAGGTAGTCGGCCATCGCGTCGACGACGGACTGAGGCACCTGCGTGCCGCCCGGTCCGTCGAAGTAGGCCACGGGCAGGCCGTCGTGCCGGCGGCGCAGGGCGGGAAAGTGCGAGCGGATCCGGTCGACGGTCGCCGCTGGGGACGAAGTGGCAGTCATGGACATCGAAGGGTCCGGGTTACTGGATCTCGGTGCCGCACAGCCGCTCGATCACGCGCACCGCTTCCACGTGATCGGCTTCCTCGCCCAGCTCGGCGTGCGCAAGCCGGAACAGCTCGGCGGCCAGCTGCAGCAGGGGCGACGCGACCTTCTGCTCGCGCGCCACCTGCGCGGCGATGCCGATGTCCTTGTCGAGCAGCGCGAGGCGGAAGGTGCGCGGGAAGGCGCGCGTGAGCACCCGCTCGGGGAACAGATTCTCGGAGGTGTTGGAACGCCCGCTCGACGCGTTCACCACCGCGAGGGCGACCTTCGGATCGACACCGGCGCTGGCCAGAGCGGCGAGACACTCCCCGGTGGACCAGACGTGGATGGCCAGCATGGCGTTGTTCATCGCCTTCACCGCATCGCCGGCGCCCACCTTGCCGCAGTGGACGATCTTCTTTCCGAACGACTCGAGCACGGGGCGCGCGCGTTCCAGCGACGCCGCATCGCCACCCACCATGACGGTGAGGATCCCCTTCTCGGCGCCGCTCGTGCCTCCGCTCACCGGCGCGTCGATGAACGCGACGCCGCGCTCGGCGAGCCGTTCGGCGATGCGCGCCGAGGTGGCCGGGTCGCCCGAGGTGCAGTCCACGAACAGCGCGCCGCGATCGATGCCGGCGAGAATGCCGTCGGGCCCGTCGAGGAGGGACGCGACGTTCTGCGAGGTCGAGAGGCAGGCGATCACGACCTGCGCGCCGCGCACGGCGTCCGCAGCGGTGGCGGCGGCACGCGCCCTGGCGCCGGCCGCGAACTCGCGCGACCGGCCGGCCGTGCGGTTCCAGACGGTGAGGTCGAACCCCGCGGCAGCGACGCGGTGGGCCATGGGCCGGCCGATGGCGCCGAGCCCCAGAAATGCGACGGAAGTCATGGGCAGTGGGTGAAGGCGTTGGGAAGTTCGCGGACGCGGCGGGACGCGTCAACGGACCTGGGCGCTGCCGCTAAGTTGCGTGGCATGTTCACCCGACTCGCGATTCCGGGAATGCGGAGCACCCACTGCGTGACGGCGGTGTTCACCGCGCTGACGGCGGTGGAGGGGATCGTTCACGCCGACGTGACCATCGGCGCCGCGGAGATCGAGCACGACGGGCGCGCCACGGCCGAGGCGCTGCGGGCGGCGATCGCGGTGGCGGGGTATGAAGTGGGCGAGGTCGTGGAGGAACGGCGACGGCTAAGATGACAGTCAGCAGTGGGCAGTGGGCAGTGGGCAGTGAACGGCGTACGGCCCACTGCGCACCGCCAACTGCGCACTGCCGTTCAGAAGTTCAGCCAGTACGACCCCTTGATCAGGAACGTATTTCCCGGGTGCGCCCGGAACAGATTCCCGTAGTCGCGGCCGAACTGGAAGGTGCCGGGATCGATGCCGTCCTGTTCCCGCTGCTGCGACCAGACGAAGTAGAGCACCGAGCCCGGGCGGTACTCCCAGCGCACCACGGTGTTCGACCGCAGCTGCTTGTAGTTGAACCCCGACAGGCCGTCGGGATTGCTGTACGGCTTGTACCGGTCCGCGAAGCGCGCCGCGCGGGGATCGTTCAGCTCCATCCAATCGGAGTAGCTGCCGCTGGTGACGAACGGCTGCGCGTAGATCTGCAGCGAGAGATTGGGCGTGGCGGTGAAGTTGAGCCGCGTGGTCATCGACAGCGTGTGCTGGTCGAGGCGCGCGAAGGTGTAGTGCGTGGTATCGCTCAGGAGCGCGCCGTAGTTGCCGTACCACTGCGCGGCGTTCACGTCCCGGCTCCAGCTCACGCCGAGGTCGGCGCTGAACCGGCTGGCCACCCGCACGCTGACGGTGGGGCCGGCGCTGAGGCTGCGCGAGCGTCCCTCGTCTCCGTTATTCCAGAACGCGGATAGGCCCGGGACGACGGCGCGCCGCGTGTCGCCCATGACGTTGGCCCAGCCCCAGAAGGCGCGGGACTGCGCCACGGCGGGCCCGCCGCGGGAGCAGGTGGAGCAGAGCGACGGCACGGCGGCATTCACGCCCTCGCCGCCCCCCACGAACCAGTTGTTGGCGAGCGTGGTGTTGAAGTTCACGTTGCCGCCGGCTTCCTCGCGCATCCCGGCGGCGGTGAAGTTGGTCCACTGGTTGAAGTTGACCCGGAAGTTGCGGTAGACGCGCGTGGGATTGTTGAACGCGAGCTGATACCACGCGAACTCGTTCTGCTGGTTGGCGCGGCTCAGGAATCCGACGTCGTTGATCTCGAAGCCGGGCGAGAGCCACTGGTAGCCGACGTTGAACCGGGTGATGCCGCCGCCGATCTTGTTGAACGAGATCTGGGCGGACGTGCCGCCGAGCGACGTGCGGGTGCTGTCGTACGCGAGGCGGTCGTCGGGGCGCTGGTAGTCGTGCACGAAGCTCTGCTGGGTGAGGGCGATCGCCTGAGGGGAGCCCGCCACGCGGCTCGCGGCCACGTAGCCGTCGACGCTGTAGCGGCGGTCGAGGAACTGGTTGCGGAAGTCGATGCCGCCGGTGAACGCGTCGTTGCGGAGATAGGGCGCGGAGTACGGATCGAGGGTGCGCCGCACGCTGGTGACCATGACGCCGATGCCGCTGGCGCCCTGTCGGAAATCCTGCTGCAGCCGCCCCACGAAGTAGTTGGTCTGCGGTTCGATGGTCGCGCGGGCGGGCCCCTGCTCGCGACTGGTGACGGCGTCGAGCACGCCGATCGAGGCGCCGCTGGCCAGGCGTCCGGTGAGCTTGGCGGCGCCGAGGATGGTGGTCTGCGCGGGGTTCTCGTCGCCCACGTACGTATCGCTGAGCTGCGGGGCGCGGCCGATGCGCCGCGAGTAGAAGAGCCCCGAGCACACGCCGTCGTTGCAGTTGACGTCGAAGCGGAACAGCCCCTGCCCTTCGAGGAAGAACGGGCGCTTTTCGGGAAAGAACGTCTCGAAGGCGCTCAGGTTCAGCACCGACGGATCGGCCTCCACCTGGCCGAAGTCCGGATTGACCGTCGCGTCGACCGTGAGGTTGGAGGTGAGTCCGTACTTCAGGTCGGCGCCCGCGGTGGCGGTGGTGCGCTGCGCGTATCCGGCGCCGATGGCCACGTTCTCCGTCTTCGTCACGGTGTAGGGCGACACTTCGAGGCGGTGCGGCGACGCCAGCCCGGCGAATCCCGGCACGGCGGCGAACTGCGACGCGATGCCGGTGCGCGAGCGGCTGTACAGCGGCCAGCTGTACCGTTCGCTGAACCGCGCCACGTCGCGGTCGATCATGATGCCGAAGGTGTTGTCGCGGCCGGACGGGTAGCGGAGCTGGCTCAGCGGAATCCGGAACTCCGCGGTCCAGCCGAGCGAATCGATGCGGGTGGCGACGTCCCAGACGCCGTCCCACGACTCGTCCTCGTCGGCGTCGTTGTACGTGTAGTAGTCGCGCTTCACGCCGGCGGGATTGACGGCGAACTCGTACCCGGTGCGGAGGTCGTGGTACGAATCGATCATGATCTTGATCTGGTCGGACGCCGTCTTCACGTCGCGCCGGCTGAGCAGGGCGACGATGCTGTCGGGATGCGGGTCGTACGCGCGCACGAAGAAGTACAGGTTGTGGGCGTCGTAGGCGATGCGCGCCGTGGTGCGGAAGCGCGGCGTGCCGTCGGGCACCGGGTCGAACTCGCGGAAGTCGGTGATCACGCGCGCATTCTTCCACGCGGGATCGTCGTCACGTCCGTCGAGAACGGGGGGCGCGAGGACCGGCGCGGGAAAGGCGGGAGCTGCTGCGGCCGACGCGGCGGCCGCGGGGCGATCCAGCGCCGCGGTGCGCAGTACGGGTTGCTGGGCACGGACGAGCGCTGGCGTGATTAGGAGCAGAACGAGGGCGAGGCGTTTCATGAACGAGAGGTCGGGCCGGGGGCGTGGTTCACGGCTGCAAGGCGTTGGACAGCGGGTGTTCCGAAAGGGTTGGCAGCGGTGCGTCGTCGGCCGCTCCGCACGCACGCGCCGCCTGGGAGAATCCGCCCGCCGCCGCGCCTTGTCCCTCTGCGCGGCCGGGCCTAACTTGACGCGCGCCGTTATAGAGGGACCTGCGCGGGGGACGAATGACCCCCGCCACGTTCGTCGCCGAAAAGACGCCCTGCGCGTTCCAGGGAGGCCGTGCCATGACGCCACCTCAGCAGACTCCGGAAGACCGGCCGGTCGCGGCCCTGCTCGCGCCCGACATTCTCGCGCTGCTCGACGACTCGCCCACCGCGATCGCCGCCGAAACCGAGGAGCTGCACGCCGCCGACCTGGCGGACGTCGTCGAGCTGCTGCCGCGGGAGAAGGTGGCAGCGCTGCTCGCCGCGCTGCCGCCGCAGCGCGCCGCCGACGTCCTGGAATATCTCGACGAGGAATTGCGCGCCGAAGTGCTCGAGGCGATGTCGGCGCGCCAGGCTGCCGCCCTCGTCTCGGAGATGACGCCGGACGATCGCGCCGACACCCTCGAAGAGATCGAGGAGGAGCGCGCCGAGGAGATCCTCGCCGCGATCCCCGCCGAGGCGCGGCGCGAGACCGAGAAGCTGCTGGCGTACGAGCCCGACACGGCCGGCGGCCTGATGACCACCGAGTTCGTGTCGGTGCCGGCGTCGATGACGATCGAGGCGGCGCTGGCGAGCGTGCGCGCCATCGCGCGCAGCGGGCGCCGCGAGGCGATGTACCAGATCTACGTCACCGACGACACGGGCCGGCTCACGGGGGTGCTCTCGCTGCGCGAGCTGCTCGCCGCGCCCGAGGGCGGCCGGGTGGGCGACGTCGCGTGGACCGAAGTGGTGACAGTGCCGGCGCAGAGCGACCGCGAGGAAGTGTCGCGGGTGATCTCGAACTACGACCTCGTCGCCGTTCCGGTGGTGGACGAGCTCGACCGCGTGCTCGGCGTGGTGACGGTGGACGACGTCATCGACGCGATCCAGGAAGAGCAGACGGAAGACGTCCAGAAGTTCGGCGGTATGGAAGCGCTGGACGAGCCGTACATGACGATCGGCTTCTGGCGGATGGTGCGGAAGCGAGGGGGATGGCTGAGCGCGCTGTTCCTGAGTGAGATGCTCACGGCCAGCGCCATGGGCCACTACGGCGACGAGCTGGCCAGGGCGTTCGTGCTCACGGCGTTCATTCCGCTCGTCATGAGCTCGGGCGGCAACTCCGGCTCGCAGGCCACGTCGCTCATCATCCGCGCGCTGGCCGTCGGCGAGATTCGCCTGCGCGACTGGTGGCGGGTT
>DASVWS010000062.1:0-16569 GCA_036393095.1 Gemmatimonadaceae bacterium | reverse complement strand
CGGCTGGGGACCGCCCTTCGACTCCCGTGGCGAGAGCGCGTACTTCCTCAGCGTGAACCGGAACAAGCTGAGCGTCGCCGCGGACCTGAATCGAGCCGAGGATGTAGCGTTGCTGGCGCGGTTGATTGCCGACGCGGATGTCGTCATCGACAACTTCCTTCCCGGAACCCTCGAGCGCCGGGGGCTGGGGCCCGACGTCATGACCCGCCGCCATCCACGGCTGGTGTGGTGCACCATCTCAGGGTTCGGCGGGGAGCGCGCGCGTCCGGGATACGACTTCGTGATCCAGGCGGAGTCGGGATGGATGGCGATTACGGGGGACCCCGCTGGCGATCCAATGAAGGTGGGGGTGGCGCTCGCCGACGTACTTGCCGGGAAAGACGCTGCAGTCGCAATTCTGGCAGCGCTCCTGGCGCGGGAACGGACGGGCCTCGGTCGGCGAGTGGAGATCTCGCTTGCTGCCAGTGCGAAAGCGGCACTGGTCAACGTGGCTCAGAATGCGCTGGTAACAGGTGAGGAGCCGAGGCGGTGGGGAAACGCGCATCCGAACCTCGTCCCCTACCAGATGTTTCAAGCAGCGGATCGGGGCTTGGTGATCGCCGTGGGGAGCGATGCGCAGTGGGCCGCCTGCGTCCGAGTGCTCGGCCTTTCGGACCTCGCCGACGACGAGGCGCTCAAGACGAATGCCGGACGGGTGGTGGCTCGGACGCGGGTGACGCAGGCGATCGCGGCGCGTATCGCGGAACGTCCGGCCTCGCACTGGCAGCGGGTCCTGGCGGAGGCAGGGGTGCCGTCAGGCGTCGTGCGGTCGGTGCTGGAAGTGCTCGCCGAGACCGCGGGGGCTTCACCGTTGTCGGGGCTTCCCTCGAGTGTCGGCGGCACGATCCGCCGGCCCCCGCCGGGGCTCGACGAGCATGGGGCCCGAGTGCGAGCCGAAGGGTGGGGGGCGTTCGGCGGACCGGCCTGAGCGCACCGTTACCTCCCGATCCGGCATTTCGTCTTTCAGGCGTGACACCCGTGGTGAAAGGCGGGGCGGGTGGCGCTCCCTGTTCCAATAGGGGAAAGTGCATTACTCTATCGTCGTGAAGACGACGGAATCCACCGCCTCAGTCGTTGATCAGGACGGGTCTGATCAACTGATCATCCAGCAAGTGCTCGCAGGTCAGCGCGACGCATTCCGGCTGTTGATCACGCGCTACAGTGACCCGCTGTACCGGCACGCGTTGTGCATGACGGGAAGCCCGGATGTCGCGGAAGACATCCTGCAGCTTTCCTTCATCAAGGCGTACCAGCACCTGTCCGAGGTGCGCGGGCGTTTCGACGCCTGGGTGTTTCGGATCGTTGCGAATGGCTGCAAGGACTGGCTGAAGAACATTCGGCGGACGCATCTGAGCTACGAGGAGGATGACCAGCCCTCGCAGCATGCGACGCCGGACGAGGAACTGGACCGGACCGAACTGCGATCGGATCTCGATCGTGCGTTGACGTCGCTGCCCGCCTCGTTGCGGGAAGCGTTCATCATGAAGCACGTGGAAGGGCGTTCGTACGAAGAGATGGCGGATCTGCTGGGCACTACCGTTGGGGCGTTGAAAATGCGCGTGCATCGAGCGCGCGAAGCGCTCCAGGCACTACTCGAGGAGAAGTACGCCTGACATGTACGACGACCTGAGATCCGAAGCCGGGCTCTCGCGTGATGTTCAGAAGCGTCCTGCCGGGGATGCACCGACGCGTGCGCCGGCAGAACGTGAAGTGCCGTTGGGTTCGCAGGCGGATCGTCCCCTCGCCGCACCCGTACACGCGTGGTTGGATGGGGAGCTGCCGGAGGCTGCCGTGCGCAAGAGTGAAGCTACAAAAGACGTGGAGTTCTGGCGGGGGCTGGATGCCGAGATGGCCCGGGTGCGCCGCATGCGGACGCCGCAGCACGTCGAGGCGCAGATCATGGCCTCGCTGCCGACGCATGCCCCCGCGGCGACCATCACCCCCTGGTACCGGCGGGAGTTCGTGATCACACCGAGCACCGCCCTGCTCGTGGGCGCCGCGCTGGTCGCGGCGGCTTCCATCGTCACTGCGTTGCTTGTGCGCTGAAGTCCGCTTCAGCGTCCGATTCAGGCGGCCAGGTTCCTTCGCGATCCTGGCCGCCTTTTTCGTTCCATCTGGTTGACGGGAGGATTCGATGACAGAAGCCGGGCGCATCGCCGATCAGATCCGGCGCGCCGCCCACGGGGACGCGTGGCACGGACCCGCGCTGGCGGAGGCGCTCGACGGCGTGTCGGCCGCGGACGCCGCGGCCCACCCGATCCCGGGCGCCCACAGCATCTGGGAGCTGGTCGGGCACCTCCACACATGGACCC
This sequence comes from Gemmatimonadaceae bacterium, assembly GCA_036393095.1. Classification (GTDB taxonomy): domain Bacteria; phylum Gemmatimonadota; class Gemmatimonadetes; order Gemmatimonadales; family Gemmatimonadaceae; genus JAGWRI01. Next base: position 14,218 of record DASVWS010000062.1, on the reverse strand, counting down.
GCGCCGTCCAGCGGCGATTCGAGGGCGAACACGCCGAGCCCGCGGAGAGCGAGAACTTTCCGGCCGTCGCCAACCCCGATCCGGCCGGGTGGACCGCTGCGTGCCAATCCGTGCTCGCCGCCCACGACCTGCTCGCCCGGGCCGTGCTCGGGGTTTCTTCACGTTCGCTCGATGACGGGGTGCCCGGCCACCCGTACTCGAACTACGTGATGCTGCACGGCGCGGTCCAGCACACGCTGTATCACGCGGGCCAGATCGTGCTGCTCAGGCGCGCCCTCGCGAGCCGCCGGGCGTGAGTGGAGTACGCTACCTCGCGCTCGGCGACTCGTACACCATCGGCGAAGGGGTCACGGCCGCCGACCGGTGGCCCGTCCAGCTGGCGGCGGCGTTGCGCCGGCGCGGGATGCCCATGGCCGATCCGGAGATCATCGCCCGCAGCGGGTGGACGTGCGACGAGCTGGCGTCGGGCATCGCCGCCGCCGCGCCCCGCGGTCCGTACCCGCTGGTGTCCCTGCTCATCGGCGTGAACGATCAGTTCCGCGGCGCGACGCCCCACCAGTATGCGCCGTGCTTCGAGGCGCTGCTCCGGCAGGCGGCGTCGCTGGCGGGCGGGCGCACGGGGCGGGTGATCGTCCTCTCGATTCCCGACTGGGGAGTGTCGCCGTTCGCCGACGGGCGGGACCGCTTCGCGATCGCCGAGTCCATCGACGCATTCAATCGGGTGAACCGCGCCGCGAGCGCGGCCGTGGGTGCGCGGTACGTGGACGTCACGGCGAGTTCACGCGCCGCCGCCGACCGGTCGCGGTTCGTGGCCGACGGGCTTCACCCCTCGGCGGGCATGTATGCCGAATGGGCGGCGCTCGCGCTGGACGCCGCGGTGGCGGCGCTGCGCGTGTAGGCGCGGGCTACAGATCCCGCCGCATGAAGACCTGGTCCACCCCGGAGCGGAAATAGTCGGGGATGCGGGCTTCCTGGGCGAAACCTTCCTCGCGCAGACGCCGCAGCGGTTCCCGGAAGGGTGCGTCGTCCGGCCACTCCGCGATGGCGAAGCGGGCTCCCATGGCCCGGAGCACGTCGCACGAACGCGCGACGAGGTGCGGGTCGTCGCCGAGGAGGAGATGGATCCGGCCGGCGCCGCGCGCGCCTGCCACGAGCCCCACGAGCGCCAGGGACGTCACCGCGCCGTCGTGCTCGGACCAGATGGCGCAGGATTCGTCGGAGCTCCGACGCTCCGCGATGTCGAGCAACTCCAGGGCGCGCCCAAGGTACGGCGTGCCGCGGAGCGCCGACTCGACCAGATCGCGCGCGCGCGCCGGCATGGGGGTCAGATGTGCAGCGCGCGGCCGAGCGTGGCGAGCGCCGCTTCCTTGGTGGCTTCGGACAGCGTCGGGTGCGCGTGCACCGTCATGCCGATGTCTTCGCTCGACGCCCGGTACTCGAACCCCAGCACGACCTCAGCCACCAACTCCGACGCGTTGGCCCCGATGATGTGGCAGCCCAGCAGTTCGTCGGTGCGGGCATCGGCGACGAACTTCACGAAGCCCGTGGTCTCGCCCATTGATCGCGCCCGTCCGTTGGCGGAATAGGGGAAACGGCCCGTCCGGTACTCGCGTCCGGATTCCTTCACCTCGCGTTCGGTCAGCCCGACGGCGGCGATCTCGGGCCAGGTATACACGACCGATGGAATGGACGTGTAGTGCATGTGCGCGGGCTTTCCGGCGATCACCTCGGCGGCGACCACCCCTTCCTCCTCGGCTTTGTGCGCGAGGAGCTTGCCGCCCACGCAGTCGCCGATCGCGTAGACGTTGGGCAGGCTGGTGCGCATGCGATCGTCGACGACGATCTCGCCGCGCCTTCCCACGGCCAGCCCGAGCGCGCGCGCGTCGATGCCGGTGAGCACGGGGCGCCGGCCGACCGATACGAGCACGTAGTCGCCTTCGAGGCGCTCGGCCGCTCCGTCCCTCTCGACGTCCACGAACACGCGATCACCCTCGCGGCCGCCGCCCACCACTCGCGTCGCCGTACGGAGCTCCAGGCCCTGCTTCCGGAAGGTCCGCTCGGCCTCCTTGACCACGTCGTCGTCCATGCCCGGCAGAATGGTGGGAAAGAGCTCGACCACCGTGACCTTCGCGCCCAGACGCCGCCACACCGAACCCAGCTCGAGGCCGATGACGCCGCCGCCGATCACGATCAGGTGGCGCGGCACCTGCGGAATTCTGAGCGCGCCCACGTTCGACAGCACGCGCTCCTCGTCGAAGGCGAGGAAGGGGAGCTCGATGGGCACCGAGCCGGTCGCGATGATGACGTGGCCGGCCTGCCACCGTGTTTCCGAGCCGTCGGCGGCGGTGACGACGACGCGGTTGCCCGGCTCGAGCGTGCCGCGGCCGCGGGCCCAGGTGACCTTGTTCTTCCGGAAGAGGAACTCGATGCCCTTGGTGTTCTGGGCGACGACTTCGTCCTTGCGCGCGAGCATGCGCGCCAGGTCGAGCTGCACGTCGCCGAGCACGATCCCGTGTTCGGCGGCATGCATGCGCGCGAATTCGAAGTGCTCGCTGGACGACAGCAGCGCCTTGGACGGAATGCAGCCGACGTTGACGCAGGTGCCGCCGAGCGTCCGGTCCATCTCCACGCAGACGGTGGAGAGGCCGAGCTGGGCGGCGCGCAGGGCGGCGACGTAGCCGCCCGGTCCGCCGCCAATGATGACGACGTCGGCTCGATTCGAGGTCTGATCAGACATGGCGTTGAGTGGGGCGGTGGCGGCGTGCGAAGGCCGCTACTCGACCAGCATCGCTCCCGGTTCTTCCATCAGTTCCTTGACGCGCACCAGGAACAGCACGGCCTGTTGGCCGTCGACGATGCGATGATCGTACGAGAGTGCGATGTACATCATCGGGCGCACGACGACGTGCCCGTCCACCGCGACCGGGCGATCCTGGATCTTGTGGAGACCGAGAATGCCGACCTGCGGATAGTTGAGGATCGGCGTCGAGATGAGCGATCCGAACACGCCGCCGTTGGTGATCGTGAACGTGCCGCCCGTCAGGTCGTCCATCGCGAGCTTCGCACCGCGCGCGCGATCGGCAAGCGCGTTCATCGTGCGCGCGATCTCGAGCAGTCCCATCCGGTCGGCGTCCTTGATGCTGGGCACCACCAGCCCGGCCTCGGAGGCGACGGCGATGCCCATGTTCACGTAGTGCTTGTAGATGATCGCGTCGCCGTCGATCTGTGCGTTCACCGTCGGGAAGGCCTTCAGCGCCTGACACGCCGCCTTCACGAAGAAGGGCATGAACGACAGCTTGACGCCGTGCTCCTGCTCGACGCGCTCGCGAATGCGCGCGCGCAGCGACATCACGCCGGTCATGTCGATCTCGTTGAACGTCGTGAGGTGCGCCGTCGCGTGCTGCGACTGCAGCAGGTTCTCGGCGATGCGCTTGCGCCGCGTGGTCATCTTCTCGCGCGTCTCGCGCTGTGCCTGCGGCATGCTGCCCGGCGGCGGAGCGATGGGGGCGGGAGCCGGCGGCGCCACCGGGGCTGCCACCGCCGGCGCCGGCGTTGCCGCGACGCGTGCGCCCATCGCCTCGGCCACATCCGGCTTGCTCACGACGCCGCCCAGTCCGGTGCCCGGCACGCCCGAGAGATCGATGCCCGACTCGGCCGCCAGCCGCTGCGCGGCGGGCGATGCGCGACGGGCGCCGTCCGCGGCGCGTGTGGCAGGCGGGGAGGCTGGGGCAGGTGCGGCGGCGGGCGCTGTGCGCTTCGGAGCCGCTGGCGTGACTGCTCCGGGCGCGGCCTTCGCCGACTCGTCGATCTGCGCGAGCTCGTCGTCCACGTGCACCGTGTCGCCCTCGGCGTGCAGATGCCTGGTGAGCACGCCGCCGGTGAGGGACGGCACTTCGACGGTGATTTTGTCCGTCTCGAGTTCGACGATCGTTTCACCGGACGTGACCGGGTCGCCTTCCGCTTTGAGCCAGCGGGACACGACCGCTTCGGTGATCGATTCCCCGAGCGGGGGCACCTTGATGGACGTCATCGGATTCGGTGTCGGTTCGCGGTGGCCGGTGCGCCGCCGGCTCCGGGCGCACGGTGCATATTTCCACCAGCCGGGAACGTGGCGGCAACGAACGCTGCTGCGGGCGTGTGGAATATAACCGTCGAGGAACCAGTGCGAGGACTCACGATCGCCGCCCATGGCGGGCTCGAACAATTGCAGATTCGCGATGACCTGCGCGAACCCACCGTGCGCTCGGCCACGGATGTGCGGGTGCGGGTGTCGGCGGCGGCGTTGAATCACCTGGACCTGTTCGTGCTGGCCGGCCTGCCGGGCATGCAGATCTCGGCGCCGTGGGTCGTGGCCGCCGACGCCGTGGGCGTGGTCGACCAGGCGGGATCCGACGTCCGTGGCGTGCGCGAAGGAGACACGGTCGTGATCAATCCCGGCATCAGCGACCGCACGTGCGCGTACTGCCGCGACGGCGAGCATTCGCTCTGCGTGAAGTTCGGCATTCTCGGCGAGCATTACCCGGGGACGGCGGCGGAGTACGTGGTGGTGCCGGGCGCCAATGTCCAATCGATTCCAGCGGCCACGCCGGCAGCCGAGGCGGCGGCGTTCGGATTGGTGACGATCACCGCGTGGCGGATGCTGGTGACGCGCGCGCGACTGCGGGCGGGGGAGCGGGTGCTGATCTGGGGCATCGGCGGCGGGGTGGCCACGGCGGCGCTCCAGATCAGCAAGCTGCTCGGCGCCGAAGTGTGGGTGACGTCGAGCAGCGACGAGAAGCTCGAGCGGGCGCGGGCCCTGGGGGCCGACCATACGCTCAACCATCGGACGCAGGACGTGGTGCGCGAGCTCCGGACGGCCACGGAGAAGGCGGGCGTGGACGTGGTGGTGGACAACGTGGGCGCAGCGACCTGGAAGCACTCGCTCGGCGCGCTCGGCAAGCGGGGGCGGCTGGTCACCTGCGGCGCGACGACGGGGCCGATGGTGGAGACCGACGTGCGGCGCCTATTCTGGAACCAGTATTCGATTCTCGGTTCGACGATGGGGAACGACGCCGAGTTCGCGGCGATCGTGGAGCATCTGCGCGGGGGGCGGCTGCTGCCGCCGGTGGATCGTGTGTACGCGCTGGAGGACGGGCGCGACGCGTACGCCCGGCTTCAGGCGGGGCAGCAGTTCGGGAAGATCGTATTGAACGTCGGGCAGTGAGACCGTCGGACAGTCGGACAGTCGGACAGTGAGACAGTCGGACAGGGGGGAGCGGGGTGAGGGAGGGATGACGCGAGAGCATGCGCAATTCGAGCCGGATGAGGAGCGGGCCGTCCGTGACGCGTACGCGGCCGGCGGTGCCGTGCACTGTCCGCGGGACGGCACGCTGATGACGGTTCGCGAGATCGGGGGCGGATCGTTCGGACTCGGGTATGCGCGGCGGCGCGAGTGGTTGCTCTGTCCCGAGTGCCGGCGGAGCGTGATTTTCGACCGGAAGCGCGGCACGCGGACCTGACGTCCGGGCGGGGATTCGGGGGTCGGCGGGCTGCGTCGGGGCGATGGCCGCGGACGGAAAACCGACGGTCTGCACCGATCGCTTCCCCCGGTCGGCGGCGGATTCACAAATGTCGTCGTGGCAATGACTTATAGCGTGTCATGTCGGTTGATTTTCGCCCCCGAAAAGGGTATGTTTAGCGGTCTCTTCCTGCCCCCATTTCCGTCCTTCCGCCGACGTCCACCATGACCGCTCCGAACAACCGCGAACGGATCCTGCCGCGCCTCATCGACGAGGAGATCAAAGAGTCGTTCATCAACTATTCGATGAGCGTCATCGTATCGCGCGCGCTGCCGGATGTGCGCGACGGTCTGAAGCCGGTGCACCGGCGTGTGTTGTACGCGATGAACGAGCTGGGCCTGGTGCCGGGGCGGCCGTACAAGAAGTCGGCGACGGTGGTCGGCGACGTACTGGGCAAGTACCATCCGCACGGCGACTCCAGCGTCTATGACGCGCTGGTGCGCATGGTGCAGACGTTCTCGCTGCGCAATCCGCTGATCGACGGACAGGGCAACTTCGGCTCGGTGGAAGGCGACCCGGCGGCGGCGTATCGCTATACCGAAGCGCGGTTGACGCCGATTGCGATGGAGATGCTGGCCGACATCGACAAGAACACGGTCGATTTCGTGCCCAACTTCGACGACCGGCTGCAGGAGCCGGCGGTGCTGCCGTCAGGATTCCCGAACCTCGTCGTCAACGGGTCGTCGGGCATCGCGGTCGGCATGGCGACGAACATTCCGCCGCACAACCTGCGCGAGGTGGTGAACGCGCTGCTTCACCTCATCGACCACCCCGACGCCACGACGGGCGACCTCCGCAAGTTCATCAAGGGTCCGGACTTTCCGACGGCGGGATTCATCTACGGGCGCCAGGGGATCAAGGACTACCAGGAGACGGGACGCGGGCGCATCGTGATGCGCGCCCGCGCCGTGATCGAGGAGAAGGAGTCGTCGAACAAGGCGCAGATCGTGGTCACCGAGATCCCGTATCAGGTGAACAGCGCCAAGCTGCTCGAGGACATCGCCCAGCTGGTGCGGGACAAGAAGCTCGACGGCATCAGCGACCTGCGGAACGAATCGGACCGCGAGGGACTGCGCATCGTCATCGAGCTCAAGCGCGACGCGATTCCGCGCGTGGTGCTCAACCAGCTCTACAAGCACACGCAGCTGCAGTCGACGTTCGGCGTGATCATGCTGGCGCTGGTGCCCGACCCGGTCACGCGGCGGCTGGTGCCGAAGATCATGCCGCTGAAGGAGGTGCTCGAGCATTACGTCGCACACCGGCACGACGTGATCGTCCGGCGCGCGCAGTTCGAACTCGAGAAGGCGCAGGATCGCGAGCACATTCTCGAGGGGCTCAAGATCGCCGTCGACAACATCGACGCGGTGATCAAGGTCATCCGGGCGGCGGCCGACACGCCGGAGGCCAGCGCCGAACTGCAGAAGCGGTTCAAGCTTTCCGAGCGCCAGGCCGAAGCGATCCTCAACATGCGCCTGGCCAAGCTGACCGGGCTCGAGATCGAAAAGCTGGAGGAAGAACTCAAGGAAGTCCGCGCGATCATCAAGGAGCTCAGGGCGCTGCTCGAGTCGAAGCCGAAGCGCATGGCGCTCATGAAGGAGGAGCTGGCCAGGATCGCCGAGAAGTACGGCGATGCGCGCCGCACCGAGATCACGAGCGACGAGGGTGAGTTCACCGTCGAGGATCTGATCGCCGAAGAGGACATGGTGGTCACGATCTCGCACTCGGGCTACATCAAGCGGACGGCGGTGTCCACCTACCGGCGGCAGCGGCGGGGCGGCAAGGGAGGCACGGGCGCGACGTTGAAGGACGAGGATTTCGTCGAGCATCTGTTCGTCGCCTCGACCCACGACGCGCTGCTGTTCTTCACCGACGACGGCCGCGTCTTCTGGCTCAAGGTGCACGAGCTGCCGCAGGCGGGGCGCGCCGCCAAGGGCAAGCCCGTGGTGAACCTCATCAACGTGTCGCCGGAAACGCGCATCCAGGCCACGCTGGCCGTGCGCGACTATCCGGAAGACAAGTTCCTGCTGTTCTCGACACGGCGCGGCACGGTGAAGAAGACGGCGCTGTCACAGTACGCGAACGAGCGCTCCACGGGGCTCAAGGCGATCAAGATCGAGGACGGGGACGAGCTGATCGACGTGCAGGTGACCGATGGGCACAACGACATCGTGCTCGCGACGCGGCACGGCCTGTCGATTCGTTTCCACGAGAGCGACGTCCGTCCGATGGGGCGCGACACCACGGGCGTGAAGGGCATCGAGCTCAGTCCCGACGACGCGCTGGTGGGCATGGTGGTCGTCAAGCGCGAGGCCAACCTGCTCGTGGTCACCGAGCGCGGCATGGGCAAGTGCTCGCCGATCGACGAGTACCGGGTGCAGAAGCGCGGCGGCAAGGGGATCATCACCGTGCACCGCACCGACAAGACCGGCGATGCGGTGAGCATCAAGGAAGTGCTCCCCGAGGACGAGCTGATGCTGATTACCAAGCAAGGGATCATCATCCGCATGTCGGTCAGGGGCATTCGCGTGGCCGGACGCAACACGCAGGGCGTACGCCTAGTGGATCTCGACGGCGGCGACCTCGTGCGCGACGTGGCCCGCGTGGTGCCGGACGAAGAGGGCGAGGGCGCGGAGGAGGATCAGGGGGAGGGAGAGGGAGAGCCGGTGGGAGCGGGGGATGAGGAGTGAGAGGGCGGGACAGTCAGACAGTCGGACAGTTACACAGTCGGACAGCTAGCCAGTCGGACAGTTAGTCAGCACGTCAGCGCGCGGCACTGCTTTGCTGTCCGACTGTCCGACTCCCTTACCGTGTCCACATCTTCGGCAGCTCCGTCAACAGCGTGTAGATCCCCATTCCCGCCATCGCGGCCGCGACCAGGGCCCCCGACCAGGTGAGCGCGCGGGAATGCCGGTAGCCTTCCGGCATCAGCGCGGGCCGGTGCGCCGCCACGAGCACCACGATCAGGCCCACCGGCAGCACCAGCGCATTGATCGCGCCCACCGCGATCAGCGTCTTCACCGGGCGGCCGACGAGCAGGAAGACGATCGTGCTCAGTCCGATGAAGCCGATCACGAGGCGCGTCCAGAACCGGTCGGCCCACGGGCTGAGCGAGCGCAGAAAGCTGACCGATGTATACGCGGCGCCCACCACCGACGTGATGGCCGCGGCCCACATCACGACGCCGAACATGCGGTAGCCGATCTGGCCGATGGCCAGCCGGAACACCGATGCCGGCGGATTGGCCGGATCGAGCACGAGGCCTCGCGAGACGACGCCCAGCACCGCAAGAAAGAGCAGCACGCGCATCAGCGAGGCCACGCCGATGCCGAGCCCGGCGGTCCGCGTCGCCTCCGCCTGCGCGCCGACGCCCGAGACGCCGGCGTCGAGCAGGCGGTGCGCGCCGGCGAAGGTGATGTAACCGCCCACGGTCCCGCCGATGAGCGTCACGATCGTGAGCGCGCTCCAGTCGGTGGGCGCCACGGTGCCGGCGATGGCCCCGGCCAGCGGTGGGTGCGCCGTCACGGCGACGTACAGCGTGAGGGCCACCATCACGAATCCCATGAGCTGGGCGAAGCGGTCCATCGCCCGTCCGGCGTCGGGAACGACGAAAATCGCAATGCTTACGGCGGCGCTGACGGCAGCGCCGATCTTCACCGGCACGTCCAGCATCGCGTTGAGGCCGAGTCCGGTGCCCGCGATGTTCCCGATGTTGAACGCAAGGCCGCCGGCGCCCACGAGGAGCGTGAGCAGCCAGCCCAGCCCCGGGAACACGGCATTCCCGAGTTCCTGCGCCCGACGCCCGCTCACCGCGATCACGCGCCAGACATTGAGCTGCGCCACGAGGTCGACGATCACCGAAACCAGGATTGCGAATCCGAAGCTGGCCCCCAATTCCGCCGTGAACACCGAGGTCTGCGTGAGGAAGCCGGGGCCGACGGCGGACGTCGCCATGAGAAATGCCGCGCCGATGAATACGGAGCGCAGCGCGGGCGTCGCGGAGGATCGCGGAGCAGTAGACACGAGGCTGGGTGGATCGTGGGCGGGTGGGCGGGCGCGCGCGGCTCAGGGAATCACCGGCAAAGTGGGTGGATTGCCGGCGTAGGCCCGGGGCAACATGGAGACCGCGCCTGCAATTCGACAGGGGATCACGCTTTACCGGAAGCGGCCTGAGCGGTAGCTTTGCGCGACTCACGGCTTCCACGCATGGCATCGGACCCCACCAGCCAGACCTCCACCCGACGGAATTCGAGTTCCCTCGAGGTCCTCCGTGACTCGGTCGAGGGTCGATCCGAGCTGGGTGACGCGCTCCGCCACGCCCAGGCCGACGCGCAACGCGAAGCGATCCTCTGGCAGCGGTGGCTGCGGTACCTCGCCGTGCTGGTGGCGTTGCTCGTGGCGCTGCTGTTCGGCGCCGCGCCGCGCGACGTCGCCCTGCTGCCCACGCTCCTCGTGTCCGGCGCGTACATCACCACGGTGATCCTCACCTCGTGGTGGGTCCAGCGCTCGGACCGCGGCGTGCTGCACCCCGTCCTTCCCGTCCTGCTCGTGACGGCCGACATCCTGGCCCTCACCGGGTTCTTCTACCTGTCGATGTACGGGCAGGGGCATCACCGCATGCTGCTCATCGGGCTGCTCAGCGTGCAGCTGTCGGTGTTCTACTTCGGCTGGTGGCTCGGCGCGTACGCCACGCTCCTGACCGCGGCGGCGTATGCCGTCCTCGAGCTGGTGGCGCCGCCATTCATGCCCGGTCCCAGACTCGACGGGTCCGCGGTCGCGCTGACGACGGCCGTGTTCGTTCTCGTGAGCGCGATGATCGTGGTGGTGTTCGGCAGCTTCCGCAGCCGGATGAACGAGCTGCGGCTGTTCTGCCGGCTGGTCGAGGAAGGCGAGCTCACCGCCAAGCTCAGCGCTACGAAGGCCACGCATCCGGACGACCTCACGCTGCTGGCCCGCAGCTTCGAGGCGATGCGCGACCGGTTCGCGGAGCAGATCGGCACCGACGCGCTGACCGGGTGCGTCAACCGGCGCGCGCTGGAGAACCGGCTGCGGAGCGACTGGCGGCTCGCCAAGCGCCGCGGATCGCAGGTGGCGGTCGTGGCCATCGACCTGGACAACTTCAAGGTCATCAACGATTCCCGCGGCCATCCGATCGGCGACATGGTGCTGCAGCAGCTGGCGGGCATCATGAAGAGCACGGCGCGTGACACCGACACGGTGGCGCGGCTGGGTGGCGACGAATTCGTGATCGTGCTCCCCGACACGGGCTGGGAGGGCGCGGTCGCGTTCGCCGAGCGCCTGCGCCGCCGGGTGGAGGACTTCGGGTTCGGCGCCGAAGCGTCGCCGGTCACGGCCACGGTCTCGATCGGCGTTGCGCTGGCGCGGGGAACGGACCCCATCTCGCCCGACGTGCTGCTGCACGAAGCCGACCGGTCGCTCTACAAGGCGAAGGCGGGCGGCCGCAACCGCGTCTACTCCTGATGCGCGATTCTCCCGCGGAGCCGCCCCGCGCGCTGGTGACGCTCGAGGATCTGCGCCGCGCGGCCGGCGTGCTGGCGCCGGTGGCGGTTCGCACGCCGCTGCTGCCGTTCGACGCGCTGGCGGACACCACGGCGGCCGACGTCTGGCTCAAGCCCGAGATGCTGCAGCGGGGCGGCGCGTTCAAGTTCCGCGGCGCCTACAACTACCTGTCGCGCATGGCGCCGGAAATCCGTGCGCGGGGCGTGATCGCGCCCTCCTCGGGCAATCACGCGCAGGCGGTCGCCCTCGCGGCGCGGATGTTCGGCGTGCCGGCCACGGTGGTGATGCCGACAACGGTGACGGCGGCCAAGCGCGCGGGCGCGGAGCGGTTGGGCGCCCGCGTCGAGCTTGCGGGCACGACCACGGCGCACCGCATGGCGCGGGCGCTCGAGATCGCGCGCCTCGAAGGCTCGACGGTGGTGCCGCCGTACGACGATCCGACGATCATCGCCGGCCAGGGCACCATCGGCCTGGAGATCACCGAGTCCCTTCCCACGGTGACGACGGTGCTGGTGCCCGTGGGCGGCGGGGGGTTGAGCGCCGGAGTCGCGGCAGCCGTGAAACTGACGGCACCCGGCGTCCGCGTGATCGGCGTGGAGCCGGCCGGTGCGCCGAAGCTCACGCGGGCGCGCGAGGCGGGGGCGCCCGTGCGGCTCGAGCGCACGGCGGGGCTGGCCGACGGCCTCCTGGCGGTGGAGATCGGTCAGCTGCCGTTCGCCCATCACCAGCGCTACATCGACGACGTCGTCCTCGTGAAAGACGAAGCGCTCCGTGACGCCGTACGCCTGCTGCTCGAGCGCGCGAAGCTCGTTGCCGAGCCGAGCGGCGCGATCACGGTGGCGGCGCTGATGTCGGGCGCGGTGCGCGCCACCGGGACCGTGGTCGCCGTGCTGAGCGGGGGGAACGTGGACTGGCCGGGGCTGCAGGCGGTTCTGTCGGGGGCGTGAACCGACGCCGCGGCGATTGACGAGGATGTCCCGGCGCCGCACCTTCCGCGCATGAAGCACTGCCCCGCCTGCCGCCGCGAATATGCGGACGATGCGAAGTTCTGCACCCGTGATGGAAGCAGGCTGCTTGGCGGGCCGTTCGCGAGCACCGGCCACGGCGTGACGCCGTCCGGCGATCCCGACCGCGGCCCGGGCGACGATCGGACGGGCGCGCAGCTCATCGGCGCGCTCCTCGACGGACGATACCGGATCGAGCGGAAGGTCGGCGAAGGCGGGATGTCGTTCGTGTACCGCGCCACCGACGTCGAATCGGGGCAGCCATGCGCGATCAAGGTGCTCTCGGCCACGCTGTCGCGCGACGCCAACGCCATGGCCCGGCTGAAGCGGGAGGCCGGCCTCGGCATGCGACTCTCGCATCCGAACGTGTGTCCCATCGTCCGGATGGGCGAGACCAGCGGCGGGCAGGTGTACGTCGTGATGCCGTTCATCGACGGAGAGATCCTGGCGCAGCGCAACTACCGCCTGGGACATCAGCAGCTCGATACGATGACGCCCCTCGTGCGCGACGTAGCGGCTGGGCTGCACGCCGCGCACGAGCTGAAGATCATCCATCGCGATCTGAAGCCCGAAAACATCATGATCTCCCGCCGGCTGGGCGGCGCCGAATACGCCGTCGTGATGGATTTCGGACTCGCCAAGGAGCGCCGCGCCGGCGCCGAGTTGCAGCGACTGACGGCAACGGGGATCATCATGGGAACGCCTGAATTCATGAGTCCGGAGCAACTGCGCGGACACCCGCTCGATGCGCGCACCGACCTCTACTCGCTGGCACTCGTGATCTGCGAGTCGCTCACCGGCCGCCTGCCATTTCAGGGGCGCACGCAGCAGGAGACGATGATGGCGCGGCTGCGCAGCGACCCCATGCCGCTGCGGCGGATGAATCCCGACATGAAATTTCCCGAGGCGGTGGACGACGTGTTGATCAGAGCCCTCGCACGAAATCCCGACGACCGGTATCGGACCGTGCTCGAGTTCGCGGACGCATTCACGCAGGCAGCCGGGTTGGCGGAAGGCGCAGGCAACGGACGGACGGGCGCGGAGGTCGGCCAATGACCGCGCGGATCATGTGGGCCGTCGCTGTGGCAGTGTGCCTCGCCGCGCCGCGGACCGGCGCGCAGACGGCGGCGCCCGACGCGGCGCTCGACGTGCTGCACTACCGCTTCGCCCTCACGCTGCCCGACAGCGGCCAGCGCTTTCAGGGCGTCGCGACGATCAACGTGGCGCGCCGGGCCTCGGCGGACACCCTCATGCTGAATCTCGTGGGATTGCGCATCGACAGCGTGCGCGTGAACGGCCGCACCGTGAGCGTGCGCCGCACGCCGGAGCGGTTGTTCGTGCCGCTTCCGCCCGGCGCATCCGACACGCTGCGGGTGGACGTGGGCTACGGTGGCGTGCCCGACGACGGACTGATCATTCGCCGCGACAGCGCGGGGCGCTGGACCTACTTCGGCGACAACTGGCCGAACCGGGCGCGCCACTGGCTGCCCACGGTCGACCATCCGAGCGACAAGGCGACGGTTTCGTGGTGGGTGAGCGCGCCGGCGTCGGAGACCGTGGTCGGCAACGGGACGCGAACGGGCGAGTCGGCCGTGCCCCCGCTCCAGCCGGGCGGCGTGCCGCGGCGCGTCACGGAATGGAACGAGGTCCGTCCGATCTCGACGTATCTGATGGTGATCGCCGCCGCGCCGCTCGTCGAGACGCGACTCGGCGACACGGCGTGCGGGTACGGGAGCATTTCGCGCTGCGTGCCGCAGATGGTGTACACGGCGCCCGAACAGGCGAACTACATGCCCGGCCCGTTCACCGCCGCGCCCGGCATCGTCACCTACTTCTCGCAGCTCATCGCCCCCTTCCCGTTCGAACGGCTCGCACACCTCCAGTCGTCCACGCGGTTCGGCGGGATGGAGAACGCCACCGAGATCTTCTATTCGGACCAGGCGTTTCGCCGGCACACGATGAACGACGAACTGATCTCGCACGAGACGGCCCACCAGTGGTTCGGCGACGCCGTCACGGAACGCGACTGGCCTGAGCTCTGGCTGTCCGAAGGCTTCGCGACGTACTTCGCGGCGCTGTGGGCGGAGCATGCGCACGGCGACAGCGTCTTCCGGGAGACGATGCTCGGCATCCGCGATC
>DASVWS010000061.1:0-10838 GCA_036393095.1 Gemmatimonadaceae bacterium | reverse complement strand
CGCGCCCGGATGTTCGCGCCCGGCCTGAATGTCTTCGAGGATCCGGCCACCGGAAGCGCCTGCGCGGCGTTCGGCGGCTACCTGGCCTCGCGCAGCGCCCAGCGCGACGGCACGCTCCGCTGGGTCGTGGAGCAGGGCTTCGAGATGGGCCGCCCGAGCATTCTCGAAGTCGAAACCGACCGGAAGGCCGGCGAGATCACCGGCGTCCGGGTCGGGGGGAAGAGCGTGGTGGTGTGCGAGGGGACGATCGAGATCTGAACCCAAGCTTGGAGTCTTCAGTCGACAGTACGCAGTCGACAGTCAACTGCGTACTGCTGACTGAACACTCTGAGCCGCCCTGCTTCATCTCCCGTTCGGATGCCCCAGCGTCCAGACATACGCCGCGAGGTTCCGGATCTGCTCGTCGCTGTAGTCGTGCCCGCCGCGCGGCCGCATCGGGAAGCGGTGCTCGGGATGCTTGATCGAATCCTTCGGAATCCCCGTGGTCACGATGTTCACGATCGACGCGTAGCTCCCGTCGATGTGCTCGTACTTGCCGGTCGTGAGGTTCGGGCCGTTGCGGCCCTCCACTCCGCCCTTCCCGTGGCAGCCGTTGCAGCTCCGCGGCGCGTTGAACAGCGAGTCGCCGGCCGCCACCATCTGCTCCGTCACCCCCGCCGGCAGGCCGGGCGCGGCGGCCGCGACGTTCGCCGATGCGGCGGGCGCGGGCCCCTGGCCGGCCGGCATGGACTTCGATCCGCCGCACGCTGTGAACGACAGGGCGGCAGCGGACTGCACGGCGATGCGAACGAATGAGCGGAATGTCATGAGAGTGGCGGCTGGAGTGTGGGCGCCGACCGGACGGGCCGGCGTCATTCGATGAACCAAGGGTGAAGGCAAATGGGTTCCGGAGCGGCCCCGAATTTCCCGCCGGGGCCCACACTCGGCAATACCCGCCACCCCCGATGGACCGTTCGCTACGGCAGCAGGCGGTCGGCGGCAATCACCGCGTTGAGCAGGACGTTGGCTCCGTTCAGCACGGCCTCGGGGCTCGAGTACTCCGCGGGCGAGTGGCTCACGCCGCCGACGCTCGGAATGAAGATCATCCCGATCGGCCCCAGCGGTGCCAGCGACTGCGCATCGTGGCCGGCGCCGCTCGGCATCTCCAGCGTCGAACATCCCGTCGTCGCCGCCGCTTCGGCGATCGCCGCACGCACGCGCGGATCGCTGGGGGCCGGCGTCGTCGCAATCCGGGCCCCGAACGCGAACGATGTGCCCGTCTCCTCGCCGATGCGGCGCGCTTCATCCTCGATGCGCGCGAACAGCCGGCCGATCACCGCCGCGTCGAGGTCGCGCAGCTCCAGCGAACAGTCCACCCGCCCCGCGATCGCATTCGGCGCGCCCGGGCTCGCGTCGAACCGCCCGACGGTGCCGACGTGCAGCCCCGGTTCGCTCCGCACCACGCGATTGACGACATCCACGAAACGCGCCGCCGCGAGCACCGCGTCCCGGCGCCGGTCCATGGGCGTGGTGCCGGAGTGATTGGTCTCGCCGGTGACGGTCACGTCCCACTGATGGATGGCGACGATGCCCAGCACGATCCCGATGTCGGCGCCCGCGCGCTCGAGCACCTGCCCCTGCTCGATGTGCAGCTCCAGATAGCCGGCGATGCTTCCCGGCGCCCGCCGCGCGCGCTCCAGCCGCGACGGGTCGCCGCCCAGGAACGCGATCCCCTCGGCCACCGTCCTGCCGCCGGCCGACACGTTCTGCAGCTCGGACGCCGGAAGCTGCCCGCTCAGCGCCCGGCTGCCGTACAGCCCGCCCTCCTCATTCGACCACACCACCACCTCGAGCGGATGCCGGGTCGTGATCCCGCGGTCGGCGAGCGTGTGCGCCGCTTCGATCGCGGCCAGCGTGCCGAGCGGTCCGTCGAAGTCGCCGCCGTTGGGCACCGAGTCTACGTGCGAGCCGAAGAGCAGCGGCGCCAGGCGGGGATCGCTCCCCACCCGGCGCCCGATGATGTTCGCCGCCGGATCGACGCTCGGATCGAGCCCCGCTTCCCGCATCCACTTCGTTACCGCCGCGCGCGCCTCGCGGTCGGCCTCGCCGTAGGCGAGCCGCGACACGCCGCCCCGCGGGTCCCGGCCGATCTTCGCCAGCGCCGCCATCCGGCCCTGAAGCCGCGCGCCGTCGACGCGCACTACCGGCCGCCCGCCTTCAGCGTGTCGTACAGCGGGTGCGCCGACACGAGCGCCGGCTCCTGGTCGGCCACCGTCACCGCCAGGATGCGCACGTGCGGATCGTCGGGCAGCGTGAGCATCGTCGCGCCCGCCGGAACGTCCAGCCGGTACGCGAAAATATATGAATACGCATATGCCTCGTTCTTTCCATCCGCCGTGTGCTTGTGCGACGCGAACCACGCCACCGGCGCCCGCTTGATGAACCCGGGCGTGAGCCCGTCCATCACCTCGAGCATCCGCTGGCGGAACCCGCGCGCGCGCCGGGCCTCCTGCTCCCGATACGCCGCGACGAGGGCGAGCGTGTCGCCACCGGCCGCGCGCGCCGAATCCAGCCGCACCCGGAAGGTCGAATCCGCCCGCGCACGGAACTGCGCGATGCGGCGCTCCTGCGCCGCTCGCTCTTCGGGCGTCGGCGGCGGCGCCGGCACCTGCTTGAACGTGCGGTCGTACCACTGCCCGATGAAGCCGTCCCAGGCCTCGATGTCCAGCGTCGTGCGTTCGCGCCCCACGGCGAAGGTGTCGGTCCGGTCGCCGGTGTCCGACGCCGCCAGCAGGTACACGCGATTGAAATGTCCCGCGGGAAGCCGGAGGCGCTGCCCCTCAGCCGTCACGGCGTTCGGCAGCCCGCTGGCCGCCGGCGCCAGCGCGAACGCGATTCCGTCGTACGCCACCGCATCTGGAAGCATCTCGGCGGGCAGTGCCTCGCCCGCCGCATTGAACCCGCCCACCGAATGCGTGCCGTCGTTGCTGGCCACGGCGCGGTCGTATGGCAGCGGCACCGCCTGGAACGCCGGCGCGGCCTGCGGCGCCGGCGGCGCCTCGAGCCTCACCGCGAAGCTGCGAATGGTGTACGGCGTGAGCGACGTGACCAGCGATCCGTCCTCGACGGTCGCCGGACCGAGCGACTGCTCCTGCCCGTTCACCTCCCGCGCCGCCGTCACCGGCGCGGCGAACGTCAGGCGCACGTCGGGCTGGGCCTGGCCGCTCATCTCGGTGATCCGCACGACGTACTCGTCGCTCGCTTCGGCCCGCTTGAGCGCCATCACGCGTACGCGGCTGTCGTTCAGATGGAGCAGCGACCAGCTCCGCCCCAGCGGTCCCGCGTGGCCGGCCGTCACGAACACGCGCAGCGGATCGTTCAGCTCGTAGCCCGTCCAGTCGGTCTGCGCCGAGCGCCAGTCGCCCGCATGGCCGGTCAGTCCGTAGACGAATTCGTGGTGGCCGAAGTCCTGCGACGCCTGATCGGAATACGAATACCCCTGCGGACTCAGCCCCGGCGTCCGCAGCAGCGTGAGCCGGATCGTGTGGTCGTTCGGCTTGTCCGATCCGTTCTTGTCGTCGGTGAGCACGGTGACGCCGTAGCTGCCGGTGCGGTCGGTGAGGTCGACCCACTGGTGCGACGGCACTTCGAACTTCCGCGGATAGGCGTTCCCGCGCTGGATCGTGCCCACGTCCCAGTTGTACGTGGCCAGGCTGTCCGACGCCGCGAACGGGAAGGTGGCCTTGAGCATCGTCGCCGGCATGTGCCAGTCGATGGCGTTCCGGAACTCGACGCGCCTGCCGGCGTCGCCCGCCGAGAGGCTGATGGTCTGCACGAACTTCGAGCTGTCCACCGTGCGCGTCACGGTGAGCGCGATGCGCACCGGGCCGTTTTCCGAAATGCGGATGTCCACGGGGCCCTGCGCGCCCACGTACGTGCGCGGCGCAGCCTGCTCGTCGTCGAAGTCCATGTTCCACGCCGGCCACTGCGACGGGGTGTCGTTCAGCAGCGCCAGCCGGATGGGCGCCGACAGCAGCTCCCGCTTCAGCGTCTTGTCGAAGATGCTCGACACGTCGCCGGCGTCGTTCAGCGTCACACGGTAGTCGGCGTTCTCCAGTGACCGGCGCGTGACCGTGAGCCCCGACGGTGCCGCAGCAGCGTCCGACGCGCCCGACGCGCGCACGTCGTACACGGCATAGCCCACCGACGGTGCGTTCGCCACGAACAGCACCTGCGCCACGCCGTCGCGCCACGAATCGAGCTGCGCGGGCACCGGCTGGCCGTCGGGGCCGACCACCGTCACGCCGCGCGGCGCCCGCGTGAACGGCACCGCCGCTTCCACCACGTCCTGCCGCGGGACGTTGAGCGCGTTGTAGACCACCAGCGGCGTTCCCTCTCCCCGCGTATCCATCGCCGCCGCCACCGCCTGGCTCGCGTCGGTGAGCACGCCCGCGAACTGGTTCATGCCGAGCACGTCGTCGTTCCACGCGAACTCGTAGGCGCGCGGCGTCGCCGTGCCCGCCGCCAGGTCGTGGAAGTGCGCCGCCATGGCGAGCGTCCAGGCGCCGTTCAACCGGTCCATCGGGTAGGCGCGGCTGCCCAGCCACAACGCCGCCACCGACGCCTTCTCCGCCCCATCGGCCAGCAGCTCCTCCTGGCGGATCCAGCGCTTCTGATACGCCTGCGACGTCAGCGATCCCGCCGAGTGGTTCTGCAGCTCCATCTCGCCCGAGTAGCTCGGCAGCCCCTCTGCCTCGGCTGGCGTGATGTCCCGGAACATCTCGTCTGCGGTCGCCGAGATGACGTCGAGCGGACCCCTGCTCGTGACGCTCTTCTCCACCTGGGCCACCGAACTCTCGCGTGGCGCGCCGCCCGTATCGCCGGTGCCGTAGTAGTGGTAGCCGGCGTACACGCCATACTTCCTGCCGTCGCGATCCACGCGGTTCACCCACGTCGTGTCGGTGCTCAGGTTGTCGTCCACGCCGCCGCTGTAGCTGCCCGGATTGAGCGCGGCGATCACGTCGTGCCCGTCGGGACCGATCCACCGGCCGACGTTGAAGGGCACGCCCTTGCCTTCCATTCCCGCCGGCGTACTCGGCTGGTCCGGCACCGACGAGCCCCAGGTGAGTTTCTGCGTCGAGAAGCCCTTGATGCCGGCGTGGGCCAGGATCGTGGGCAGCGACCACGGAAACCCGAAGCAGTCGGGGAGCATGTACTCCTCGCTCGCCACCCCGAATTCCTTGCGGAAGAATTCGTTGCCGTAGAGGATCTGCCGCAGGATGGCCTCGGCCGACGGCGCGTTCACGTCGCCCTCTTCCATCGACGATCCGGCGGGGAACCAGCGGCCCTCGGCCACGTACGTCTTCAGCCGCGCGTAATCGAGGGGCCAGTACTCCTTCATCAGGCGGTAGCGATTTGCTCCGCTGAAGTTGAAGACGTAGTGCGGATACTTCGCAAACAGCGCGAAGTTGTCGTGCATCGTCTTCGGCAGGAATTCGTCGATCACCTGGGGATACTCCCAGCGCCACTCGGTATCCAGGTGCGCGTATCCCACGACATACAGCGTCGGATCCTTGGCCAGGTTCGGGCCGAGGCGCAGGGCGTCGCGTGGCGCCACGGTGCCGAACCGCGGGAGCGTGAGGCCAGGCGGCGGCTGGGTAGCGGCGGCGGGCGCTTGCTGCTGCGCGGGTGCGGAACTGGCGAAGGCGCCGAGCGCAATCGTGAGGGCGACAGCGAACGGGGTGCGACGAATGGTGATCGGCATGAGACTGCTCGGCCTCGTGTCCTGCATTCAGGCTCGGAAGGGCCGCTGGGGGCGCGCGACCGTGGGCGGGACGCCCGCGAACAGTGCGAAGCTAGATCGCGCGCCGATACGCGTCCAGCGCTTCCCGGCTGAAGCACGCGAAGACGACGCGGCGCAACGTCGAGTGTTCCGGCACCGCTTCGCGCACGGCGGCGACCGCGATTTCCGTGGCCGGCTGCAGCGGGTAGCCGTAGATCCCGGTGCTGATGGCGGGAAAGGCGATGCTCGCGAGCCCGTGCTCCTCCGCCAGCCGGATCGCATTCCGGTATGCCGAGGCCAGCCGCTCCGGCTCTCCGGACGACCCGCCCTGCCAGACGGGCCCCACGGCGTGGATCACGAACCGCGCTTTCAGCCGGAACCCCGGGGTGATGCGGGCTTCGCCCGTGGGGCAGCCGTCCAGCTCGGCGCAGGCCCGCGCCAGCGCGGGTCCTGCGGCGCGGTGAATGGCGCCGCACACCCCGCCGCCGGGCACGAGTTCCTCGTTCGCCGCGTTGACGATCGCGTCGACGTCGAGCGTGGTGATGTCGACGAGTTCAGCCGTCAGTGTCGCCATCGGACCCCTCAGACGAAGGGCATGCGGATCGGTCGGATTCGGCGGACCAGAACCGATCGCGAGCTGTGGGGAACTGCATGTCGCGCATCCGGCCTGTCTGCGCGCGGGTCGCGACCCTTGGACAGGTTGTCATCCCCCCGGAGATTTCATGAGCATCATCTGCCCGATTCGTCCCACCCGTCAAATCCGTTTCCTGAAGACTTAGTGGCCCGCCGGGCGCGACGAACGCATCCGGCGGGCCACTCGCCATGCTCACGTGGGTCGGCTCACCGATCGCCGCCACCTCCGTTCTTCATCGGCGGCAGGGGCTTGATGCGCTTGCCCCACGTGGCCGGGGGCGGCTCGTACATGTCGCGCTGCACCGGGTGCTCGGCGAGCTGCTTGAGCGCTACCTCGACGGCCGTCTCGAGCTGCCGGTCGTGCCCGGCAATCATGTCCCTGGGCCAGTCTTCGACGTCCACATCCGGCGTCACGCCCTCGTTCTCGACGTGCCACTTGTGGTCGGTGCCGAAGAACCCGCCGCGCGGCGCGATGGCCGAGCCGCCGTCGATGAAGGGCGGCGTGTCGGCCGTATGGACGAGTCCGCCCCACGTCCGCTTGCCCACCAGCGTGCCGATCTTCCGATACTTGAACATGTATGGCATGAGGTCGCCGCCGGAGCCGGCCATTTCGTTGATGATCATCACCTTCGGCCCCCAGATGCCGGCCGCCGGGCTCGTGAACGGCACCCGGTCGCCGGCCACGTTGTTGAAGTAGCCGTCAAAGGTGCGCTGCAGGACGTCGATGATGTAGTCCGCCGCCTGCCCGCCGCCGTTGTACCGCTCGTCGATGATCGCGCCCTGCCGGTCCTGCTGCGCGAAGTAGTAGCGGTTGAAGTACGTGTAGCCCGGCTGCCCGGTGTTGGGCAGGTAGACGTACGCCAGCTTGCCGTGGGACAGCGAGTCCACGATGTGCCGGTTCCGCTCCACCCACGCCCGCGTGCGCAGCGCCTGCTCGTTGGCCACCGGCACCACGGTGACGTCGTGGGCGCCATCGGCCGAGGGGCGTGCGTTCACGGCCAGCACCGTCTGCTGGTCGGCCGTGCCGTCGAGCAGCCGGTAGATATTGTCGCTCCCGTCGAGGTTCTGCCCGTTGATGGCGATGATGTAGTCGCCCACGTGCACGTCGAGCCCCGGCTCGGCCAGCGGCGCCTTCAAGTCGGGGTTCCAGCTCTCGTCGTCGTAGATGCGGGTGATGCGATAGCGCCCGTTCTCCACCGAGAAATCAGCGCCGAGCAGGCCGCCGTGGTCTTCCGGCGTCTCGGGCATGTCGCCGCCGCGCACATACGAGTGGCCGATGGCGATCTCGGCGCCCATCATGTCCATCAGATAGTTGAGATCGGCCCGGTGGTTCACCCACGGCAGCAGGGCGCCGTACATCTGCTTGTCGCGCGGCCAGTCGGTGCCGTGCAGGTTCGGCACGTAGAGGTAGTCGCGCTGGTTGCGCCAGTCGGCGTCGAAGATCTGCCTGAACTCGGCCTTGGGGTCGAGGTACATGCGGAGCGCCACGTCGAGCTTGCCCTGGTTGGCCTGCGGCGGATTGCGATCGGCGTCGACGATGAACAGCGACGGCGCCGGAGCGGCGGCGCCACGGCCGCCGCGCCCGCCACCGCCGCCGCCCGCCCGGTACAGCAGCTTGTGGCCGTCGAGACTCACGTCGTAGTCGGCCACGCCGGTGAGGAACGGTGTCGAGCGCCGCTCGCTGAGCCGGTAGCGGTGCAGTGTCGCGCCCCCGCCGCCGAACCCGCCGCGGCCGCCTCCGCCGGCGCCCGCCTCGAGGTAGTACACCGTGCCCGGGGCGCCCGCCTTCACCCGCGAGTACTGCCGCGTGGGAATGCCCGGCACGGCGATGATGCGGCTCTGCAGGCCGTCGAAGTCCAGGTTCACCGTGACCGGGGCACGCGGCATACGGGGCGCCGGCGCAGCGCCCTCCTCTCCGCCGGCGATCGCGCCACGGCCGCCACGCCCACCGCGGCCGCCGTTCATCGGAGCCGCCGGCATCCCGTTCTCGTCATCGCTCTCCGGCACGAACGGCGTCGTGTCGCTCTTGCTCAGCACCGTGAGGTACAGCCCGAAGGTCTCGGTGTGGTCGTAGTTGGACATGTCCAGCCACTGCGACTTGAGCCCGAAGTCCGTGGACGCCAGGAACCACAGGTACTTCCCGCTGGCATCCCACGCCGGCGACACGGCATCCGCCAGGCCGTCGGTGACCTGGTGCGTCTTCCCGTCGGTCATGTCGTAGACTAAAATCGCATGGTACAGCGAATTCAGGTGCGCCACGTACGCGATGTACTTCGAGTCCGGGCTCCACACCGGATCCATCGTGCGCGTGGGCACCATCCACGGATCGTTGCCCACCTCCTTCGTCGCCCCGGTTGCCACGTCCAGCACCCAGAGATGGAGATTGGTGTCTGTGTACAGGATATGCTTGCCGTCGGGCGACCACTGCGGCGTGTAGTAGTGCGTCGGGTGCGGCAGCGGAATGACGCGCGGCGGAAGCAGTCCCTCCTGATCGCGCAGCACGAGCTGGAACTCGCCCGACTCGTCGCTGAAATACGCGATCGTCTTGCCGTCCGGCGACCAGACCGGGTTCCGCTCGGCGGCGCCGCTGGTCCTGGTGAGATCGCGGACGTCGCCCTTGTCGGCCGGAATCGTGAAGATCTCGCCACGCGCTTCGACCACGGCGCGTTTGCCCGTGGGCGAGATCGCCATGTTGGTGATCATGTTCGAGACGTCCTGCCAGTGCGGCATCATCCAGGGGAAGTCGCCCGTTGCGCTGATGTTCACGACGTGCTCGCGCCTGGACTTGGGGTCGAGCTCGTGGATGTAGCCGGCCTGCTCGAACACCACGGCGCCGCCGCTGGCGCTCAGCGTCTTCACGTCGTAGTCCGAGAAGTCCGTGAGTTGGCTCAGTTTCTTGGATCCGATGTCGTACGACCAGACGTTCTCGACGCCGTCGCGATCGGAAATGAAGACCACCTCGTGGTCGTTCACCCACGCGGGATCGATGTCCTTGGAATCCATCCACGGGGGCGAGACGAGGTCGAAGGTCTTGAGGTTCAGGATCCAGATGGGGCGGTTCTGCCCGCCGCGGTAGTTCCGGCGCTCCTCGTCCCACGAGTTGTTCATCCGATACGCCACGTACTGGCCGTTCGGGGAGATCCTTCCCTGATAGGCGCGCGGCATCGGCATCGGCTCCGGAGCGCCTCCCGTCACGGGCACGGTCCAGAAGCGGGGAGCGCCCGTGGGCGCCTCGGTCGCGCGGCCGGACGAGAAGACGACGCGTTTCCCGTCGGGTGTCCACCCCGTGACGTTATCCGCGCCCGGGTGCCAGGTGAGCCGCTTCGGTTCACCGCCCGCGGCCGGCACCACGTACACATCGGCGTTGCCGCCGTAGGTGCCCGTGAACGCGATGAGCTTGCCGTCGGGGGAGAATTCCGGGTCGCCCGTGGTGCCCTGGAAGCTCGTCAGGCGCCGCGCCGTCCCGCCCGTGCGGTCCACCACCCAGATGTTCTCGGCGTATGCGAAGGCAATCTGGGTGGCGCTCACCGTAGGCGAGCGGAGCATGCGCGTCTGCCCTGCGGCCGGGATGGCGGCGCCTGCGGAAAGGATGGCCGCGGCCACGAGCACGCGCTGCGTGGCGGCGATGCGCGAAAGACGGGGGAAGGAATGGGAAGGCATGGGAGGGACGGGTGAGGGGTTCGCCAATCGCGGATCGAGCGTGCATGGGCGGGCGCACCTGAGCGCTGGCGGATTGAAGCATTCACCCGGGGCCACGAATCGGCTAGGGCGGCGGCCGGCGCTGTCCGGGATCACCTCTTTCGCCCGGCCGGGGCGCCCCATATGGTATTCGGCATCCTTCATGACAGGAGTGCCTCTGTGCGCTTCAACAAGGTTTGTGCTGCATCGCTCGGGTTGCTGGCCCTGGCAGCCACCGGGTGCGCGTCCAGCCAGGGGAGCGGGGCTGGTTCGGAATCGATCAGGGCGGACGCTGCCTCCGGCAAGATCGGGCCGGCGTTCCTCGAATGGTACGGGAAGTTCCAGGCCACGCAGCAGCAGTCCGCCGTGTTCGGCGGCATGCTGACTCGGAATAGTGGCACCGGCACGGTCGTGTTCACGGCTGCCGGGCCGAAGCAGATGCGCGTGCGCATGGATGTGTCGATCAGCAACAACGATCCCGTCCGTCTGCCCTGGGCATTGGTGTCGGGGGACTGCGGGTCAAATGCAATTCCGCTGATGACGGTCGCATCGTTTCCGGAGCTCAGCGCCAGCAACGGCCGAGCCACGCTGGATGCGACGCTGCCCTTGCCGCTGCCCGTCACGGGCACGTACCACGTGAACGTGTTCAACCCCGGCACGTACGGCCAGGATGAGGGCGAGGTGATGATCTGCGCCCCGCTCACGCTGAAGCGTCTGGACCACTGAGGATTCCGCCCTGGCGCGGGCGCGGGCGCGCATGAGCGCG
>DASVWS010000060.1:0-2023 GCA_036393095.1 Gemmatimonadaceae bacterium | reverse complement strand
GCGCGGGATGTCGAGCGGCACCGCGCCGTCGTCGGTCAGCACCGTCTTGGGCGTCGAGCCGTTGCGATGGTTCGCCTGCCCGTCGGGCTTGTCCTCGCCCGGCGCATAGCCCAGGTGATGCGAGAGCTCCGCGCCTAACGCTCGTTCGATCAAGGCCTTCTTCATGCGGCGGAACAACGCCTCCACGTCCGCGGGCGACTCCGTCTGCGCGATCAACGCGTCCAGCGCTTCTCCCGAGAACTCGGGATCCGTCTTCTTCTTGGTCATACTTCCCTCCTCCTAGGGCTGAGTATGACCTCACACACAGAATTCCGGATAGGCTCCCGGACGGTGCCGCGCGCTCGCCGCGATCGCCGACCGCTCTCGCCGCGAGCGCTTCGCCAAGGAGATCAGCCTTCGAGGGCGATGACGTCGGCGACGATGACGAGGGCGGCGAAGGCCTGGCCTCGTCACGCGACGCGGAGTAGGGTAGGAGCGGCCCCCCGGCCCACCTTCATCGGAGGCCATGATCTCCAGCCGGCCCCGCATCGCCCGCGTCCGCGCGGGGAGCTACCGCCATGCACGCCGCACCGGACTCGAGCTCTTCGTGCTCCTCATGCTGCTCGTGCCGTGGGGCGCCGCGGCGCAGGCGGTGCGCGGGCACGTGGTCGACTCCACCGGCGCACCAGTGTCGCTCGCGCAGGTGCGCGTACTGCCGCAAGGTCCGGCTGCGATCACCGACACCGCCGGCGCCTTCGTGCTGCGGCAGCTCGCGCCGGGGCACTATTGGCTGGCAATCCGGCGCTTCGGGTTCAGGCCGGACACCGTCGCGCTCACGGTGCCCGTGCCGGCGCCGCTCATGATCACGCTCAGTCAATTGCCCACGCGCCTGCGGACGGTCACGTCGATGGCGCTCGAGCAGGAGCTGCCGCGCGTCTTTCAACGCATCAAGGAGCATCTCGGCAGCGTCGAATTCGGACCCGATCTGCGGAAGCAATACGGGGACATGCCGCTCGACGAGGTGCTGCGGCTCGACTTCAAGCTGTCGCGACGGATCCGCGGGGGCAGGCTGTGCCGCGCTCCGGCGGTCTTCCTCGACGGCATTCAGTTGCACCTGCGCGACGGTGAGACTCTCTCGAGTTACGTCGACCTGCGCGACATCGCGGCCGTCGAGGCATTCGACTCGCCGGACTTCGTGCATGAGCCGTTCATCGCCGGTGTCTTCGACAAGTACGTCGGCAGTTGCGCGCCGATCGTCCTCATCTGGACGAACGGCTATAAGCAACAGCCGTGGGGCAACTAGTCCGGCCGGTCGGGCGGCTCGATCCGCCGATGCGCCCCCCGCGCCTCGAATTTCGGCGAACTCACCTGGAAGCAAGGGGCGGACCATCCGAATTGTGGCATGGCGTGCAGTTGATCAAGAAAATGGCGCCGGGCACCCAAGTGACAATTGCCTTCACGCGGTACCTGTTCCGCGGGTTCCCCCGATTCTCGGACGGGCCGGACTTCCGGAACGCCGGTAAGCTGAGATCCGGCGTAACAATCGGGGCGATCGGGATTTTCCGGTCGGTGCGACGAGAAGAGTTCAGTCGGCACTGCTCCTGGGAGGTGTGCCGACATAACTGTATTGCGATTCCGCTGGGGACGGGCGGGCGAACGCTCAACCCGGCAAAGGGTCAGGACAGCCCGATGGGTCAGAGCGCATCCGGTGGTGGTGTCCGGAAACGGCGGGTGGCCCGGAGATTCGGGAATAGCGAACCGGCATAGTTCCGTTTAGCTCACCGTCCTTGCATTTCTGGAATTATATTCCATAATTACAAGGATGATCCACCGCCGCCTTCTCGCTCCGCTCTCTGCCGCCCTCGACGAATCCGCGGCCGTCGCCCTGCTGGGCCCGCGACAGGTCGGGAAGACCACGCTCGCGCTCGAGATAGCCAGGACGCGCCCGGCCGTCTACCTCGACCTGGAGTCGGAGGCCGACAGGGCCAAACTCGCCGAGCCGGAGCTGTACCTGGCGCGGCACGAGGACAAGCTGGTGATCCTC
>DASVWS010000059.1:0-2649 GCA_036393095.1 Gemmatimonadaceae bacterium | reverse complement strand
ACCGACGCGCTTCATGAACGCGCCGTAGTCGTGGTACAGCCTGGCTTCCAACACCGGCGAGCGGCCGATCATCGGCAGCAGCTGGATGGCCTGCTCGAAGAAGACGAATCCGCTGTCGTCCTGCTGGAGCCCGCGCACGGTTCCCATCGCGCCGTAGATCTCCACCAAGTGGCCGATGAGCGTGTGGTCGATGGCGAGCCGTTCGCTGTGGCGGAGCTCGTCCTCGGCCTGCAGGAGGTGCTCCTCGTCCATCCTCAGCCGCGCGAGCTGGACCCGGATGCCGACCTCGAGCGCGGGATCCGCGGGGCCTGCACGCAGCCACGCCAGCGCTTCGCGGAACGTGCCGGCCGCCCGCCGCAAGGCGCCGCGGTCTGCGAACAGCAGCGCCTCGGTGAGCAGTACGCGCGCCAGCTCGCGTGCCTCGCCGAGCGCCTCGAACGTCTCCCGGGCGACGCCGAGCTCGGACGTGGCGCGCGCCGCATCGCCCTTGCGCCTGAAGAACTCGCCGAACGCGTGGTGGATGCGCGCGATCTGTGCGCCGTCACCTTCCGACTCGGCGAGGCCGAGCGCCCGCTCGAACCACGCTTGAGCGCCCCGCCAGTCTCCGGCGGCGGTTGCCACGGTGCCGAGTCCGGCGCTCGCGGATGCCGAGGCCCTGGGATAGAACGCCGCCTCCGCGAGCGCGAGCGCCCGCTGGTAGACGCGCGCGGCCTGACGGTAGAGTCCGACGCGCGTGCTCAGATCGCCCAACGTCAGCAGCGCGTTGATTTCGGGGCGGTGATCCTGGAGTGGCTCGGCAAGCTGCAGCGCGGCGCGATCCCAGGCCTGCGCCTGATCGAACCGGCCAACGCGCTCCTCGCGGCGGCCTGCATCCAGGAGGCGCTCCACCGCGGCCGAGGCCTCGCCGCGGTCGATCAGGTCGATGGCGTCGGCGAATGCGTTGTACAGGTCGCTGAGGTGCGCGGTGAGGGCGCGGAAGCTGACTGCGAACTGGCGGCGGAGCTCCGCCGAGTCCACGTCGTGCTTGCCGATGGTCAGGTACGGGCCGCCGCTGCCCCACGCGTCTTGCGGCGCCGCGTGCGCGCTTGCGAGCAGCAGCGAGCGCAGCGGGAAGACCGCTTCCAGCGAGGGGAGGATCCGCAGGGCGTGCCCAACTTTCACAGGCCGTACTCCCGCATCTTGCGTGCGAGCGTGTTTCGGTGGATACCCAGGATCGACGCCGTCGTTCCGATCACGCCACCCGTATTCGCCAACACGCGAGAAATGTGCCGCGCCTCCACTTCCGCGATCGTTCCCAGCGACGTATCGGTCGCGGCGTCGGCGGGCGGTGGTGCGCTCTTCCGCAATTCGTCGGGCAGGTGCTCGGCGCGCAGCACGCCATCGGAGGCGATGACCACGGCGCGCTCGATGACGTTGCGGAGCTCCCGCACGTTTCCCACCCAGGTGTGGCGGCGCAGCAACTCCAGCGCCGATTCCGAGATCGTCAGCGGCCCCTTGCCGTATCGGGTTGCGAACTCCTGCATGTAGTACGAGGTGAGCAGCTCGAGATCGCTTCCGCGATCCACCAGGCGCGGCAGGTTCACCACCACGACGGAGAGGCGGTAGTAGAGATCTTCGCGGAACTTCCCCTGGGCGATCTCGTCGCGCAGGTCGCGATTGGTCGCCGCGATGAGCCGCACGTCCACCGGAATCGATTCGCCCCCGCCCACGCGCTCGATCTCCCGCTCCTGCACGGCGCGCAGGATCTTCGCCTGCAGCGCGAGACTCATGTCGGCGATCTCGTCGAGAAACAGCGTGCCCCCGACCGCGAGTTCGAACCGTCCCGCCCGCCGCGCCACGGCTCCGGTGAACGAGCCCTTCTCGTGGCCGAACAGCTCGCTCTCCAGGAGGTTCTCGGGAATCGCGGCGCAGTTCACGGTGATGAACGGACCGGATGCGCGCGCG
Source organism: Gemmatimonadaceae bacterium (assembly GCA_036393095.1). Classification (GTDB taxonomy): domain Bacteria; phylum Gemmatimonadota; class Gemmatimonadetes; order Gemmatimonadales; family Gemmatimonadaceae; genus JAGWRI01. Next base: position 705 of record DASVWS010000059.1, on the reverse strand, counting down.
CCTGCCGCGTGGATCGCGCGGGCGACGACCTCCTTGCCGGTTCCCGACTCGCCGAGCACGAGGACCGTCGCCGTGCTCGGGGCGACCCGGGCGATCATCCGGTAGACATCCAGCATCGCCGGGCTCTGGCCGACGAGCACGGTGTCGCCAACGGCGTGCGTGTCGACGGGGGGGAGGGTGATGCCGCGGTCGGCCACCGACGCGCGGAGTTTCGGCAGCAGGCGGCTCACGTCGTCCCGTCGAACGGGCAGGGGAAGCACATCGGTCACGCCGAGCCGCTCGGCTTGAAGAATGAGCCGCATGGATGGATGGCGTGAAAACGCCACCAGCCGCGGCGCGCCCTCCACCCCGCGCACCGCTTCGGCCCACCACTGGAGCTCATCGGGTGTCCGGTCGTTCATGATCACGGCCACTGCGTCCCAGCGTGCGGCAGACAGTCGACGGGCTGCGCGCGGCAAGTCGGGGGCGGTCTCTACTGTATCGCCGCACTCATTTGCCCAGGTCCGCAGCGATTCGAAGACGTCGCCATCGTCCTCAGCGGCGACGGCAAGAATGCGCAGCGAGACGTGGTTTGCGCTCCGGTCGCCTGCGACTCCCGCAGCAACGCTTCCGTCAGGGCGACCCGTCATCGCGTGATCCCCCCGGCCTCGGCGGGACGCCACGCGCGCCCTTCCAGCGCATCAATCATGCCCCGCGCCGGGACGG
>DASVWS010000058.1:0-4538 GCA_036393095.1 Gemmatimonadaceae bacterium | reverse complement strand
GCGATACCGACTATCGCAACCTCGCGGCCATCGGCGACGCACGCGCACAGCAGATCCGGCAATGGCGGCGGGACGAGCTGGCCGCGGTCGCGACGCTGGCGCACACCCCCGGGTTCGCCTCGGGGGTCGCGGCCATGAGCGGGACGACGGGCGCCCCCGCCGCCGACGCCCGGGTGCCGGAGTACCTCCGGCTCGGGCTCACGCCGTCGCGGCGCATCGACGCGCTCGTCCTGAGCCTGGACGAACGCGTCATCGCGAGCGCCGGCGCGGATTCCGCCCCCCTGGCGGCGCCCGCCAGCCGGCGCGCCGCGGCGACCGCGCTCGCCACCGGCAACGCCACGCTGTCCAGCGTCTTCCTGAACGCGCACGGAGTGGCGTGCATCGACGCCGCCGCGCCCATCCGCACGGCCGCCGGCAGAACCGTGGGCGTCCTGCTGCTCCGGAGCGACGCGCGCGCGAGCCTCACCCCCCGTCCGCAGAATTCCAGAGGCGCCTCCGGCGACATCGACACGTACGTCGTGGAACGCATGGGCGACAGCGTCTCGGTGCTGACCGACCGCCGCGTGCCGCCCGACACGACGACCCCGCTGGTCCAGGTGCCGCTCACCCGAAGCCACGTGGCCGTGGTGAAGGCCGCGCTCGGCAACGTGGGCGTCTACGAGAGCCGGAGCGCGAGCACGGGCGAGATCGTCGCCGACATGCGCCCGGTGCCCGACTCGCCGTGGTTCCTGGTCACCTGGGAGCACGCCGAAGCGCAGACCGCGGCCATTCGCCGGCAGACCGTGCTCGTGGTGGGCGTGGTCGCGGTGCTGATCCTCCTCGCCGGCGCCGCCGTGGCGCACGAGTACCGGCTTCGCCAGGCGGCCGCGTACCGGGCGCTCTACGAGAGTGAGCGGCAGCGGCGCGAGGGCGAAGAGCGGCTGCGCGCGATCGTGGACGCCGAGCCCGAATGCGTGAAGGTGGTGGATCGGGGCGGGCGCGTGCTCGAAATGAACGCCGCGGGGCTGGCGATGCTCGAAGCCAATGCGCTGGAAGACGTGCAGCGCCAGCCGCTCGAGACGTACATCCTGCCGCCGTACCGGCAGGCGTTCCGCGCGCTGCACGCGGGCGTGATGCGCGGCCAGGCCGGCGTGCTGGAATTCGAGATCGTCGGCCTCAAGGGATCGCACCGCTGGCTCGAGACCCACGCCGTTCCGCTCCGCGACAAGCAGGGCGAGATCGACGCGCTGCTGGGCGTGACGCGTGACGTCACGGAACGGCGGCGGTCGACCGCCGAGCTGGCGCTGCAGAGCTCGGCGCTGAACGCGGCCGCGGACGCGATCGTGATCACCGACCGCGACGGCACGATCCAATGGGTGAATTCGGCGTTCGTGGCGCTCACCGGCTACACCGCCGAGGAAGCCGTGGGCCGCAACCCGCGCGCCCTCGTGAAGTCGGGGGTGCACGACGAGGCGTTCTTCCGGAAAATGTGGCAGACGATCCTCGCCGGGAACCCGTGGCGGGGCGAGCTGACCAACCGGCGGAAGGACGGATCGCACTATCTCGAGGAGCAGACCATCACCCCCGTGCGCACCGCCGGGGACGCGATCACGCACTTCGTGGCGGTGAAGCGCGACATCACCGCCCAGCGCGAACTGGAGACGCAGTTCCTCCAGGCGCAGAAAATGGAGACGGTGGGCCGGCTGGCGGGCGGCGTGGCGCACGACTTCAACAACCTGCTCACGGTCATCAACGGCACCGCCGAAATGCTGCTGAAGAATCCGGGCGCCAGCGACGGCAACACGGCGGAGCTGCAGGCGATCGCCGACGCCGGCAACCGCGCCGCGCAGCTCACGCGCCAGCTCCTGGCGTTCAGCCGCAAGCAGATGCTGCAGGTGGAACCGCTGCACCTCAACACCTCGCTGCGCGGCATGGAAGGCATGCTGCGCCGGATGCTGGGCGAAGACATGCAGCTCGTGCTCGACCTGGCCGACGATCTCGACCTCGTGCGGGCGGACCCGGGGCAGCTCGATCAGGTGATCCTGAACCTCGTGGTCAACGCGCGCGACGCGATGCCGCGCGGCGGCACGCTCACGATTCAGACCCGGAACATGGCGCCGGCTGCGGGCCGCGCCGCGTCGCACGCGCCGGGCGAGGCCGGCCGCCACGTGCTGCTGGCGATCCGCGACACCGGGCTCGGCATGGACGACGTCACGCGCGAACGGATCTTCGAGCCGTTCTTCACCACGAAAGAGCTGGGGCGCGGCACCGGACTCGGCCTGTCCACGGTGTACGGCATCGTGAAGCAGAGCGGCGGCAGCATCAGCGTGGACAGCGAGCCCGGCCGCGGCACGACGTTCAGCATCCTCCTGCCGAGCGTGGACGCGAGCACGCTGCGGTCGACGCCGGCGCCGTCGCCCGGCGTGCACGCCGGCACGGAGACGGTGCTCGTGGTGGAGGACGAACCGGCACTACGGCGGCTGGCCGAGCGCGCGCTCACGGCTGCCGGCTACGCCGTGCTCACGGCGGAGACGGGCGAGGAGGGGGCCGCCGTCCTCGAGGCCCATCGCGGGGAAGTCCACCTGATGCTGACCGACGTGGTGCTGCCGGGCATGAGCGGGCGCGAGCTGGCGGCGCAGGTGGCGCCGCTGTACCCCGACGTCCGCGTGCTCTTCACGTCCGGGTATACCGACGACACGGTGCTGCGCCACGGCGTGACCGACCAGACGGCGCGATTCCTCGCCAAGCCGTACACGGTGGCCGAGCTGACGCGGAAGGTGCGCGAGGCGCTCGACGCCGATCCCGCAGCCCGGCGGCCGGCGTAGCGCGCGCCGCGCGGCTCTTCATGCCCCTCCCGCGGAGCGTTAGCTTTCGGGTTTCCGGCGCTCACACCCGCTCGTTGATCCGATGGCCAGCCCGCACACCACCGAACTGCCCGACCGCTACGATCCCGCCGCCACCGAGGACGAGATCTACCGCCGCTGGCGCGACGCCGATGCGTTCGGGGCCGACGCCGCGGACTCGCTGAGGAGCGGCGGCGACCGGGAACCGTACACCCTGGTCATGCCGCCGCCCAACGTCACGGCGATCCTGCACGTGGGGCACGGCCTCAACAATACGGTGCAGGACGTGATCGTCCGCTGGGCGCGGATGCAGGCGGGCACCGAAGCGCTCTGGGTGCCGGGCACCGACCACGCCGGCATCGCCACGCAGAACGTGATCGAGAAGCAGCTCGCCGCCGAGGGGAAGACGCGCTTCGACCTGGGGCGCGCGGCGTTCGTGAAGCGCACCGAGACGTTCGTCGCCGAGACGGGGGGCACGATCCTGAAGCAGCTCGAGGCGCTGGGCTGCTCCGCCGACTGGTCGCGCACCGCATACACGTTCAGCCCCGAGCTGTCGCGCGGCGTGCGCGAAGCGTTCGTGCGCCTGTTCGAGAAGGGGCTGCTGTACCGCGGACACCGCGTCATCCACTGGTGCCCGCGCTGCCTCACGTCGCTGAGCGACGAAGAGGCGGAGTTCCAGGAGGAAACCGGCACGCTCTGGCACATCGCGTATCCCGTGTCGGACGATCCGTCGCGCACGCTGATCGTGGCCACGACGCGCCCCGAGACGATGCTCGGCGACGTGGCCGTGGCCGTGAACCCCGACGACGACCGCTACCGCGATCTCGTGGGCAAGACGGTGCGGCTGCCGATCGTCGAGCGCGACATCCCGGTGATCGCCGACGCGTACGCCGATCCCGCGTTCGGCACCGGCGTCGTGAAGATCACGCCGGCGCACGACGCCAACGATTTCGACGTCGGACGCCGCCACGGCCTGCCGATGCCGGTGGTGATCGACGAGACGGCGCACATGGCCGAGGTGGCCGACGCCGACGGGCGCGTGCCGGCGTGGGTGGCGGGGCTCGACCGGTTCGAGGCGCGCGACCGGATCGTCGCCGCGCTCCAGCAGTCGGGCGCGCTCGTGAAGATCGAGACGCACACGCACAACGTGCGCCACTGCTACCGCTGCGACACGGTGGTGGAGCCGCGGCTGTCCGATCAGTGGTTCGTGAAGATGGAACCCCTCGCCCGCCCCGCGCTGCAGGCGGTGCACGAGGGCGCCATCCGCATCCTCCCCGAGCGGTGGGAAGCGGTGTACGTCAACTGGCTCGAGAACATCCGCGACTGGAACATCTCGCGGCAGCTCTGGTGGGGGCATCGCGTGCCGGTGTGGTACTGCGACGAATGCGATCCGCCCAACGTGTTCGCGAGCCGGGAGGACCTGACCGCCTGCCCCAACTGCGGCTGTTCGGTGCGGCAGGACGAGGACGTGCTCGACACCTGGTTCTCGAGCTGGCTCTGGCCCATCTCGACGCTCGGCTGGCCCGACGAGACGGCGCCGGATCTGCAGGCGTTCTATCCCACCGACGTGCTGGTGACCGCGCCGGAGATCCTGTTCTTCTGGGTGGCCCGGATGATCATGGCGGGATACGAGTTCATGGGACGCGCTCCGTTCCACACGGTCCTGCTGCACGGCACGGTGCGCGACACCCATCACGTGAAGATGTCCAAGTCGCT
>DASVWS010000057.1:0-8749 GCA_036393095.1 Gemmatimonadaceae bacterium | reverse complement strand
AATGCGCTGGCCACGCTGCTGGGCGGGGTGACCACGATCCAGAGTCCGGGCGACCCACTCGACCGGGCGCTCCGCGATGCGATCGCACGCGGCGACGTGCCCGGCCCGCGGATCCTGACGTCGCTCATGCCCTTCGAGAACCCGCGCCTGTCGCCCGATTCCATGCGCGTCCTCGTCCGCCGGCGCAAAGCGGACGATGCCGATTTCATCAAGATCTTCGCGTCGGCCAGTATCCGCGACGGCGGCAAGCAGACGATGAGCGACGCCCAGTTGCAGGCGCTGTGCGGCGAGGCCAAGGCCGCCGGCCTGCGCACGCTCGTGCACGCCCACAGCTCGGCGAGTGTCGAAGCGGCCGTCAATGCCGGATGCACCCAGATCGAGCACGGCCTGTTCGCCACCGATTCCGACCTGAAGCTGATGGCCGACCGCGGGGTGTACTTCGATCCCCAGTGCAGCCTCGTCTTCCGCAACTACCTGCAGAACCGCGCGCGCTACGAGGGCATCGGCAACTACAACGAGGCGGGATTCGCCGCCATGCAGAAGGTGCTCCCCGACGCGGTCCGGCTCATCAAGCGCGCGCTCGCCACGCCCAGGCTGAAGATGGTGTTCGGCACCGACGCCGTGGCCGGCGCCCACGGCCGAAACGTGGACGACCTGATCTGCCGGGTGCGCCAGGCCGCCGAGGACCCCATGCGCGCCATCATCGAAGCCACCTCGCAGGCGGCCGCGGCGCTGGGCATGGGCGAGCGAATCGGCACGCTGGCGCCGGGCTACGAAGCCGACCTCATCGCCACGCGCGGCGACCCGTCGGTGGACATCACGGCCCTGCACCGCGTGGAGTTCGTCATGAAGGGCGGCAAGGTGTACCGCAATCTCACGACCGCCGCGCCGCCGGACTCGCAGGCCGTGATCGCGCACTGGCTCGGGATGACCGGCCCCGAGGTGCCCGTGAGCTACGACTTCGCACCGGGCGGCGCGATGCGCGTGATCGCGGAGCCGGGAGAGGCCCCGGCGAACGCACACTACGCCTTCGTACCGGGCGGCCGCGTGAGCATCACGTTCGCCGACGGAACGGTGAAGACCTACCGGTATCTGATCGACGGCCCGCTCCTCACGCTCGACGAGGAAAACGGTCCGCGGCTGATCTTCCGGCGCGCGCCGTGAGCGGGTTCGAGCCCCGGGATCCGGCCTTCGAAGCCCGGATTCGCGGCAGCTTCGCCCGCCAGCGGTTCATGCGCACACTGGGCGCCGAGCTGAGCGCCGTGCGCCCCGGCGAGGTCGTGATCGCGCTCCCCTTCTCCGACGCGCTCACGCAGCAGCACGGATTCCTGCACGCCGGCGCCGTGTCGGCGGTCGTGGACTCGGCGTGCGGGTACGCGGCGCTCTCGCTCATGCCGCCGGGCACCGGCGTGCTCAGCGTCGAGTTCAAGGTGAACATGCTGGCCCCGGCCGCCGGCCGGCGGTTCGAGGCCGTGGGCCGGGTGCGGAAGGCGGGCCGCACCATCACCGTCTGCGAGGGAGAGTTGCGCGCGTTCGACGGCGACGAAGCCGCGGGCACGCTCGTCGCCCTGATGCAGGGCACGATGATGACGGTTCGGGACCGGCCCGGCTTCACCGACTGAGCCGCGGGACGCGCTCTCGGAATCCGCGTATGTTCAGAGGGACGGCATGAGCTCGCCGTCGCACTTCGGTACGCCCCCCCAACGCGGAGCGCGTCATGACGACCAATCCTGCGGGCTCGCCCGCGTCGCCCTTCTCGATGAGCGACGCAATGACCCTGGTCCGCTACGCCGTGGGCCTCGAGCAGGCCTCGGAGGAAGAAGCGCGGACGCACGCGCACACCGCGGCCATTCGCCAGCTCGCGCGGAGGATGCAGAACGAGGCCACCACCGGGGCGCCCGGCACGTACACGGCCGCCGACGTCGCGCTCGTCGACGCGCTGGCCGCCGCGCTCGGCGAGGCCGGCCCCCGGATCGCGGCGGCGCTCCGCGCACGCGTGGGCTGACCTTCGCGCCGAGCGTTCCCGAAGGGCGAACGGCAATTTAGGTTCACCGGGTGCCCCCCGGCACGCGCATTCCCTTTGGCCCATTCACATCCATGAATCTCACCGATCCGCTTCGCGAACTGCTCGGCTTCATCGGCTCCTATCTCTCGATCGGCGTCGTGGGACTGCGGTACGCCGTGCTCGGTCCCGCGCTGCACCGCGGCGCCGGCGATGCGGAGCGCGGACGGCTCTTAGAGAGCGTCGGACGGCGCGCCGCCTGGCTGGGCCTGGTGGGAATCGTGCTCTCCACCGCGCTGCTGCTCGCCAACGTGGTGCGCATCGCGAACGCGCGCCACCTCGCCGTGGTCGAGGTGCTGGTCGCCGGGCGCGCGCAACCGGCGGTGGAGACCGTGCTGTTCGCGATCGCGATCGTCGGGTTCGGGCTGGTGGCGGCCCGCGTGGGCGGGGGCTGGCCGCTGGCCGCCGTCGGCACCATCGGGGCGGCGCTGGTCAACGTGATCTCGCTGCGCTGGGCGACGCTGGTGAACCCCGTGCACGTGCTCGCCGGCTCCCTGTGGATCGGCACCCTGTTCCTGCTGATGACGATCGCCGTGCCCACCGTGCTCGCCGGGCCGCAGAGCGGAAACGACAAGGCGCTCACCGTCGCCGATCTCGTGAATGCCTTCTCGCCGCTGGCGCTCACGGCGGTCGCGGTGCTCGTCGCCTCCGGCGTCGTGACCGCCGTGCGCCACCTCAAGTACGTGGCGGCCCTCTGGACCACCTCCTATGGGCAAACGCTGATCATCAAGCTGTGCGTGGTCGCCGTCGTGCTCGGGCTCGGCGCCTGGAACTGGCGCCGCGTCCGGCCCTCGCTCGGCACCCCGGCGGCCTCGGGCACGCTGCAGCGGTCGGCCCGCCTCGAGCTCACCGTTGCCGGACTCGTGCTCCTCATCACGTCGGTGCTGGTGAGCCTGCCCTCGCCCCGCCTCCCGAAGTAGCAGCCGCGCTCACGCGCGCGGCGATACGCGCACGCGCGCGTCGAGGGCAACCACGCCTTCGGCCAGGGCCATGAGGGGATTCACGTCGAGCTCGGCGATCTCCGCGTGGTCCTGCGCCAGCTGCCCGAGACGCCGCAACGCGTCGGCGATGGCGGGAATGTCCGACCGCGCCGTGCCGCGCGCGCCGGTGAGAATGCCGATGGCGCGGATCGAGCGCACCATCTCGTCCGCCGTGCGCTCGTCCAGCGGCGGCATCCGGAACACCACGTCGCGCATCACTTCCACGAACACGCCGCCCAGCCCGAACATCACCAGCGGGCCGAACACCGGATCGCGCACGACGCCGAGGATCGTCTCGCGCCCTCCGGAGAGCTGCCGCTGCACGAGCACCCCCCGGATCTTCGCGTCGGGCACGTGCGACGCGACTTCGGCGAGCATCGCCTCGTACGCCGAGCGCACCTCGTCGGCCGAGCGCACGCCGACGCGCACGCCGCCCACGTCGCTCTTGTGCACGATGTCGGGCGACACGACCTTGAGCACCACGGGGAAGCCGATGGCGCGCGCCGCGTCCACCGCCGCTTCGGGACCCGACGCCACGCGCGCATCGGCCACCGGCACGCCGTAGGCGGCCAGCAGCTGCAGCGTTTCCAGTTCGTCCAGGTGCTCGCGATGCTCGGCGACGGCGCGCTGCACGATCGCCGCGGCCGCATCGCGGTTCACCTCCAGCCGCGGGGGCGTCGCCACCGGCCGGGCGAGCCATTCGCGATACCGGCTGAGCGCCGCCAGCGCGCGCGCCGCGGATTCGGGGAAGACGTACGCCGGGATTCCCGCAGCGTGCAGCTCCGCGCGCCCTTCGGGCAATCCGCGCCGCCCCATCAGCACCGGCAGCACGGGCTTGTCGCGGTTCGTCGCCGCCGCCGCCGCGATCGCTTCGGCCACCGACTCCTGGTCGGTGTTGAGCGGCGGAATGAAGATCGGCACCACGGCGTCGATGTTCGGATCGTCGAGCATCGTCGAGATCGCCAGCCGGTAGCCCTCGGGCGTGGCCGAAGCGATCATGTCGAGCGGATTGTGGATCGACGCTTCCGCGGGGAACATGGGCCGAAGCTTCGCCACGGTCTCGGCGCCCAGCTCGACGACGTCCAGTCCCGCGGCGTCGAGGGCGTCGGCGGCGAGAATGCCCGGCCCGCCGGCGTTCGTCACCACCGCCGTGCGGCGCGACGCCGGCAGCGCGGTGACGCCGAGCGCCATCGCCATGTCGAACAGCTCCTCCACCGACGCGGCGCGCAGCACGCCGGCCTGCGCCAGCAGTGCATCCACGGCGGTGTCGCTCGCCGCCAGCGCGCCGGTGTGCGACCAGGCCGCGCGCGCGCCCGCGCGCGACCGTCCCGACTTGACAACGACGATCGGCTTGTGCCGCGTGATGCGCGAGGCGATTTCGAGAAACCGTCGCGGATTCCCGAAGTTCTCGACGTACATCAGGATCACGCGCACGTGATCGTCGCGTTCCCAGTATTCCAGCAGATCGTTGCCGCTCACGTCGGCCTTGTTCCCCACCGACGCGAACTGGGCGATGCCGATGCCGTACTCGCGCGCGTAGTCCAGCACGCTCACGCCCAGCGCCCCCGACTGCGAGACGAACGCGGCGTGCCCCGTGGGCGGCATGCCGGGCGCGAACGTGGCGTTCATGGAGACGTCGGGGTGCGTGTTCACGACGCCCATGCAGTTGGGACCCACGAGCCGCATGCCGTGGCGCCGCGCCTGCTGCAGCAGCGCCTGCTCGCGCGCCGGGCCGTCGCCCCCCACTTCGCGAAAGCCCGCGGAGATCACCACGAGGCCGCGCACGCCCATCGCCCCGCACTCGTCGGCCACGTCCACCACGGCCTCCTTGGGCACGCAGACGATGGCGAGATCGGGCGGTTCCGGGATGGCCGACACGGAGGGCACCGACCGCACCGAGCACACGGCGCGCGCCCGCGCGTTCACCGGATACACGGCGCCCGTGAAGCCCTCGCTGATCAGATTGCTCAGGATCTGGTGGCCGATGGTGCCCGGCGTGCGCGACGCGCCGACCACGGCGACGCTGGCCGGCGCGAGGATCGGGGCCAGCGTTTGCGCCGCCGATGGCGCCGCGGCCGCCGCGGCCGGCGGGCTGGAAGTCGGAATTTCGGTGGCGGTCACGAGTCCTCCGCGGGGTGTGGTGCCGGTTTCCGGTGGCCAATCTGAAGCATACCCCCGACGCCTGCCGTCAGCGACTCGCCGAACTTCTGTGGGAATTCGGACGACATCCTGGAACAAACGGTCCGGTGGCGCGTATCGCGCCAACGCCGCCGGCGATGCCGCGCTTTGCACCGGTCCGGCGTATTATCCGTGAGGTCGCGGGCGCCACCGGCGCCGGCGAACCCCGGAAGCCGCGCCGGCCGCGTGGCCAACCTTGAGGAGTCGGGGATTGTCTCAGGGATGGCGGGCCAGGCAGGCGCAACCCCCGATCGGCGTTTCATGAGCGACATTCGCGACGCGTTGCAGCACCAGCTCGGGCCCACCTACACCGTCGAGCGCGAGCTCGGTGGCGGGGGCATGTCGCGCGTGTTCGTCGCCTACGATCAGGCGCTGAACCGCCGCATCGCCGTGAAGGTGGTGTCGCCGGAGCTGGCCGCGTCGGTGCATCTCGAACGCTTCATGCGCGAGATCCTGGTAGCGGCCACGCTCCAGAATCCGCACATCGTCGGCGTGCTCGCGGCCGGCGAGGTGAACGGCCTGCCCTACTTCACGATGCCGTTCATCGAGGGCGAGTCGCTCCGCGCGCGGATGGTGGCGGCCGGACCGATGCCGGTGCGCGAGGTCGTCACCGTCCTCCGCGACGTCGCGCGCGCGCTGGCGTATGCGCACGAGCGCGGCATCGTGCACCGCGACATCAAGCCCGACAACGTGCTCCTCGCCTCCGGATCGGCCATGGTCACGGACTTCGGCGTCGCGAAAGCGGTGCTGTCGGCGCAGCGCACGCCGAGCGGGCCGCGCTCGAGCGTGCTCACGCAGGTCGGCACCACGGTGGGCACGCCGGCCTACATGGCGCCGGAGCAGATCGCCGCCGATCCCGACGTGGACGCGCGCGCCGACCTCTATTCGTTCGGCGTGATGGCGTACGAGATGCTCGCCGGCGGTCCGCCGTTCGCGTCCCTCACGCCGCAGGCGCTGCTGGCGGCCCACCTCGCGAAACCGCCCCGCCCCCTCGACGAGGTGCGCCCGGACCTGCCGCCGCGCCTCGTCTCGCTGGTCATGCGCTGCCTCGAGAAGGAGCGCACCCAGCGCCCGCAGTCGGCCCGCGAGATCGTGGACGCGCTCGACGACCCGGCCATCGTCAGCACCGATTCCCTGCCGGCCACGCGCCGTGCGCGCGCCCGCCGCCGGCTCACCGGCGTCGTCGTGGCGCTCGTGCTCGTCGCCGCGGGAGCCACCGCGGCGATCGTCACCATTCGCGGCCGTCCCGAAGCGGCGCTGCCCGCGTCGAATCCCGACTCGCTGCGCGCGCACTCCGTGCTCGTGATGCCCTTCGTCAACCAGGGGTCCGACTCCGCGGACCAGACCCTGGCCGACGGCATCACCACCGAGCTCGTGAACGCGCTCACGCGCGTCCCCGGGCTGCGCGTGGCCTCGGTTCCCCCGGGCGCCAACGGCGCCATGCCCTACCGCACGCAGCAGCAGCTCGGCACCGCGTACAATGTGGGATTCGTGCTCGAGGGCACCGTGCAGAAGCAGGGGGACTCGCTGCGCATCGCCGCCAGTCTCGTGAACACGACCGACGGCTTCATCGCGTGGTCGGACATGTACAATCCCACGATCCGCGACGTCTTCGCCGTCCAGCAGGGCATCGCCGTCGCCATTGCGACGGCGCTGGAGCCACGGCTCGCCGTGCGTCCGCAGATGCTGGCCGACCGCGGTACGAACGACGACACGGCGTACGAAGCGTACACCCGCGCCACCGGATTCATCAGCCGGCCGGGCGCGCGGGCCCTGCGCCGCGCCATCGATACGCTCGGCTGGGCGGTCCGGCGCGACAGCAACTTCGCCAAGGCCTACGCCGCGACGGCGCACGCGTATGCGCTGCTGCCGACGTACGATGCGACGCCCTCCGACTCGCTCCTCTCGCTCGGCATCGCCGCGGCCACGCGGGCGATCGCCCTCGACAGTACGCTGGCCGACGCCTACTCGGCGCGCGCGTCCCTGTTCAGGGCGGAGTTCCGATGGACCGAGGCGGAGCGCGACTACCGGAAGGCGATCTCCATCGATCCGCGCGCCGCCGCTCCGCACCAGGGCCTCGGCGAGATCCTCCTGCTCCAGGGACGCGTCCCCGAAGCGGTGGAGCAGCTGCGCCGGGCAACCGCGCTCGACCAGACGTCGGCCGGCGGTCTCGCCTCGTACGCCATGGCGCTCAGCATCGCCGGCGACCAGACGGCGGCGCTCGCCGCCGCGCGCCGCGCCATGGTGATCGACTCGACCACCTACGTCACCCAACTCGCGCTCGGCGTCGTGCAGGCGTTCGCGGGACACGCGGACTCCGCGCTCGGCCCGCTCGAAGCCGCCGGCTCCATGGGCACGCGCCGCCATCCGACGTCCAGCGCGGTGAACGCGATGCTCGCCTACACGTACGCGCGCGTCGGCGACACGAAGCGCGCCGAGGCGATCGCCAAGGCCGCCGCGGCCGACAAGAATCCCGACGCGGCCGTCATCTCGGCCCACGCGCTGCTCGGAGCCGGCAACACGGCCGGCGCGCTCGCCGCGCTCGACTCCGCCGCGCGCGCGCACGCGCCCCTGCTCTCGGCGGAGTCGCTCGCGGAGCCGATCTTCGATCCGATCCGCACGCACCCCAAGTTCCTCGGCGTCCTGCAGAAGCTCGGGCTCCCGGACAGCCTCGCGCAGCTCCGCACGCCGGCCTCCTGAGAAGGCGTTTTTCGCCGCCACGCTTGGCGCGCGGCCCCGCGGGGCTCACCCGCTTCGGCTGCGGAGCGGACGCGCGCGTCCGGCCGCCACGGACAGGAAGCGCGCCCACTCCGGCAGTGCGGCCAACTGCACGCGAATCCGCTTCCAGACCGGCAGCCGTGGAACGCCGTGCGTGTACTTGCCGAAGTCGTCGCGGTAGCCCCACGGGCGCGCGCTCCCGTGCCCCGAGGCGCCGGGCCGGATGGCAAGCGTCCACGCGAACCGCCAGAGCTGGATGGACGGCACGAACTCCTGCCGCGGATCCAGCGCGCTCGTCGTCACGACCCGCTCCAGCGCCCCGCGCAGCCAGCGTGGAGACCGCGGGGCAAGCGACGCGAGCACGGCCGGCGGTACGGAAACGGCCGCCAGCGACAATGCCAGCCGCAGCGGCCAGTAGCAGCACGACTCCGCCCGCGTCTCGTGCGCCAGCCGCACGAAACGCTCCCAGTCCACGACGGGCATGAGGACACTCAGGTCGCGCACGGTCCGCGCCAGCCCGAACCGCATTTCGTGGGACCACGCGAAATGGATGCACAGGTGCAGGGCGAGGTGCTCGGGCGACGGAACCCACGCCGTGCGCCCCCCGGTCTGCACCGGCGACGCCGCCGCCCACACATCGGCTTCCGAGATCTTGAAGGGTCCGCTCGGATAGAGCAGACACCGGTGCAGCTCCACGACGACGTTGCCGCCCCCCGGCGCGATCAGCGGACACAGATGCTGGTGCTCCTCGTAGAACCCGTCCACGCCCTCGCGTTCCGGCTTCCATCCGGCAGCGCGGAGCAGCTCCCAC
>DASVWS010000056.1:0-14029 GCA_036393095.1 Gemmatimonadaceae bacterium | reverse complement strand
TCACTTTGCCGACGATCTCGCCGTGCGCATCGATGGCGTCCGCCCAGCCCATCGTCGCCGTGTCCATCGGCAAGACCTCGGCCGTGCCGTTGACCCAGCGCACGGGCCGGTGGGCGCCGGTGCCCCAGTTCTGGGACCAGCCAACCACCACGCCGCTGTCGTTCATGTCGGTGCCCACCGCATCGTAGTCGCTGTCCAGCGGCGCGAGGACCGTCGCCTGGTAATTCACCGGGGCGAAGTGCGTGTCCAGCGTGAAGGTCGTGTCGTACTCCCGGATGCCCGGTTGCGGCGCCACCATGATGTGGATCGTATGCGGGCCCTCGCGCAGTACCGGCGACGTGAGCATGTACGGCGCGACCTGAGGCGCCGCGAGCGACTCCATGGTCTGATCGACGAAGATGGCGGTGGTCGTGGTCAGCTGCGTCGGCGCCGTTACCGTCAGAACGAATTCGGGTTGCTGGAGTACCGAATCGGCGCGGGGAACGCCGGCGACCGTCGCCTGGAATCTCTGCGGCCGGCTGGTGAACACGACGCTCGTGTCGACCCGGTTTCCTGCCCGATCGGTGGCCTGCGCGGTGACGGTGACCGGGCCGACACTCGCCGGACTGTGCAGCGTGACCGAGAACGTGTTGCCGCCCTGCAGGGGCACCACGGTCCCGTCGATGATGAGCGAGGCCACGCCTCCGGCGTCCAGCACGCTGCCGTCGACGGCGAAATCGGAGTCGAGAGCGATCGGCGACGGACTCACCGAGAGGACGACGGACGGCGGCACGGTGTCGGCCGGCTCGGTGCTGCGCGCCGACCCGCAGGCAGAGAGCACAACGACTCCTACGACCCCAATGAGCGTTCGCCGATCAACGATCCCCGGCTTTGGCATCCGGCCTCCGGTGCTGCACGATGGCCGCAGGAGCTCCCCCCGGCCTCACACGAGCGTTCATCCTGCATCCGGACGAGGACAGGGCGAACAGGCGACCCCACGCATGCGCCCGCGTTCCGATTCCGCGCAAGGTTTGGATCGAGGGCAGCGTCGCAGTGTGGTGATGTCCTCCCCTCCCGGTGGCGGATGCGAACTCCGATCATAGCGCCTGGCTTGCCGTCAGGCAACGCGAACTCCCCCGTTCATGGCGAAGCTCCCCGTGGCCGCGCCCGGGAGGCTCGCGGGCACGTCCTCGTTGCTCCTGTTCCTCTGGTTCGCGGTGCCTGCGGGCGCGCAACGCCTGACCATTCCCGCGTATCACTGCACCGTGATCGACCCCGCCATCCCCAGATACTGGTGAATCGTGCAGACGTAGGAGTACGTGCCGGCCGTGTTGAACGTCCTCGTATACGAACCGCTGCTCTTGTTTCCGGAGGCCACGCCGTCGGCGAAGGTCACATTGTGCGTGGTGGACGTCGTCCAGTTCCAGGTCACCGTCGTTCCGACCGCAACGGTGGTTGAGGTCGGATTGAAGTAGTTGTCGCTGATGTTGACCGTGTTGGCCGGAGGAGGCGGTGGGGGGGGAGGCGGTGGGTTCGTGACGCCGTCCGACGACGCGCCGCCACAACCCGCGAGGCCGAGGATGAGCACCAACACCGCAAACGCGCGATCCGCTGTTCGCATGGCCGTTCCTCTCTGAGGGAGTCGACCGTGCCAATCCTGCAAGGCGCAGGTGCGTTCGCGATCGAGGCCTCCGCGACTCGCAGCCTGACAAATTCCTTACACTCCCCCGCCGGCCCCCGGGAACGCGAATCTCCGGCCCCGCATATATGGTAGCGGTGTCCCGGACGCGTCCGGGACCTCTCCGAAACACGCACGGGCGTGGGCGCCGGCCAGGGCGCGACGCCGCGTGCCCCTCCCGCTCGGTGAGTGACCCATGTTTGTGACCGCTTCAATCGTGGCCATGCTGTTCGCCGCCTCGCCGCCGGATACGACGTCCGCCGCGTGGCGCCGCGCGTCCACCCCGATTCCCCGCGCGATCGTGGATACCGCGCACCGGCGCCCGCGCGCCGTGGAGATCAGCGACGCGTACTACACGCGGCTGGAAATCCATCGTTGGTCGGCGTACACCATCCTGCCGTTGTTCGCTGTGCAGTACGTGACCGGCAGACGCCTCTTCAACGATCCGGCGGGCGCTCCCACCTGGGCCAAGACCGGGCACCGCGTGGGCGCCACGCTGCTCGCCGGCGCGTTCACGGTAAGCACCGTCACCGGCCTGTGGAATCTCTGGGATTCGCGCAGCGTGCCGGAGAATCGAACGCTGCGATACGTGCACGCGCTGTCGATGCTCGCCGCCGACGCCGGCTTCACCTACGCCGGCTCGACGCTGGCCACGCAGGCGCAGAACAGTCTCGCGAAGCGGCGCGAGCATCGCACCGTGACGTTGGCCGCGATGGGCGTTACGGCGGCCAGCGCCCTCATGATGAAACTCTGGAATGCGCACTGACCCCCCTGCCCCGCGATCCGGACGACGAGGACACGGAGGCGGGGACGCACGCGTTCGTCTCGGTGTAAGAACCCGGTGCGCGCCGCGCGCCGCACTTGTGGAGGAACGATGGCTTGCAGCGACTGCATCAATCGTCGTGATTTCCTGATCAGCTCGGCCGCAGCGACGGCGGGAGCGCTGGTGATGGCCGGCTGCGGCAACGGCCAGTTCGGGCCCACCGGCTTGAAGGACGCGGGACCCGGCGGCATCCCGACCGACGGCCCCAAGCTCGTCAAGGTCGGCGATTTTCCCGACCTCGCAACGACCGGGCTCCTCGTGCAGGTGGCGGACCTTCGGGCTGCCAAGCGTCTCACCGCAACGACGTTCGCCGCCTACTCGCTGATCTGCACGCACCAACAGTGCGCGGCCGGCGTTCAGAACGGAACTCAGATCGTCTGTCCCTGTCACGGCTCCCGGTTCGACGCGAACGGCAATGTCGTGAACGGACCCGCGACGCGTCCACTGCCCACCCTCACCACGAGCTACGACCCGGCCACCGACATCCTCACGGTGCAGTAGCACGCGCCCGACGGCCGCCCCCCGGCAGTACCAGCTACAGCCGGTAATTGAGCCGCATGGTCGGTACGTCGACGTCGGTGGTGACCGTCGCGTGGCGCGCCCCGGCGCCATTGGTTCCGCCCGCGGCTGACACGTCGAAACGCACGTGCATCGTTTCGACGGTGCAGGTCACGTTCGGAATCGGCGTGAATCCCGGGCAGGCGGAGCCCGGCGTCGAATCGGAGACGAAGCGCTCCGTCCCCGAGTCGACGATCCACGCGGTGAGCATGCCGGCCGCTCCGAGTTGGAAGAAGCGCGCGTTCCCAACGCCACTGCCGCCGATCGGGCCCGAGGCCGAGTCCGGCGGCGTCGCGCCTCCCTGGGCAAAGCCACCGAGATCGACCAGAATCGAGAGGTGCGACGGATCATCGAATCCGACCACCGTCCAGGTCGAGAACGAGCTGCCGCCCGTGATGGTATAGGAACGATGAATGCCCACGAAATAGAGCGGCGCACTCGTGAGGTCCGTGGTCACATCGAGCTGCTTCGCCTTCACCCCCGCTGCGAGCACGCCGAACGCGGAGTCGCGAAGGGCCACGAGGTCCGGGTTCGAAGGATTGCTGTCCGCCGCCACCTGCACCGCACTGTCGAGGGCGCTCACCTGGTCAGCCGTCAGCTGGATCTCGCCGGACGGACGGCTGGGGGCGGTGCTGTTCGAGCAGCCGGCAACCGCTGCCAGCGCAGCGACGGTGACGAGCGAGGCGAGGTGACCGAACGTGTTCATGCGCATGGCGGCTCCTGGACGCGGCTGGGGGACGATGCGGTACCTGCGGGGCTGAACCGCGCATCGGCCTGGAAGGTCACCATGCTGCCTTCGCGACATGTACGGGCAACGCTCATGTCCTCGGAACGGGGGGATCGGAACCCGCGGCCCGGCGATGCCGCCGCCGCGTCCGCCCATCCACCGCATCGAGGGCTCAAACCCCACGGGGGATCGCCCTGTCCAACGGAGCGAAACCTGGTGGCGCGCGCGGCCGTACTCGGCTCCATCCACAACCGGACCTGACGATCGTGCGAACCCTGCGCCGCATATCTGCATTTCACGGGCTCGTCGTGGTGATGCTGGCCGTCGGAGTCGGCGCCACCACGGCGATCTTCTCGGTCGTGAACGGCGTGCTGCTGCGGCCCCTCCCCTTCCCCGATCCTGCGCAGCTGGTACTGGTCGGCGAGCGCGCGCCGCAGATCCCGCATGCAGACAGATTGGCGTTCTTCGATACGCCGTCGGCGGTACTCGCGTGGCGGGAGCACGCCAGCGATTTCCAGGCCATGGCGGCGGTGCAGCGCGCGTCATTCACGCTCGCCGGCCAGGGCGCGCCCCGGGCCCTGGATGGCGTGGCGGTGACGCCGAGCTTCTTCGACGTGCTCCGGGCGACACCGGAACTGGGGCGATTCTTCGCGCCCGCGGATGCCGCCGACAGCAGCCACCCCATGGTCATCACCGACGCGCTCTGGCGCTCGGCGTTCGACGCCGACCCCCGGGTGATCGGACGCATGGTGGGCGCGCCCGGGCATGAAGCGCGCGTGATCGGCGTGCTGCCGGCCGACGTTCGCATCGGCGGCAGCGAGCTGGGGCCGATGACGGCCGGCACCACCACCGAGTTCTTCGTTCCGTTTGAGTTCACCCCCGGCGCTGCCGGGAACCTGAGATCGGTATGGTCGAACTTCAATTACACGGTGATCGGGCGCCTGAAGCCGGGTGTCACCGCAGCCCAGGCGCTGGCGCAGCTGAACACGATTCAGCACCGCCTGGCAGCCGACGCACCAGACCGGGCGCCGGGGATGACGCTGGAGGGGCAGATCACGCCGGTGCTCGACTATGCCACGGAGGCGTCGCGGCGGGAGTTGTGGCTGCTGCTGGGGGCGGTGGGCGCGGTGTTGTTGATCATCAGTGTCAACCTTGGCGGACTTTGGGTGAGCCGCGTGGTGGATCGGCAGCGGGAGTGGGCCATTCGGATCGCGCTGGGCGCGGAACCGGGACGGCTGGCTCGGCAGGTGTTGCGCGAGGGGCTGGTCCTCGGGCTCGTGGGCGGCCTCCTCGGCATGGCCGGCGCCGCGGCGGGCCTGCGGGGATTGCTGGCGCTGGCCCCGAAGGACATTCCGCGTCTGGGCGATGTCCACGTGGACTGGCGGGTGTTGGCCGTGGGGGTGGTGCTGTCGGCCGCGGCGGGGGTGCTGACCGGGGTGGTGCCGGCGCTGCGCGTGGGGCGTGGCGACCCGCAGGATTCGCTCAGGGGAGGCGGCCGGGCCGCAACGGCGGGGCCGGCGAGCGTGCGGTCTCGACAGGGATTGATCGGCGTGCAGGCAGCGCTTACGACATTGTTGATATCCGTGGCGGGGTTGCTCGGGCTCAGCCTGTACCAGTTGATGACCAGGGCGGCGGGATTCTCGACGGACCAGGCCATCGAGGCCCGGGTGGTGATCGCGACGTATGGCGATGCCGAGCGGGATCGGATTCTGCAGCAGGTCACGGGCGCCGTGGCGGCCATCCCGGGGGTGCGGTCGGCGGGACTGACGTCGCATCTGCCGCTGCAGGGCGAGACCTGGATCGACGGGGCCGGCGTGCCGGGAACGCAGTACCCGCCATCGCAGCAGCCCAGCGTCAACGTGCGGTTCATCGGAGGCCATTACTTCTCGACGATGCGGATCCCGCTGCTCGCGGGGCGCGACTTCCGCGAGGGCGACCGGCCGGCCGGCTGGCCCCCCAGGCGCGAGGGCGACGAGAAGGCCATGCACGAGGCCGTGATCATTTCCCAGGCCACGGCACGGCTGATCTGGCCGGGGCGGGACCCGCGCACGCTGGTGGGGCAGCCGATCGCATTCAACGGCCTGACGCCGACGATCGTGGGCGTGGCGGCCGACGCGCTCGACGGGACGCTGACGTCGGCGGCACCGCCCGTGGTGTACCAGCCATACTGGAACTGGGAACCCTGGTCGTTCTCGCTGGTGCTGCGGACGGGGTTGCCCGTGAGCGCGATCGCGGAGCCGTTGCGTGCGGCGATCTGGAAGCTGGCGCCGAACGCGCCAATCCCCGAGATCAGGACGCTCGGCTCCCTGCGGGCGGCGGCGACAGCGCCGCAGCGCTATCAGTTCACCCTGCTTCTGGCGTTCGCGGGGCTGGCGCTCCTGCTGGCCGCGATCGGCGTGTACGCGCTGGTGGCGCACAGCGTGGCGCAGCGCAGGAAGGAGTTGGCGATCCGCCTGGCGCTCGGAGCCCCCGCCGCGGCGATTCGTACGCTGATCGCAAGCCAGGCACTGACACCGGTCGGAGTTGGGGCGCTCGTCGGGCTGGCAGGTGCGCTCGCCGGCGGCCGCCTGCTCCAGAGTCTGCTCTATGGCGTCGGCGCGCGCGATCCCGCAGCCCTCAGCGCGGCCGTGGCGGTCGTGCTGCTCGCCGCGGTGCTTGCGTGCGTGTTGCCGGCGCGGCGGGCGACACGGGTGGATCCACAGGTGGCGCTGCGTGCGGAGTAGAGCGGGCGGCACGCGGCCAACGGGGCGGCGGGACAGGGCGCCGCGGGCACGAGGCCGCGCCGCGGATGGTCGCGCAATGGTCCCCGAACGCGACAGGGTTCACGCGATGATATGGCCGTCGCCTGAACCCTGCCTTGGATAATCGGGACGGCGGGATCCGTCGCGGTTCGAATCTGGGCCAATGCTTCCTTATCCAACGCAGTTCCTCGGGGGCACGCCGTACGCGTTCACGGCCAGGGAGTGGCGGTTCGCGTTCAACGTCACATGGCGGCTCGCGTGCTGGGGCCGGCCGGACCCGCCGCGGCGGCGGGCCCGGCCGCTATGCTACTTCCCCATCGCATCAAGCAGGTGCTGCGCCATTTCCATGTGCGCCGTGAACGCCGGCACGACCTCCTTCACCAGCGCCTTGAGTTGGTCGTTCTGGATGGCCGGCAGGAAGGTGTTGTCGAGCGCGTCGATCACCGCCTTGTGGTACGCGATCTCGTGCTGGAGAAAATCTCGATCGAACGCGGTGCCGCTGGCGCCGCGCAGCGACGTCATGGCGGCCGCGTGATCCTTGGCCATCGCGAAATCCCTGGGCGGCGTCGGCGTCACGCCGAGTTTCTTCGCCAGGTCGCGTCCGAGTTGGCGTACGTGCGTGTGGTCGCGCTCGAGTTGCGCACCAAAATCGCGGATCGCCGGCGTGGTCCCCTTCTTCGCCGCCATCGCACCGGTCTGG
The DNA here is from genome assembly GCA_036393095.1 of Gemmatimonadaceae bacterium. GTDB lineage: Bacteria > Gemmatimonadota > Gemmatimonadetes > Gemmatimonadales > Gemmatimonadaceae > JAGWRI01. The sequence continues at coordinate 6,823 of DASVWS010000056.1, read as the reverse complement.
ATATCCCAGGTGTTCGCGGCGTCGAAGATGGCCACGATCGTCGGGTCATTGAGCCCGCCGCCGTTCCTCTGCGCACGGGCCGCCCCGCCAGTGAGCGTCGTCGCCGCGAACGCCAGGACCATCGCCGACAGCCAACGTTGCTTCGCTCCCTTCCGCATCGCACACCTCCAGTTGACAGATCGTGCCGCGCCCGCCGGCGCGGACCGGACGGGCCGCCCGGCGCGCGAAAGGGTAAGGGCCCTCGGCGAATTTGTCAATAAAAACCTTGATTTATTGACGAAACCGCTGCTCCGCGCTATCATCGACGAGGCGCCGAGCGCCCCGTATCCTCTGGCCAGGAGCCCGCATGGCGGCCAACCCCGGCAGTCGCCGGTTTTCCGAAAGCACCCGCGGGCGCGTGTTGGAGCGCGTCCGCCGCGCAACGTGCACCGTGGAGGAGATCGCCGGCGATCTCTCGCTCACCGACAACGCGGTGCGCGCGCACCTGGCCACGCTCGAGCGAGACGGCCTGGTACGAGGCGCCGGCACCCGCCGCACCGGCGGCGCCGGCAAGCCCGCGGTCCTCTACGAGTCCTCCGTCGAAGCCGAGTCGGCGCTCTCGCGCGCCTATCTGCCTCTGCTCCGCGCCGTACTGGGGGCGCTCGCCACACGGCTCACGCCGGCAAGGCTGCGCACCGTCTTTCGCGACTCGGGGCGGCGCATGGCGGCCGGACGTCCCGCCGCTTCGGGCACACTGCGCGAGCGCGCCGACTCCGCCGCCACCCTCCTCAACGAGCTGGGCGGGTCGGCGACGGTTGAGCGCATGCCCGGCGGTTACCGGATCGTCGGGTGCGGGTGTCCCGCCGCGGCGGCCGTGGCCGACCAGCCGGACGTCTGCGTGGCGGTGGAAGCGATGCTGCGCGAGGTCACCGGGGCCGCCGTGCATCGCCGGTGCGAGCACGATCCGCGGCCGCAGTGCCGGTTCGAGGTGACGGCGGGGCGATAGCTCCGCGCGCAGCCCCGCTGACCGTCGCCGGCCGGGATGGCCGGTTCGGTCGGAATTGGGACCTTTCAGCCACGCGCACGGCGCGCTATGTTCCCGCCGACCCCGGCTCCGGCGGCCCCCTCCTGCCCACCCGACGCATCGGCATCCTCGGCTACGACGACGTCCAGGCCCTCGACGTGATCGGCCCGTCCGACGCGTTCACGGCCGTGCCGCCCGATCCCGCGACGGGGCAGCCCCCCTATGACGTGGTGATCCTCGGCCTCACCGGGCAAACCTTCCGAACCGAATCGGGCATCGTCATGCGCGCGCACGCGGCCCTCCCCGCGCCGCGACTTCGCCTCGATACGCTCATCATTCCGGGCGGCCGCGCGATGCGCGCCGCCGGTCCGCAGGCGAAGGCCGCCGCGTGGATCCGTGCGCGCGCCCCACGCATCCGGCGCATCGCGTCGGTCTGCACCGGTGCCTACGCCCTCGCGGCCAGCGGACTCGTCGACGGCTGCCACGTGGCGACCCACTGGAAGTTCGCATCCGATCTCGCCGACCGCTTTCCCAAGGTGCACGTGGACCCTGAGCCGCTCTTCATCAAGGGCGAGCGCTTCAGCACATCGGCCGGCATCACAGCCGGCATCGATCTGGCGCTCTCACTCATCGAGGATGACTGTGGTCCTGCTGCGGCGCTCGCCGTGGCGCGCGAGCTCGTCGTATTCCTGAAACGCGACGGCGGGCAGCAGCAATTCTCGGAGCCGCTGCAGTTCCAGGCCGAGGCCGCCGACCGCTTCGCCGATCTGGTGGCGTGGATCAATGGGCACCTCGACGCCGACCTGTCGGTGGAGTTGCTGGCCGGCCGCGTCTTCATGAGCCCGCGGCACTTCTCGCGCACCTTTCGCGAACGCTTCGGCCGCTCGCCCGCGGAATTCGTGGAGCGTGTGCGCCTCGACGAGGCCGCCCGGCGGCTTTCCCGCTCGCGCGCCGCGATCGATCGCGTGGCGCGCTCGGTGGGGTTCGCCACCGCCGACGGCTTCCGCCGAGCGTTCGAACGCCGGTTCGGCGTGCCGCCGAGCCGCTACCGGAGCCGGTTCGCGACCTGACCCGGCCCGTCCGTCCCGGCGGCCGTGAGACGATGGCCGAAGCGGTCGGATACCCGTCCTTTGAGCCACACCCGGCATCTCGTACCCTGCCATGGCGTCGCGGCGCGGGGCCGCGACCGGCTTCGCCGGAGGCACCATGTTGGGACGCCAGGTCGTACACGCACTCCGCAGTCTGCGCCGCGCACGCGGGTTCTCGGTGCTCGCGGTGGCCACGCTCGGGCTCGGCATCGGAGCCAACTCCGCCATCTTCAGCCTCGTGGACGCGGCGCTGCTCCGCCGCCTGCCGTACGGGAACGGCACGCGCATCGTGCACGTCCAGCACGCGTCATCGCAATTCGGCGATGCCCGCTTTTCCATCCCCGAGATCGCGGACCTTCGTGCCCAGTCCCACGCCTTCGACGCGGTGGTGGAGTACCACTCGATGGCCTTCCAGCTCTACGGCCACGGGGACCCACAGCGCGTCCAGACCGGCGTGGTCTCCGACAATTTCTTCCAGGTCCTGGGCGTTCGGCCCCTCCAGGGGCGGCTGTTCGAGCCCGGGGAGGAAGCGGTCGGCGCGCCGCCGGTGGTGCTGCTTTCCTACAAGTATTGGGTGAACGTGATGGGCTCCGATCCCCACGCCGTGGGGAGCACGTTCATCATGAACGACAAGGTCCACACCGTGGTGGGGATCCTCCCACCGCTCCCCACCTACCCCAACGACAACGACATCTGGATGCCGGCGGGGGCGTGCCCGTTCCGCTCGGCGCCGGCGGCGATGGCCTCGCGCACGGCGCGGCTCCCCACCGTGTTCGCGCGCCTCAAGCCTGGAGTCACGCTGGCCCAGGCGCGGAGTGACGTGGCCACGATCGACGACCGCATGCGGATCGATCATCCCGAGGCGTATCCGGCGTCAGCGAACCTGCGCTCGACCGTCACGCCCATCGACACCGAAATGACGGCCACCTCGCGGCCGGTGCTGGCGCTTCTGTTCGGGACGGCGGTGTTCCTGCTGATCGCGGCAGCGGCGAATTTCGCGAGTCTGACGATGGCGCGGCAGGCACGACGGGCACGCGAGCTGGCAACCCGCGAAGCGCTCGGCTCGGGTGCGTGGCGCCTCTACGGCCAGCTCGCCTCCGAGAGTCTGATCCTGACCCTCGGCGGGGGTGCCGTGGGGCTGATCCTTGCGCAGGCGAGTGTCGGCGTGCTGCGCATGCTGGCACAACAGTTCTCCCCACGCGGCGCCGAAGTCGCCCTACATCCGGCCGTCTTCGCGTACACCGTCGCCATCTGCGTCGGGGTCGGTCTGTTGGCGGCGTCAGCGCCGTTTGTCCGGCGCTCGCGGGGGGCGCAGATCATCGACCGCTTGAGGCAGGGCAATTCGGGTGCGATGGGCACCCCGGCCGAAGGCCGGATGCGGCGCGCATTCGTGGCGGCACAGGTCGCCGTCGCGTTCACGCTGCTCATCGGGGCCGGGCTCGTCAGTCGCAGCCTGCTGAAGCTCGAGGCGGTGGACGCGGGCATCGACCCCGCAAGCGTGGTCACGGCACGCCTGGCGCAGAACTTCACCAAGTATCCGACCAATGCCCTGCTCCGCGGATTCGGGGACCGGATTCTGGCCAACCTGCACCAGATTCACGGCGCGGAAGCCGTCGCCATCGCGAACACGTTTCCGCTGAACGGCAGCGTCACCGGAACCCTTGGCTTTGCGATCAACGGACAGGCGAACGACAGCGGCTCGACGGCGCCCAAGGCAGATGTCACCGCAGTGAGCCCCGAGTACTTCAGCGCCCTGGGGATCCCACTCGTTCGCGGCCGCCTCTTCACCGACGCGGACCGTGACACGCTCCGGCCACCCCTCATCGTCAGCAGACGGCTGGTCACGCGGTTCTGGAGGGGGCGCGATCCGATTGGCACCACCGTCTCGTTCGACAACGGCAAGACGTGGAACCCCATTGTCGGTGTGGTGGGCGACGTGCGGCAGAATGGGCTGGATGCGGACGTGACGGACGAGGTGTACGTGCCGGCGGCGGCCAGTCCTCCGGCCGACATTCGCATCCTCGTCCGCGCCTCAGGGCCCGCGGCCGCGATCGTCCCGCAGATCCGCAACGCCGTGTGGCGGGTGGACGACCACGAGCCGGTGTCGAACGTCAGCACCCTGGAAGACGTCCGCGGTGCCGAGCTGCTCGGCCCCCGTCTGGGATCGGCGATCGTCGGGAGCTTCTCAGTGCTCGCGCTGGTGCTCGCGGCGGCTGGGCTGGCCGGCGTGGTAGGCTACACCGTGAGCCAGCGCATACCCGAAATCGCTATCCGGCTCGCACTCGGCGCCGACAGTCGCCACATCCTCTCGCTCGTCACGCGGGATGGCATGGGATCGGTGGCGGCGGGCGTGGCGGCCGGCGCCGTGGCGTCGCTGGTGCTCGGGCGATTCGTGCGCGGGCTGCTGTTCGGGGTGCAGCCGGGGGACCCGGCTACCTACGCGGCAGTGCTCGGCGTGCTGCTCGTGGTGGGGCTCGCGGCGTGCCTCGCTCCGGCGAGGCGTGCATTGCGGGCGGACCCGGCGCGGGCAATGCGGGCGAGCTGACCCAGGGCCCCCGCCATCGACGCACCACCGACGGCGAGATCGAGAGATCCAGTGCGAGCCCCGTACGCGAACTGGACAGCCGGGCCCTCCGGGCGGAAGTTTGCCGCTCACGAGGAGGAGTCCCCGATGTCGAAACCGTCCAGACGCGCAGGCATGTCCTGGTTGTTCCTGTTCCTTTTGTTCGTGGTGCCTGCGGGCGCGCAACGCCTGACCATTCCCGCCATCGTCGGCATCAAGTACCCATCCGCCTGGCGTTGGTCGCGCGACGGAAAAAGCCTGACGTTCACCTGGGATTCAGGAGGCGTCTACGGCCGTTACCGCGTCAGCGCCGAAGAACCGGGGACACCCACACTCGTGCCCGACGCGCCCGCCGATGAACCCGGCGGCCGCGCCGGCGGCGGCGCGCCCTCGCCCGATGGCCGCTTTGTTGCCCGCGTCGAGCGCCGGGCCGGCGATTTCGAGCTCGTCGTCGCGCCGCGGGACGGCGGCGCGGGGCACGACGTCGCGAGCGCGTCCGGGAACATCGGCGGCCTGCGATGGTCGCCCGACAGTCGCCGCCTCGCCTATACTGTCGGCGGGCATGTCGTGCCGCACGACACCACTTTCCCGGAGGTCGGGGACAAGCTGGTCTTCGCCCGCAGCGAGTTCGTGGCCGGCCAGCTCTATGTCGCTGCGCTCGGTGGCGGCGCCGCGGTGAAGGTCCAGGGGCCGAGCGGGGGGTATGGCGCGCCGAGCTGGGTCAACGCCACGACGCTGGTGGACAGCCATGTGGCGAGCGACTACAAGAGCCGCACCATCTACTTTCTCGACGCCAATGGCGGGCCGGCGCGCGCCGTGCATGTGGACCATGAGGACAAGTTCTGGAGCATGATCGACCGCGGCGCCACGCCGCAGGTCTCGCCCGACGGCAAATGGATTCTGTTCGCCAGCGACACCAGCGGCTGGGATCAGCTTTATGTCATGGCCGCCGACGGCGGGCCCGCCGTCCAGGTCACCCGCGGCGCCTTCGATTCCTGGCGGCCGGTGTGGTCGCACAAAGGCGACCGCATCGCCTTCGACGCCAACGAGCCCGGCCGCCCCGGCGACCGCCAGATCGGGGTGATCGACCTGCACGGCTCACCCGATCACGCCACCGTCGCCTGGCTCACCCACGGCAATGGCACCAACATCGACGCCGTCTGGTCGCCGGACGATGGGCGCATCGCGTACCAGCACACCGACGCGCAACAGTCGCCTGAGATCTACGTTGTCGCATCCACCGGCGGCACGCCGCTGCGGCTCACCCACTCCATGCCGGCCCGCATGGAGGGTTACGACTTCGTCCCACCCAGGCTGATCCATTATCGCGCCGCCGACGGCAGGTCCGTGCCCGCTTGGCTGTTCGTCCCCCCGCACCTCGATACGACGCGCAAGCACCCGGCGATCGTCTGGATCCATCCCGACGGCGTGAACCAGAACTACGACGGCTGGCACGTGGATCGGCGGGAAGGCGTCTATTACGCGTTCCATCAGTATTTGCTGCAGGAGGGCTACATCGTCATCGCGCCCGACTACCGCGGCAGCATCGGCTACGGGCGCGACTGGCGCGAGGCCGTGTATCACGATGTGGGCGGCCAGGACGCGACCGACGCCCGGCTCGCCGGCGCGTATCTGAAGACGCTTCCGTATGTGGACCCGCAGCGCATCGGCGTCTGGGGGCTGAGCTACGGCGGGTTCTTCACGCTCACCGCCATCACGCGCGAGCCCACGCTGTTCGCCTGCGCCGTGGACGTCGCCGGGCTGGTCAATCCCGCGTACTACTACCTCGACCCGTACCACTCGGGGTGGATGCAGCAGCGCATGGGCACGCCGCAGGAGAATCCGGAGATCTACGCCCGCTCCGCCGTGACGACTCGCGTCGCGCAGCTGCAGGACCCGCTGCTCGTGCTCGCCGGCACCGCCGACGTGAACGTGCCCTTCTGGGAGACGACGCTGCTGCTGGATTCGATCCTCAAGGCGGGCAAGTCACACCTCGTGCAGTTCATGATGTACCCTGGGGAATTTCACTACTTCGACCGGGCGTTCGTGCTCGAGGACGCCTGGCGGCGCGTGGACCAGTTCTTCGGCGAGCACTTGCGGCCCGGGGAGTGAGCACGCGCTGGATCACGAACGAAGGCCCCGCGGGTGCATGCGGGGCCTTCGCGTCAG
>DASVWS010000055.1:0-2524 GCA_036393095.1 Gemmatimonadaceae bacterium | reverse complement strand
CTCGGTGAAGTGCGGCTTCACGGCCTCGTACACGAGATCGTCCACCTGGCCGCCGGCCACGAGCGTCACCGCTTCGGTCCACGTCAGCGCTGCCCGCTCACGATCGCTGTAGTACGGACTCTCGCGCCACGCGTCCAATCCATACAGCCGCTGCTCGCTCTCGCCGATGGCCCGCAGGTCCTTCCAGTGCATGTCGATGCAGTAGGCGCAGCCGTTGATCTGCGATGCGCGGAGCTTGATCAGGTGGATGAGCGGCTCTTCGAGCCCGCATTCGTGCAGGTACTTCTCCATGCCGAGCATCGCATGGTAGAGGCCCGGTGTGGTCGTAGCGTAGTTGAAACGCGGCTTCATGATTCCTCCTCATGAGGTGGGTCGTACGGGGGGAATGACCAACAGTAACGCGTCGGGAAAGCCCCCGAAGGGCGCGGCGCGCCGGCCCGTGAGCAGCCCCGACGTACGCGCCGTCCACACCGGCCGTCTGCACGCAGAGCGCTGGCTGCACCGGGCGGCCGCGCGTAGCTTGAGGCAGCATACCCTCGGCATGCGACCCGCTCCCGTGAACTGCCATTCCCGCTGACGTGATGCCCGTCCGAATTGACCGGCAACTCTTCGTCCGAAGCTTGGGCCGCGCCGCCCTGGCGGGCCTTGCCGCCGCGTGTGCAAGCAGCGGCGCGCCCGGCCCGGCGCCCGCTCCACCCTCCGCGCCGGCGTCTGCGCTCGCTCGCTGCCCGCTCGTCACCGACAGCGGCACAGCTCCCGCCGACACGATCCGGTTCGTCGCCGAGACGCGCGCCGGCGCCTCGAGCGGCGCGTCGCTCACCGAGTGCACGGACACGATGCCGGGCGCGTCGCCGGTGGTGGACACGGTGGCGGTGCCACGCGGCGTCGACCTTCGCGACTTCCTCGACCGCGGCCTTCCTGCCGCCGCGGGCACTCCGCGCGCCGACGTCCTCGTCACGCGTGACCCGGACGTGCTGTCGTACGCCGCACAGCTCGGGACCTACCGCAGCATCGCGCTGCCGTGGGACCGCACGTATGCCCTCGTGGCACCGCGCTTCGACTCGAGCGCCGTGCCGCCCACGGCGGACGAGCGCAGCGCGCTGGCGCGCGACGCCGTGCAGGCGGACGCGCGCGGCGCGCAGCCGCCGTTCTGGTGGGAAACCGACACCACCTGCGCGACGGGCACTCCGCGCTATTCCGCCGGCGCGCCGCGCATCATCGGCTATCCGGCCGACGATCCGATCGCCCGGCAGCTCGCCGAGCGGATCGTCGCGCTCGCCGGCGCGCCGCAGACGCCGCCGTGGATTCCATCGGCGCTCTCGTCGCCGGCCGCGGGGCCGCTCCGCACCGTGGGCTTCGCGCCCACGGCGCTCAACGACGCGCTCGCCTCGGGGCAAATCGCCGCGTTCGTCTCCGGAATTCCGCGCCACCGGCCGGCGGAATGCGCCGGCTCCGCACGGATCCCGGCCGGCGCGCTTCTCGTGCCGCTCGTGGACTCGCGCGCGCACGCGCTGATGCGGCGCGGCAGCGGCGCATCCTTCGTCATCGGATCCGACGGCGTGCTGCGCTTCGTCCCGCGCCCCACGCCATGAGCTTTCGCGTCCGGCTGACGCTCGCCTTCGGCGCCATTGCCCTCGTTCCACTTCTCGTATTCGGCTACGGTGTGCGGCGCGAGATGACGTCGCGGCTCGACGCCGAATCGGCGCGCCGCGTCGCCGCGGTGACGGCCGCCGTGAACGCCGATCTGGCGCAGACCGTCGCCGCCGATCGGGACCGCCTGCGTTCGCTGGCCGCCGAGCTGGCCGCCGACAACCGGTTCCGCCTCGCCGTCGCGGGGCCGGCGTCGAGCGAGCGGCGCTGGCTGCTCGACTGGGCGTCCGCGTCGATGCAGCTCGGAGGATTCGCGGTACTGCAGCTTCAGGACAGCGCGGGCCGCATCCTCAGCTCGGGACAGTTCCGCAACGATTTCGACCGGCTGGATCCGGCGCTGCCCGCCGCCCTGGCGTCGGCGTCCATCGGCGCTGCCGTCGTCTCCGTCCGTACGCCCGACGGCACGATGCGCGCACTGGCGAGCATCGACACGTTCACGGTGTCGGGCCGCACCTTTTCGCTCGTGGGCGGACGCCCGTTCGATTCCACGCGCGTGGCCCAGCTGTCGTCCGATCGCGAGATCAGCGTCGTGCTCGCGCTCGGCGCCGCTCCGCGGCCGGAGGATGCGGTGGGCGACATCGGCCTGCGCTACTTCGCCGACCAGGCGCGGCCGGCCGCCGACACCGCGCATCTCCTGCTGCTGCAGGACCTCGGACTGTCCCGGGCCCTCAAGCAGGGCGTCAATCGCTGGCTCGTGGTCACGCTCGGCAGCACGCTGCTCGCCGCCGTGCTCGTCGCAGCGCTGCTCGCGGGCCGCGTGTCGCGCCCGCTCGCCGAGCTCGCCGACAAGACGGCGCGCCTCGACCTGGACAAGCTGGACCAGAAGTTCGCCACCGACCGACGCGACGAGATCGGCACGCTGTCGCGGATGCTC
>DASVWS010000054.1:0-3067 GCA_036393095.1 Gemmatimonadaceae bacterium | reverse complement strand
ATCATCCTCGTGAATCCCGACGCGCTCACCGTGGCCGACAGCCTCGACGCCGTCGCGAAGCACGGCGGCCCGCTCGGCGCCCTGCAGTGCATCCCGATGATCGTGAAGGACAACTACCAGACGAAGGGGCTGCAGACGACCGCCGGCTCGCTGGCGTTCAAGGGCTTCGTGCCCGACAAGGATGCCTTCGTCGTCGCGCGCATTCGCGCTGCGGGCGCGATCGTCCTCGCCAAGGCGAACATGGCCGAGCTGGCGTTCAGCCCGTACGAAACCGTGAGCTCCATTCTCCCCGGCTACACGCGCAACCCGTACGAGCTGGATCGCGTGACGGCAGGCTCGAGCGGCGGGCCCGCGGCCGCGGTCGCCGCGAGCATGGGCACCGCGGGACTCGGCACCGATACCGGGAACTCGATTCGCGGACCCTCGTCGCACCAGGCGCTGGTGGGCATCCGGCCCACGATGGGGCTGGTGAGCCGCGCCGGCGTCGTGCCGCTCTTCCTCGGCGCCGACATGACGGGCCCGATGGCGCGCACCATGGCCGACGCGGTCGCCGTGCTGCAGGTGATCGCCGGCCCCGACCCCGACGACCCCGTGACGCTCAACAGCCGCGGACACGTGAGCGCGAACTACGCGTCGGCGCTGGTGCGCGACGGGCTCCGCGGCGCGCGGATCGGCGTGCTGCACCAGGCGTACGACACGCCCACCCTCGATCCGGAGATCCGCGGGATCTTCGAGCGCGCGCTGGACGACCTGCGCCGCCAGGGCGCGACGATCATCGATCCGGTGGCGGTGCCCGACCTGGGCGCCATTCGCCGGATCCAGACCGGCGGATGCAACACCTTCAAGCGCGACTTCAACCGCTACCTCGCCACGCTCGGCCCCGACGCGCCGGTGAAGAGTCTGGCGCAGCTGATCGAGACGGGGAAATACCACCCGTCCATCGAGACGCGGCTCAAGGGCGCGGAGGCGGTGGACGACACCACCGGCACGGGCCCCGGATGCACGAGCGGCGAGGCGATGCGCGCCAGGCTCCGGGCCGCCGTCACCCAGCTCATGGATTCGATGCACCTGGACGCGATGGTCTATCCCACGTGGAGCAACCCGCCGCGCCTGATCGGTGACCTGAACACGCCCGCAGGCGACAACAACCAGTTCTTCTCGCCGTACACCGGCTTCCCGGCGATCACGGTGCCGATGGGCTACTCGCACGGCGGCGTGCTGCCGGCCGGGCTGCAGTTCCTCGGCCGGGCGTGGGACGAGCGCACGCTCATCAAGCTGGCGTACTCGTACGAGCAGGCGACGCGCTGGCGCCGGCCGCCGCCCACGACGCCGCCGCTGGTGGGGGTGGACAGGTAGCGGGCGGCACACGCGCGCGCCGCGTCAGTGTGCACTGACGACTGAAGACTCTCGACTGCCGTTTTCTGTCGTCTACGCCTTCTCTATCGGCGCGCGCACCGCATTCCCCCACTCCGTCCAGCTCCCGTCGTAATTCCGCACCTTCTGGTAGCCCAGCAGATACGTCAGCACGAACCAGGTATGCGCCGAGCGCTCGCCGATGCGGCAGTAGGCCACGACGTCGTCGGTGGGGATGAGCCCCTGCTCGCGCTCGTAGATCGCGCGGAGCTCGTCGGCCGCCTTGAACGTTCCGTCGGCATTCGCGGCGCGCGACCACGGGACGCTGCGGGCGCCGGGAACGTGCCCGCCGCGCAGCGCGCCCTCCTGCGGATAGTCGGCCATGTGCAGCATCTTGCCGGTGAATTCGTCCGGCGACCGCACGTCGATGAGCTTGCCGTGCGCCGAGACGTGGCGCTTCACGTCGTCGATGAAGGCGCGGATGCGGGAATCGCTGCGGTCCGGCGCCCGGTACTGCGTGGCCGGATACCGGCGCACCTCGGTGACGAGCGGGCGCCCCTCCTGCTCCCACTTGATGCGCCCGCCGTCGAGGATGCGGGTATTGGTGAACCCGAACAGCTGGAACACCCAGAGTGCGTAGCACGCCCACCAGTTGTTCTTGTCGCCGTAGAACACCACGGGCGTGGTCTCGTCGATGCCGAGCCGGCGCAGCAGCGCCTGGAACCGCTCGCGATCGATGTAGTCGCGCACCACGGGATCGTTGAGATCGAGATGCCAGTCGACCTTCTGCGCGCCCGGGATGTGGCCGGTGTCGTAGAGCAGCACGTCCTCGTCGCTCTCGATGATGCGCAGCTTCGCATCGTCCAGGTGCTCGGCGAGCCAGGCGGTGCTGACGAGTGCCTCGGGATGGACGTAGCCTCTGGGCTCGACCGATGCGTCGGCGATGGTGGTCGTCATGGTGCGTGTCTTCCTGATGGTCCGTATCGAACTATACGAAGCCGCCGGCGGCGCGAAAAGGCTCGCGCCGGAAGTCGCACATGCGATGCGCGCTACTCGCTGCCCGTGTCGATGGCCCAGCTGCCGGTGCGCCGGTCGGCCGGCACGTCGGCGCGATACATGATCACACGCGCCCGCTCCAGCGTGATCAGTCCTCCGCCGATCATCCCGTCCAGCTCGGGAAGGATCTCATCGATCCGTTCGGGGGTGTCCACGCATTCGACGACGATCGGCAAGTCGCTCGACAGCTCGAGGAACCGGTCGGTGTGGAGGTGCGCCGTGGCCCCGAACCCCATGATCCCCCGGAACACCGTACAGCCCGCATAGTGCCGCTTCCTCAGCAGCTCCACGATCTGCTGGTACAGCGGCTTTCCTTCGTACTTGTCGCTTTCGCCGATGTGGATGCGCATGAGCATGCGCTCGCCCTTGAACCCGTGGGAAACGCTGGCGCCTTGCTCGGCCATGTCAGCCCCCTCCGCGCTGCAGGTGAATGGCGCCCCGGGCGGCGGCGAATCCCGCGAACACGCCCACCAGGGAGACCCCGACACTCAGCACGACGTACAACCCGGCTCGATTGTACTCTCCGTCGCGCAGCAGCGCGAACGTTTCATAGCTGAACGTCGAGAACGTGGTGTACCCGCCGCAGAATCCCGACGTCAGCAGCAGGCCCAGCTCCGGCCGTACCACCGCCGTCTCCGCGAGGTAGGCGACGAGGAAC
>DASVWS010000053.1:0-3708 GCA_036393095.1 Gemmatimonadaceae bacterium | reverse complement strand
AGCGTCTCGGAACCGAGGTGGGAGAGCCGCGTCACCTCGTCGGCACGGCGGCTCGCTTCCACGGCTTCGGCCTGCGCGCGGGCGAGCAGCTCGGTGGCCGTCATCGAGGTGGCGAGGAACGCGAACAGCACGACGAGTTCCAACCCCTTGCCCACGGCCAGCGTGTCGTACGGTTCCTGGAAGAAGTAGTTGATGCACAGGAACGCGCCGAACGCCATCACGAAGCCGAAGCCGCGGCCGCCGGCCACGCTCGCGCCGAGCACGACGAGCAGGTACGTCAGGACGACGTGCGCCTGGTCGATGTCGGGGCGGAACTGCCCCATCGCGGCCGTGACGAGCGCGAGGAGAATCGTCCACAGGACCCACCCGCGAACGGGCAGGGAACGCCGGGGACTAGGCGTTCGACTCGAAACGATACCCGACACCGGGTTCCGTGATGATGAGCTGCGGGCGCGCCGGATCGATCTCCACCTTGCGGCGCAGATTCGTGATGTGCACGCGCAGGTACTGCTGCGGATTGCCGAATGCGCGTCCCCACACGGCGTCGAAGATCTGCTGGTGGGTGAGCGTGCGGCCCGACGCCGTGGCGAGCGTGCGCAGGATCTCCCACTCGATGGGCGTGAGGTGGATGGCGCCGGAGCCGCGCGACACCCGCCGCCGGACGAGATCGATGGTCAGCCCGTCCACGGTGATCGTGGCCGCATGCGACGGGGCGGAGAGCGACTGGAAGCGCCGCAGGTGCGCGCGCACGCGCGCCGAGAATTCCTGCGTGCTGAACGGCTTGGTGATGTAGTCGTCGGCGCCGAGGTTGAGCAGGCCGACCTTTTCCTCTTCGGCGTGGCGCGCCGAGAGCACGACGATGGGCATCGTGCCCCAACGGCGCACTTCGCGGCAGACGTCGGCGCCCGGCATGTCGGGGAGTCCGAGGTCGAGCACGATGAGGTCGGGCATGGCGGCGGCGGCCTGGTCGATGCCGTCGCGGCCGGTGGAGACTTCGACGACGTTCTCGGTGAGGTCGCGCAGCGCGTTGCGCACGGCGCGCCGGATCTGCACCTCGTCGTCGATCACGAGCAGCGTGGGCTGGCCCGTCGGGGCCGGGGACGTCTCAGTGGGCACGGTCACGATTGGTTCCTCTTCGGAGTGCGATCACGACTCTCTACCCATCAAAGACTCCGGGTTCCTCCCCAGCGCCACTATTGAGGGTGTGGTGGTCGCGGCAGCAGCGGGCCGGCTGTCGAAACAGACGGAGCGCCGCCGGCTGCCTGCAATCTGCGGGCGCCGGGCGCCGCGCGTAACCAGCCGCCCCGCGGTTGCGGCGCGGCCCGGGGCGGGTTCAGTTCATGCATTCCTTCCCCCGCCCCACCCACCGGAGACACTCGAGATGACGAAAGCCGCGACCGCCGCTGCCCTCCTGCTCGCGTTCGGATCGCAGGCGGGCCCGCCGCCGCAACCGCGCGCGGTGCCCGCCGTCCCGGCAAGCGCGTACCAGGAATTGCACTGGCGGTTCGTGGGTCCCTTCCGGGCCGGGTGGGCCACGGTGGCGGAAGGCGTTCCCAGCGAGCCGAACACGTTCTACTTCGGGGCCGCCGGCGGTGGCGTATGGAAGACCACCGACGCGGGCCGGACGTGGCACGGGCTGCTGCAGCACCAGGCATCGTCGGCCATCGGCGCGCTGGCCATCGCGCCGTCGGATCCGAACGTCATCTACGCGGGCACGGGACAGGTGGCGGCCCGCTACGACATCGCCGCGGGCGACGGCGTGTACCGCTCGGGCGACGCGGGCAGGACGTGGACCAACGTCGGCCTCGGAGCGACGCACCACATCGGCCGCATTCTGGTCGATCCGCGCGATCCGAACCGCGTGCTCGTCGCGGCGCTGGGCCACGTGTTCGGTCCCAACGCCGAGCGCGGCGTGTATCTGACGAACGACGGCGGCCAGCACTGGCAGCAGGTGCTCCGCGTGGACGACAACACCGGCGCCGTGGATCTCGCGTGGGACCCCGCGAACCCGGCCGTGGTGTACGCGGCGATGTGGCAGATGCGGATCCATCCATGGATGGACTACTTCATGCCGCAGTCGGGACCGGGCTCGGGGGTCTACAAGAGCAGCGACGGCGGCGTGCATTGGGATCGGCTCGCCAACGGGCTGCCATCGGAGAACCTGGGGCGCATCGGACTGGCGGTCGCCCCGGGGAGCGGCGGGTCGGTGGTGTATGCATCGATCGCGATCGAGGGATCGGCGCTGACGACGGCGGCCGCGGCGCAGGACGCGAGCGGGCTCTACCGCAGCGACGACGCCGGCGCGCACTGGCGCCTCGCGAACGGCGACCCGGCGCTGGCCAGCAGCTACTTCGGCCGCGTGACCGTGGCGCCGAACGATCCGAACACCGTGTACGTGACCGGCCAGTCGATCCGCCGCTCGACCGACGGCGGAAAGACGTTCGAGTTCTTCAAGGGCGCGCCCGGGGGCGACGACTACCACTTCCTGTGGATCGATCCGCGCGATCCCTCGCACATGATCGAGGGCGCGGACCAGGGCGCCGCGGTCACGGTGAACGGCGGCCGGAGCTGGTCGAGCTGGTACAACCAGCCGACGGGACAGCTCTACCATCTCGCCGTGGACGACCGGTTTCCGTATCGCATCTACAGCGGGCAGCAGGACAACGGCAGCGTGGAGCTGTGGAGCCGCGGGCCGTACGGCGTGGTGGACGAGCGCGACTGGCATCCCGTGGGTGGCGACGAGCGCGACTACATGGTGCCGAAGCCGGGAGCGCCGGACACGGTGTTCGGCACCGGACTGGGCGGACACATGTCGCGGTTCGACGAGGTGACGCGGCAGTCGGCGGAGGTGTCGCCCTGGCCGGTGTCGACGTACGGCGCCTATCCGCCCGCCGTGAAGTATCGGTATACGTGGATCACGCCGATGGCATTCGGGCCGCCGCCGTCGCACACGATGTACCTGGGCGCGCAGGTGCTGTTCTCGTCCACCGACGACGGCGACCACTGGAAGGTGATCAGCCCCGACCTGAGCGGAAAGCGGCCGGGAGCCACGGCGGACTGTCACGACGCGACCGCCGCGCAGGCGCGCGACTGCGGCTTCGGCGTGATCTACGCGATCGCGCCGTCTCCGGCGGCGAAGGACGTGATCTGGGTCGGCACCGACGACGGGCTCATCCAGCGCACCGCGGACGGCGGCGGCCACTGGGCGAACGTGACGCCGCCCGAGGTGCCGGCGTGGGCGCGCATCGACAACATCGACGCGTCGCCGTTCGATGCGAATTCGGCGTACGCGTCGGTGGACATGCACCGGCTGGACCGCGACACGCCGATGATCCTCAAGACCACCGACGGCGGGAGGCACTGGCAGAACATCTCGGCCGGAATTCCCGCCGACGAGTTCGTGATGGTGGTGCGCGCCGATCCGGTGAAGCGCGGGCTGCTCTACGCGGGCACGAACCGCACCGTCTATGTGTCGTTCGACGACGGCGCCGCGTGGCAACCGCTGTCGCTGGACCTGCCTACGACGTGGTACCGCGACCTGCTCGTGCACGACGGCGACCTGATCGCGGCGACACAGGGGCGCGGCATCTGGATCCTGGACGACGTGGAGCCGCTGCGCGAAGCGGCGGCCGCCACGGCGGGCGCCGCGCATCTGTACGCGCCGCTCGTCGCGACGCGGCTGCGCGCCGACGAGAACCGCGACACGCC
>DASVWS010000052.1:0-6345 GCA_036393095.1 Gemmatimonadaceae bacterium | reverse complement strand
TCGCGAATGCCGCGCAGCGGCGTGATCGTGTCGGACGGTGCGCCGTTGTAGTTGCCCAGCAGCACGTCCGGCTCGTCGGCGTTCGGTCCGATGACGGCGATCGTGCCCAGGTCCTTGCGCAGGGGCAGGACGCCGCCGTCGTTGCGCAGCAGCACCATCGATTCGCGTGCGACCTGCAGCGCCAGCGCCCGGTCGGCCGGCGTGTCGACGTCGTCGAGGGACAGGTGCGACCACGGAACCGAATCCGGCGGATCGAACATGCCGAGCCTGAACCGCGCGAGGAACAGCCGGTCGACGGCGGTGTCGATCCGGGCCTCGGAGATGAATCCCGAATCGACGGCGGCCACCAGACTCGCATACGTGTCGCCGCAGTCGAGGTCGGTGCCGGACTTCACGGCGAGCGCGCTCGCCTCGGCGGCGCTCGAGTCGATCCCGTGGGTGCGGTAGATGTTGGCGACCGCGTCGCAGTCCGACACGACGTAGCCGCTGAATCCCCATTGCCGGCGAAGGATCGTATCGAGCAGGAAGCTGCTGCCGCAGGCCGGCTGGCCGTAGAGCGCATTGTAGGCGCACATGAGCGAATACGCGCCGCCCTGCTGGACGCCGGCCCTGAACTGCGGCAGATACGTTTCACGGAGATCCCGCGCGCTCACGATGGCGTTGTAGACGTGACGTTCGGGCTCGGGGCCGCTGTGAACGTCGAAGTGCTTGAGGGTGGAGACCGTCTTGAGGTAGCGCGGGTCGCTGCCTTCCAGGCCGCGGACGAACTGCACCGCCATCCGTCCGCTGAGAAACGGGTCCTCGCCGTACGTCTCCTGGCCGCGGCCCCACCGTGGATCGCGGAAGATGTTCACGTTGGGCGACCAGAACGTGAGCCCGCCGTAGCGCTGGTGCCGGTCGTGGGCGAGGCCGTCGTTGTACTTGGCCCGCGCCTCGGTGGAGATCACGGTCGCCTCGCGGTAGATCAGCGAGTCGTCCCACGTGGCCGCCATGCCGATGGCCTGCGGGAACGATGTGGCCAGGCCGGCACGCGCCACGCCGTGGAGCGCTTCGTTCCACCATCCGTAGGCGGGCACGCCAAGGCGCGGGATGGCCGGTGCCTCGTCCTGCATCTGCGACACCTTCTCCTCCAGCGTCATGTGCGCCACGAGGTCGTCGGCGCGCACGGCGAAGGGAAGGCGGACGTCCAGGTATGGCGGTGGCGCGGCGGCCTGTTGTCCGCGCAGCCCCGCGGGGCCGGCGACGAGCGCCATCAGGGCAAGCGAGCCACGGAAGACGGAAGTACGCAGGGAGACGGTCCTCGTGCGGTGGTGCGGAGCCGTCGGAACGCGGATGCTCCGGCGAGCGGTCTCGGGAGTATGCAGCGGACACACGGCGGCGGCCAGTCGCCGCCGATCATCGGCGAATCGGCCGCCAGCGCGGCGAGCTCCGGCCGGCGCCCGATTCCGGCGTCATCGAAACGTCATGCGCCATTCAGCGAACCTTCACGGGCCGTTCAGCATCACCTCATCGCGCGGTCATCGTTCCTCCATGCAGCGCGCGCTCGGCGTGGCCATCGTGCGAGTGCGGGACTCACACGGGAGGAACCATGCTGGGCACACTCATCGAAACACGGAGCAGGCGCCAGCGGCGGTTGGGGGGCACGCTGGTGAGCATCGCGCTGCACACCGCCGTCGTCGGACTCGTGGTCGTCGTGACGGCGCGCGCCGCGCCGCGTCCCCGGGTCGCGCCGCCGCCGGCAACGCCGGTGGTGTACGTCTCGCCGGCGCCTCCGCCCGCGCATCCGGCGCCCGCGGCGCCGCAACTCCCCAGGCCCGACGCGACGCTGCCGTCGATTCCCGACCCCGTGATCGCGCCGGTGACCGTGCCGACGACGCTTCCCGCGCTCGATCCGTCGAAGATCGTCGTCGACCAGCACTGGTACGACACGCGGCCCGCGCCGTCGCCGGGTCCGTCGTCAGCGGGCGCGCCCGGTCTCTCGTCGGGACCGGTGAACGGCGCCTGGGACGCGGCGTCCGTGGACCGGGCCGTCGTGCCGCGGACCGGCAATCCGCTGCCGCACTACCCGGAGACGATGCGCACCGCGCACATCGAGGGGCATGTGGACGTACAGTTCATCGTCGACACGGCGGGGCGCGCTGAGCCGCGGTCGATTCGCGTCATCGATGCCACGCATTCGCTCTTCGCCGACGCGGTGCGCGACGTGCTGCTGCGGTCGCGCTACCAGCCCGCCGAAGCACACGGGATGCGCGTGCGCCAGGTGGTGGAGCAGCGCTTCGAATTCGCGCTCCGTCAACCGTGATGCGGCGGGAATGGGGCGGCGGTGCGCGGCCGGCGTAATGCCCGGTTCAGCGGGCGGCGAGCGCCTCGGCGATCGGATGCCGTTCCGGGTCCCAATCGAGCACCGCGCGTTCCACACCGCGCAGGTGCTTGCGCATGTTCTCTACGGCGAGCGCCTCGTCCCGCCGCTCGATGGCGTCGAGAATGGCGAGGTGCTCGTCGTGGTCGCGCTCCCGCGAGCCGCCGATGCCGAGCACCAGCTTCTGCTCGCGCGGAAACAGGTCATGGAGCACGGCGAGCAGCTGCGCGAGCACGCGGTTGCCGGAGGCGAGCGCGATCTGCCGGTGGAACGCGAGGTTGGTGGTCCGCATGGCCTCGTGGTTCGACGCGTCGAGTCCGGGCGCTTCGAGCAGCCGCCGCATTTCGGCGAGCTGCTCCGGCGTCGCGTTGCGCACCGCGTCGCCCACCGCCACCAGCTCCAGCGGCAGCCGGGTGCGCACGAGGTCGAGGAGCAGCTTCTTCGTGACGGCGCCGGCGTATTCGGGCGCCGCCATGAGCAGCACTTCGTCGGCGCGCGACACGTAGACGCCCGAGCCGTGCCGGATCTCGACGATGCCCATCGTCTGCAGCTTCTTGAGGGCTTCGCGGATCGTCGGATGGCCGACGCCGAACTGCCGCGCCATTTCCATGATCGACGGAAGCCGGTCGCCGAGCGCGTAGTTGCGGCTCCGGATCAACTCCCGGATCCGCACCGCCAGCCGGTCGGACAGGCTCTGCTTGGCCATCGGTTCGAAAATGTCGCTCATCGGGCCGCGCTCCCTGCGTTGTCGCCCCCTGCAATACTACGAAGATTCGCGCCGGCCTGCTCGTACGTCAGCCGGAATCGCGCGTACAGCGGCTCGTAGCGGGCCCGGGCGTCCGGGTCCGGGAGGTGCGACGCGCTCCGGCGGACGGTCGCGCTTGCGGCGGCATCGAGATCGGGAAAGGCGCCGGCACCCACCGCGGCGAGCAGCGCCGCCCCGTACGCGGAGCCCTCCTCGCGGTTCACCGTCGCCACGGGCATGCCGAACACGTCGGCCTGGAGCTGCCGCAGGAGCGCATATTTGGCGCCGCCCCCGGTGAGCAGCATCTCGTTGGCGGTCACGCCCAACTTGCGGAGAATCTCCAGCGAATCGCGCAGCGCGAAGCACACGCCCTCGAGCACGGCGCGGGCCAGGTGCGCGCGCGTATGCGCCAGGCTGAGCCCCAGGAAAGCGCCGCGCAACGACGCGTCGCGGTGCGGCGTGCGCTCCCCTTGCAGATAGGGGAGGAACGTGACGCCGTCGGCGCCGGGCCCGACGCTCGCCGCCTCCTCGCGCAGCACGCGGTTTGCCTCGTCGGTGTCGGCATAGCCGCGGGCGAACTGGTCGCGAAACCACGCGAAGGCACTGCCCGCCGACAGCACGACGCCGATGAGGTACCAGCGGCCGGGCGCCACGTGGCAGAAGGTGTGAGCGCGCATGCGCGGATCGATGCGCGGTTCGTCGGTCGGCGACAGTACGGTGCCCGAGGTGCCCCAGCTCGCGACCATCTGCCCGGCGGCCACCGCGCCCACGCCCGCGGCGCCGCAGGCGTTGTCCCCGCCGCCGCCCACCACGGGCGTGCCGGTGGCCAGGCCGGTGACTGCCGCCGCGGCGCCGGTGACGCGCCCCAGGATCTCCGCCGATTCGCCAAGGTCCGGCACGAGCGACCGCGGCAGATCGACGAGCGTGAACATCGCGTCGCTCCAGCGGCGGCGCGCCGTGTCGAAGAGCAGGGTGCCGGAGGCATCGGACGGCTCGCTCGCCGGCACGCCCGTGAGCCGGTAGCGCACGTAGTCCTTGGCGAGCAGCACCGTGCGGAGCCGAGCGAACGCCGCCGGTTCGTGGCGCCGAAGCCAGAGCACCTTGGGGAGCGTGAATCCCTCGAGCGCCGCGTTGCCGACGAGCTCGCGAAGCCCCTCCTCGCCGCCGGCGCGCTCGGTGATCTCGCGGCATTCGGCCGTCGTGCGGCCGTCGCACCAGAGCAGCGCCGGCCGGATGACCTCGCCGTGCGCGTCG
This sequence comes from Gemmatimonadaceae bacterium, assembly GCA_036393095.1. GTDB lineage: Bacteria > Gemmatimonadota > Gemmatimonadetes > Gemmatimonadales > Gemmatimonadaceae > JAGWRI01. The sequence goes on along the minus strand of DASVWS010000052.1, from coordinate 1,987 downwards.
AGGAAGACCGACGAATGCTGCTGCCCCGAGAGGCCGACAGCGGCCACGCGGATTCCAGGATGTGCGGCGGTGAGCTGCTGGATGGCAGCGCCGGCGGCGCGCCACCAGTCGTCCGGATCCTGCTCGGCCCACCCGGGGCGCGGCGTGGACATCCGGAGCGCGACGGTGGACGTGGCGAGCACGTCGCCGTCGGCGCGCATCAGCAGCGCCTTCACGCCGCTGGTGCCGATGTCGACCCCGAGGAACGCCGCGTCCGCTCCGGCGGCGCGTGGTTCGCGTGATGGCGGCATGGATGGCGTCACAGGTACGGCTGCGCGAGCCAGACCAGCCCGTCGCGCACCTTGATGGGGAAGGGACGGCGGCGGTGGTCGACGCGCGTGTACGCGCGCGCCGCATCGCGCTTGGCGTCGATCATCGTGTCGAGCCGTGACGCGAGCTCGGGGGAATAGCACTCCACCGCGTACTCGAAGTTGAGCCGCAGGCTGCGCGGGTCCCAGTTCGTGGAGCCGACCAGCGACCACTCGCCGTCCACCGTGAACAGCTTCGAGTGGTCGAACGGCGACGGCGAGAGGAAGACCTGGCATCCGCCCTGCAGGACCTGGCCCAGCTGCGCCGTCTGCGCCCACTGCACGGTGCGCAGGTTTCCGCGCGCCGGCAGCACGATCTCCACCTCGACGCCGCGCAGCGCGGCCACCTTGAGCGCGTCGATGATCGGCCGGTCGGGAAGGAAGTACGGCGTCACGATGCGAATGCGCCGCCGGGCCTGCGCGATCGCGCCGAGCAGGGTGAAGAGCAGCGCTTCGAAGTCCTCGTCGGGTCCGTCGGGAATGCCGCGCGCCAGGACGGCGCCCGCGGGTTCGAGCGGAGGAAACCAGATCTCCTCGTCGAGCAGCTCGCGCGCCGCGTACTGCCAGTCGAAGGCGAACGCGCTCGCGAGCTGCCGCACGACCGGTCCGCGGAATCGGAAGTGCACGTCCTGCGTGGCGTGGCGCGGCTTGAGCGAGAGGAGGCAGGCGTCGCGGATGTTGAGCCCGCCGCAGAAGCCGGTGGCGCCGTCCACGATCATCAGCTTGCGGTGGTTCCGCAGGTTGAAGTACGGATGCGAGAACGGAAACGCCGAGGGGAGGAACTCGGCGACGCGCACGCCGCGCCGGCGCAGGGCGCCGACGATCGGCGGCCGGCTGTACCGCGCCCCCACGCCGTCGATGAGCACGCGCACTTCGACGCCCCGCTTCACGGCGCGCTCGAGCGCGTCGGCGAACCGGTCGGCCACGGCGCCGCGATCGAAGATGTACGTGGCGAGCGCCACGGTGCGCTCGGCGGCGTCGATCGCCGCGAGCATCGCCGGATACCCCTCGTCGCCCCCGACCAGCGGCTCGACCGAATTGCCGGGCGTGAGCGGCGCGCCGGTGACGCGTCCAATGAGCTGGGCGAGCGGGCGAAACGGTTCGGGGATCGCTTCGGCAGGAGCGCCCGGCTGCGGCAGCGCATGTGAGCCGGTGGGCGTGGCGCCGGCCGCCACGCGGTCGCGGCGCAGCTCGCCGGCGCGCCGCCGGATGCGGTTCACGCCCAGAAAGACGTACATCACCGACCCGATCACCGGCGTGAGCCAGACCAGGCCGATCCATCCAATGGCGGCGCGCGGATCGTGCTTGGTGAGGACGATGTGCGTGGAGACGCCCACCGCCAGCACGAAGTGAACGACGGCAACGAGGAGCTGGAGCGAGCCGGCGGAAATCATCGCACCATTCTACTTAAGTTTGAGAAGTCCGGATACGGAGAACTGCAGTCGAGAGTCGGCAGTTGACAGTGATCAGTACGCAGTTCACTGCCGACTGTGAACTCTCGACTTCGGTCCCGACCATCTTCCTCGGTCCCATGCCCCTCCAGAACCGCGTTTCCGTTGCCTTCTTCCGCGCGCTCCTGCTGCGCTGTCCGCGCTGCGGGGGGCGGGGGATCCTGAAGTCGTGGCTCAAGCTGCGGCCGG
>DASVWS010000051.1:0-2052 GCA_036393095.1 Gemmatimonadaceae bacterium | reverse complement strand
CAGGATGCCGGCACCCGCGACAGCGCCGTCGCACTGCGCGGCGTTACCGTCACGGCCACCCGCGCCCCATCGCGCATTCTCACCACGCCGCTGGCCATCACCAGCGTTGCGACACCGGACCTGCGCTCGTTGCGAGGCTTCGGGCTGGACGAGGCGCTCAGCATGGTGCCGGGCGTCGTCGCGCAGTCGCGCTACGGCACCAGCGACGTGCGCCTGGTGATCCGCGGCTTCGGCGCGCGCGGTGCCGGCGACCGCTCCAACGCCGGTACCTCGCGCGGGGTGCGTGTACTCATGGACGGCTTTCCGGAAACGGAGCCCGACGGGCGCACCGCCTTCGACCAGATCGACCTCGGCGCCGCGGACGGCGTGGAGGTCATTCGCTCCAACGCGTCGGCGGTGTGGGGCAATGCGGCGGGCGGAGTAATCAACGTGCGAACGGTGCCCACCGCCACCGCGCCCGCGTTCGAGTTTCAACCGACCATTGGCGCGTACGGCCTGGCGCGCTACGCCACGCGCATCTCGGCGCCCACCCATAGCGGCGTCGCGTACCTCAACTTCACCAACACGTCGTTCGACGGGTGGCGCGAGCACTCGGGCGCGCGGCGGTCGCTGGTGAACGCCGGCGCCGTGGGGATGCTCGGCGACCGCACGCGACTGGGCGTGTACGCCTCGGGCGCCAACAACCTGTTCCGCATCCCGGGGCCGCTCACCATGGCGGAGGCGACCGCCGACCCGCGACAGGCCAACGCCACGTACGCCTCGCACGACGAGCGCCGGTACAATCGCATCGCGCGTCTGGGGGCGACGCTTGAGCACACCGTGGACTCGGCGACGTCCCTGTCGGGGATGATATTCGTGAGTCCCAAGTACCTGCAGCGCTCCGAGCGCGGCACGTACCGCGACTTCACCCGCTACCACCTGGGGGGCAACCTGGTGGGGGGACACTCCTTTGTCCTTCCGTCGGGGCGCACGGCGCGCCTCACGGTGGGCGCCGACGAGGCCTTCCAGGACGGGGCGATTCTCTTCTACTCGCTGGTGGACGGACAGCGAGGCCCCGAGCTGCGCGACAACAAGGGCGAGGGCGCCAACAACTTCGGCGCCTTCGTCCAAGCGGAGTTTCCGCTCGGCGACCGGGTGACCGCGTCCGCCGGCGCGCGCTACGATGATGTGGCCTACTACGCGCACAGCTACATCGATCCCTCGATCAACGACAGCCGCGCGTTCACGCACGTCACGCCGAAGCTGGGGCTGACCTGGCGCACCTCGGCCACGTCGAACGCGTACGCCAACGTGGGCGGTGGCATCGAGGTGCCGGCAGGCAACGAGACCGATCCGGCGCCGGGAATGCCGGCCGTGGGCATCAACCCGTTGCTCGATCCGATCCGTTCGACGAGCTATGAGGCGGGATACAAGACGGTGGGACTGCGCGCGGGGAGCGTGTGGATCTCTTCGGACGTGGCGCTCTACGACATCGAGGTGGCCAACGAGATCATTCCGTACAACGGCGGCCGGTTCTATCTCACCGCGGCGCGCGCGCGGCGCAGCGGGGTCGAGCTCGGACTGAGTGCGCAAGGACCGCGCGGCGTGTTCGCCAACGCGGCGATCACCTGGTCACGCAACCGCTACCCGACCTACGTGGTGGATTCCACCTATCTGGGCAGCCCCGGCGCCACCGCCGACTTCAGCGGGCACCAGGTGATGGGCGTGCCCGACTTGATGGCCAACGTGGAGGTGGGTGCGCAGCTCAGGGGCGCCTATTCGCCGCGGCTGAAGCTCGGCGTGGAGCATGCGAGCGGCTACTTTGCCGACGACGCCAACCTGGTGGCGGTGGCTGGCCACACCATCCTGAACTTCACGCTGGAGTGGCGGCGGCCGGTGCTGACCGCCGGCGGCGTGGGCGTTCGCGGCTTCGTGTCGGTGCAGAACCTCGCCGACACGCGATACATGGCGTCGGCGTTCCTGAACCCCGACGTCGTGAACGGACAGCCGGCGGCGTACGAGCCGGGAATGCCGCGCACGGTCCTGGTGTCGTTCACGATGGAGCGGCTGCCG
>DASVWS010000050.1:0-2007 GCA_036393095.1 Gemmatimonadaceae bacterium | reverse complement strand
CCGGTCCGGGGCGACGATCGTCACGTCGCCCAATGGTGCGGCCGCCTCCTGCAGGCACTCCAGTCCGTGCGCCAGGATGCCGTCGTCGTTGGTGAGCAACAGGCGCATCAGCCGTCCGCCTCGTCGTGGAGCAGGTCGTGCAGCTCGTGCAACGACGCTTCGAGCGCCTCCAGGACCTGCACGTTCAGCGCGCCGAACGCCACCTCGCGCAGCTCGCCCGTCTTGCGCCGCTCCTCGACCTTCTGGCGGGCGCCGTCGATCGTGTACTTCTCGACGTACAGCAGGTGCTTGACGAGGAGCACCAGTTCGATTTCCCGCCGCTGGTACACGCGGTTGCCCGACCGGTTCTTGGCCGGATTGAGAAACTTGAACTGGCTTTCCCAGTACCGGAGCACGTGCGGCTTGAGGTCGGTGAGTTCGCAGACCTCGCCGATCGAGAAGAATTCCTGAACGGGATCGGGCGCATTCATCGGTCTTGCTCCGCGCGCAATCCGCGCGCCATGAGTTCCTGGACGGCCGCGCTGGCCGTCTGCCCCTCGAAGAGAATCCGGTAGACCATGGCCACGATCGGCATCTCCACGCCTTCGCGCCTGGCCAGCGCCACCGCGCTCACCGTCGTGTCCACCCCTTCCGCCACCGTCTGCTTGCCTTCGAGCACCTCGGCAAGGGTCCGTCCCTGGCCGATCTCGACGCCCAGCGACCGGTTGCGGCTGAGCGCGCCGGTGCACGTGAGCACCAGGTCGCCCAGCCCGGCCAGTCCGGCGAACGTCGCGGGATTCGCGCCCAGCGCCACCCCGAGGCGGGTCATCTCGGCCAGGCCCCGCGTGATCAACGCCGCCCGCGAGTTGTGCCCGAGCCCCACGCCGTCGTGAATGCCCGTCGCCACGGCCATGACGTTCTTCAGCGCGCCGCCCAACTCGACGCCCACGAGGTCGTCGTGCGTGTACACGCGGAATCGGGCGCCGCTCAGCGCGCTCTGCACCCGCTCCGCCGCATCCGCGTTCCGTGCTGCGGCGACGATCGCCGTCGGCAGCCCGGCGGCCACCTCGGCGGCAAAGCTGGGGCCCGAGATCGCCGCCACGTCGCGCCCCGGGAGCTCGTGCTCGATCACCTCCGACATCAGCGCCAGCGTGCCGCGCTCGATCCCCTTGGAGGCGACGACGATCGTCGCCTCCGGCGGCACGTGTCCGGCCCCCGCGGTCGCGATCTCCCGCAGGTGCTGCGCGGGCGTGGCGTACACGACCATCTCCGCGCCGTCGAGCGCTTCGCCGATCGCGTGCGTCGCCCGGACCGTCGCCGGCAGCGCCGCGCCGGGAAGGAAGGCGCGGTTCTCGTGATGGGTGTTCACTGCCTCCACCACGTGCGGCTCCAGCGCCCACAGCCGAACGGCGTGCTGCTTGTGCGCCAGCAGCTGCGCGAGCGCCGTACCCCATGCGCCGGCTCCGACCACCGCCGTGCGCATTACTGCACCGCTCCCAGGTAGAGCCATGCGGCGACCGCCGCCGTCACCACGAGCGCCAACAGCAGTCCGGTCTTCACGCCGAGCGCACCCATTTTCGCGAAGCGATGTTCTTCGCCGCGGCGCAGCCGCCCCATGTTCTGACGGTGGGTCCAGAAGATGAACAGGGCGATCAGCACGCTCACGACGACGAGCGGCGTCACCCCGCCCTCCACGGCGCCAACGAACAGCGGCAGTCCGACGGCAGCCGCCAGCGACCCGAGCGACACGTAGCCGGTGGCCCCGAAGGTCACGATGAACACGGCGAGCGCGAACAGCGTGGGCACGGTCGTGAGCGCGAGAAACACGCCGCACGCCGTCGCGACGCCCTTGCCCCCCTTCCCGAACCCGAGCCAGACGGGGCGCACGTGTCCCAGGATGGCAGCGGCGCCGTAGATGATCGGCAGCCATGCGGGCTCGATCGAGCCGGTCGTGACGCCGGGCAAAAGCGCCACCGGCAGCGCGCCCTTCACCAGGTCGACCAGGAAGACGACGAGGCCCACCTTCCA
>DASVWS010000049.1:0-2765 GCA_036393095.1 Gemmatimonadaceae bacterium | reverse complement strand
GGGCGCGCTGATGTACGAGTTCCAGAGCCGCGCGGGATCGCAGGCCGAACCGGTGTGGATGTTGGTGTTCCCGTATGTCATGCTGCTCATCCTCACCTGGCTGCTCGTGACATTCGGCGCGGGGCAGGTGTAGGCGCCGCCACGACGACGATGCCCTTCGCATGGTGAAGGCCCCGCGATCCGTATCGCCGCCCGACGACGTGGTGGCCTGGCTGTTGGCCGGCGACCCCGCCATTCGCTGGCAGGCGCTTCGCGATCTCGCCGGCGCCGGCGATCGAACGGTGTCGCGCGAGCGGAACCGCGTCGCCCGCGAAGGCTGGGGCGCGCGATTGCTCGCGAAGCAGGACCCCGAGGGCACCTGGGCCGGCGGCAAGTCGAGCGACGGCGGACTCTACTCGCCCAAGTGGACGTCGACGACGTACACGATGCTCCTGCTGCGCGACCTCGGCCTTCCGCCCACGAACCGCCGGGCGCGCAAGGCGTGCCGCATCCTGCTCGACCGGGGGCTGCAGCGCGACGGCGGCATCAACTTCGGGTGGTGGGGAGTGAGTGAGACGTGCATCACCGGCATGGTGCTCTCCATCCTCGCCACCTTCGGCACCGACGACGCGCGCCTCGATGCGGTGCTCGCCTATCTAATGAAGGCCCAGCTCCCCGACGGCGGATGGAACTGCCGACGCCGCTTCGGCGCCACGCATTCCTCGATGCACACCACGATCAGTGTGCTCGAAGGATTGCGGGCGCTCGAACTGCAGCGCCCGTCCCGCGCGCGGACGCTGCGAAGCGCGCAGCGGCGGGGGCGGGAGTTCCTGCTGGCACACCGGCTGTTCCGCTCGCACCGGACGGGACGCGTCATCAAATCGGAGTTCACGCGGTTCGCCTTCCCGCCCCGCTGGCACTACGACATCCTGCGCGCGCTCGACCACTTCCAGGCGGTCGGCGCGCCGCGCGACGCCCGCCTGTCCGAGGCGATCGAGATCGTGCGCGGCCGCCGCGGCGCAGACGGCCGGTGGCCGCTCGAGTACACGTACCGGGGCAGGACGTACTTCGAGATGGAACGCGTGGGCCGGCCGAGCCGGTGGAACACGTTGCGGGCGCTGCGTATTCTCCGGTGGTGGGACGGCGTTCCCGCCTGACCGCTCGCCCATTCACCTCGATGGAACTCGTCCGTCCCGCCGCCGAACACCTGCCGAGCTACACCGCCGCGCTCGAACGCGGGTGGTCGCCCGACAACGTGCGCGGCATCGTGGCCAGTCGCGAAGAGCTGGCGCGCATTCGCGATGACGCGGACGCCTTCCTCGCGAGCATGGAGGATCTGGAAGGGAAGGGAGATCCCATCCACCTGCCGGACGGCACGCTCGCGCGCCGGTTGCCGGGATTCCGCCGCTGGATGTGGGACGGCGAATTCGTGGGGAGCATCGGCTTCCGGTGGGAGCCGGGCACCACTGACCTCCCGCCGTACTGCCTGGGACACATCGGGTATGCGGTGGTGCCGTGGAAGCAGCGCCGGGGGCACGCGACGAAAGCGCTGCGCTTGCTGCTGTCTGAAATCCAGTTCACGGGGCTGCCATTCGTCGAGATCACGACGAACGCGGACAACGTCGCCTCGCAGCGCGTGGTGGAAGCCAACGGGGGCGTGCTGCACGAGCGGTTCACCAAGCCGGCGGTGTATGGCGGCGGGCCGGGATTACGCTACCGGATCTACTTCTGAACGACGGTAATCGGAACCTCGAGGGCCTGGTGGAGGTCCGGCTTTGCCGCGAGCACGTCGGCGTTCAGTTGGATCTGCAGCACCGTGTGCCCCGGTCCGGCCCCGACGATGGAGCTTGGCTGCACGAAGTGGGCGACGCCGTCGCCGGGCAGACGGTACCGAAACGTCCATACTCTCCCCAGCGTCTGACCGTCGGTACTGACGAGGAGCACGCGGAGCGTATCCAGGGGGACGCGCTGTCCGACCCGGATGTCAAGCGAGGGCGGGACGACGCGGAGCGACCCCGCCCGATCGCCCAGCGAATCGACCTCGGCGGCGGTGAGGTTGAGGTCCTGCCCGCCGACCTGATGACCGGCGCGTGCTTCGGCCTGGCGGATCGCCACCAGCTCGCGGGTCGCCTGCGAGTCGCCCGCCGTCGAGAGTGCGCCGAGCGCTGCCTTCGGGGCGGAATCGGCCGTCCACGCGTAGCTCGCGCTGAAGTTGAACGCCTTCTGCGGGTCCTCGGGCTCGATCCGGAGAATGACCTCGTGCCCGTTCGGCCCGACGCGGATGTTGACGGGGCGAACCTCGCACCGCTGCTTGATGTTCTCGCAGCTGCGCAGCGTGACGCTGTAGATGTGGATGGGCACCGATGACCGGTTCTCGACGTACATCACCTGGCCGGGCTGGGTCTGCATTTCCTCATACCCGGAGTAGACGGTTTCCGCGGTGGGCGCGACGTACACCTGCTGCCCGCCGCTGGAAGCGCAGCCGGCCACGAGTGCGGCAACGCATGGCAGCAACCGATGGGTCGATGGAAGCATAATGATCACGATATGGCCGGCACGGCCGCCGCGCCAGATGCGAGGTGTCGCGCCCTCTCGAAACGGTCGCGCATGGGCGCCGATTCCGGCTCCGTCCGTTTAGCTTCCCGTCATGGCCCTTACGTCCACCATGTACACCTTCGACGTGGCCCTCAGCAACGTCGATCGCGGCGTCTACGAGACGCTCACCATCAAGGCGGCGTGCCACCCCTCGGAGACCGAGGAGTACCTGGCGACACGTGTGCTTGCGT
>DASVWS010000048.1:0-8486 GCA_036393095.1 Gemmatimonadaceae bacterium | reverse complement strand
GTAAACGCAGCCCATCGAACCCCGGCCGACCATGGCCTCGATGCGGAACTTGCCCGCGACCGTCCGCCCCAGCAGGGCGTCGTAATCGGGGGGCGGAGCAAGCTCCTCCATGTCAGAGAACGAGACTATCCGAGGGCTGGCTGGGGATTCCAGGGGCGCCGAACGACGCACCCCATGTCGCATAGGGGCTGCCAGATTACGGCGTCACGGATCAGCCGCGGAAATCGGGGGGAGTTTGGCTTGCCTGGGCGTAGACATGTGACAAGACTCCGAGCGCAGCCCATTCCATGGCCGTCCGCAGGTCCCCCCCATCAGCCCCCCCTCCCCCTGCCATCCTCGACCCCAGGCCGTCACCGCCCTCGGGAGGCTCGCGGTGGAAGGGTGCGCTCGTCGGGGCGACCGTCGGGTTGGCCTTCGTGGGCGCCGTGGTCGTCGGGTCGCGGTATGCCGCGGCGCATCGTTCGGCGGCCGCCGCCGGAGGTGACGCGCCGGTGCTGGGGAACGCAGCTCCCGCCACGCCGGCCCTGGAATCGCCCGTCACGCCGCAGCTGCCGACCGCCGCAGCGCAGCCCGCGGCCCCGCAGCAGGGGCAGGCGGTGTCGCTCGTGCCGGTCGTTTCGGCGTCGGACCTGCCCCATGCCCGGCCCATCGCGCACGGGCGGCTCAAGGCGAAGGGGGCCGCACCAGCGGCTTCGACCGCGACGGAGGCAGCGACGGCGCCCCCGGCTACGACGGCCGCAGCGGCAGCCCCTGCGACCGCAGCAGCGCCGGCAGACACCGCGGCTGCCCCGGAGGACAGCGCGGCCTCGCTCGTGCCGGTCATCCCCTCGGCGACCCCTCCGCCAGCCGACCCCTTCGTGAAGGCCGTTCAGGACGACATCGAAGGCAAGTGACCCCGCCCGAGAGCGAGCGAGGTCACCGCCTCCGCCGGCGGGTTCAGCCCCCGCCGCCGCTGTCCTGCGGGCCGGTGCCACCGTCCGACGGTGGCTGCACGATGACCGCTGCCCAGAGCTGGTACTGACCGGCCATCGGTCCACCGCCATCCGCCAGGTAGCGCGACTCGATGAGGACCGATTCGCTGTTGCGCCGCCCGGCCGCAGTGCATGTGATGGTCAGGTGCAGCTTGCTGCCGTTCTGCCCCGTGCACACCGAAGCGCCGTTGCACTCCTGGAACGCGAAGGTGAGGTTCGAGGTCGTGCTGCTGCCCGAGATGGGCCGCACCTGCCACGGGCCCGAGGTGGGACCGGTGCTGGCGAGATCGATCTCGATCGTCTTGCTCTGACCCACGGCGATCTCGGCGCCCAGCGCCGTGTACGTGCCGCCGCGCGAGCTGACGGTCACCATGTCCGTCATCTTCGGATACGACTGGAAGTACACGCTGCCCGTCGGGACGGGCAAGCAGGGATCGGTCCCCGCCTTGACCGCAGCGTTCGACCAGATGCGCTGAACGACGTAGCTCAGGTCGGGCCACTTGGTGAAGGAGCCGTCGTCCTGGGCGCACATGTCGCCGACCTCGCCGCCACCGAGCGCGCGCGACCAGTACGTGTGCGGCGTGTCCACCGTCGAGAAGGCGGGGTTGGTGCTCGGGAACGGATCGGTCGCCGCCTCGGCGAGCTCGTGGCTCGCCGGACCCGTGATGGCGTCGATGCCCATGAGCGGTCCGAAGCTCGCGCAGCGGGGGACGACCGCGTACGCGACGTCCATGCCGCCGGCCCCGCCGTCGGGTGCCGCGTTGAGCGTGATGTTGTCGTGGTACCCACCGAAGCCGGTGCAGCTGTCGCCGAAGCCGCTGCCCGCGTCGAACGCGCCGCCGTCGGTCGGGTCGGGGGTTTCGTTCGTCGTGATGGTGACGCCCGGCGGGAAGAAGTACGTGTAGATCGTGTTCGCGTCCGGCGCCGGGAACCCGCTGCTGGCGTTCGTCAGACGCGCCGTCAGATCCCCCTGGATCTGGATGTCGTCCCAGTAGGCCGGGAGCGTGTCGGTCAGCACGATGGGGTCGGCGATGGTCAGCGCGCCGACGCCGTACTCCTTCGTCCAGCCCGCCCACCAGTGCGACGCGGGGAGCTTCGAGAGGAAATCCTTGAGCGACGTGACGGTCGCCGCGTCGTCGGCCGCGTAGAAGATGGGCACGATCTTCGGTGCCGCCATGACCGGCCCGCCCGCGTCGGCGACCTGCGGCACGTCGGTCGGAACCAGCGCCGGGTACGGCGCCTCGGCGTCCATCGACGTCTCGCCGCCGCCCGTTTCCGGCGTGACTCCCGTGTCCAGCATCATCGACGCGTCCTCGCCGCCGTCGGTCGTCGACGGGGACGAGTTGTTGCCGTTGCTGCTGGAGCCACACGCGAAGCCGCCCGCCACGAGGGCGGCCCCCAGGAATGCCAAAGCTCGGTACTGCATCATCCGCCTCCTCCACTGTCCATCGGGCCCGTGCCCGCATCGCTCGGCGGAGCTGCGACGAGCCCCGCCCAGAACGTGTACTCGCCGGCCATCGGCCCACCGCCGTCCGCCTGATATCTCGACTCCAGCAGGAACTCGTCGTAGCCGCGCCGCGGCGCCGACATGAGCGTCACCGTGAGGTGAAGCTTCGACCCGTTCTGGCCCGTGCAGATCGCGGCACCGTTGCACTCCTGGAAGGCGAAGTTGAGATAGGTCGTCGTTCCGAAGAACTCGGCGGCGTCGAGCGGCCGCACCTGCCATGCCCCCGAGGTCGGGCCCGAGCTCGCGAGATCGATCTCGATCGTTTTGCTCTGTCCGACGGCGATCTCGGCGCCCAGCGCCGTGATCATGCCGCCGCGCGAGTTGACGGTCACCATGTCCGGCATCTTCGGGTACGACTGGAAGTACACGCTGCCCTGCGGGACCGGGATGCACGGATCGGTTCCCGCCTTGGCCGCCTTGTTCGACCAGATGCGCTGCACGAGGTACGGCAGGTCCGGCCACGTCGTGAACGCGGTGCCGTTTTGCGCGCACATGTCGCCGACCTCGCCGCCGCCGAGTGCGCGCGACCAGTAGAAGTGCGGGCGGTCGACCGTCGAGAAGGCGGGGTTGGTGCTCGGGAACGGATCGGTCGCAGCCTCGGCGAACTCGTGGCTCGCCGTCGAGGTGACGATGTCGACCACCGACATGCCTCCCGCGGCCGGGCATCGCGGCATGACCGCGTAGGACACGTCCATTCCGCCCGCACCGCCGTCCGCGGGCGCGTTGAGCGTGATGTTGTCGTGATAACCGTAGTACCCGACGCAGCTGTCGCCCGCGCCGCCGCCTCCGTCGAACGCGCCTCCGTCGGTCGGGTCGGGCGTGCCGTTCGTCGTGATCGTCACTCCCGCGGGGAAGAAGTACGCGTAGATCGTGTTGGCGTCCGGAGCCGGGAACCCGCTGCTTCCGCTCGTCAGACGCGCCGCGAGGTCCGCCTGGATCTGCGAGTCGTCCCAGTAGGGCGGCAGCGTATCCGTGATCACGATCGGATCCGCGACGGTGAGCGCACCCACGCCGTACTCGGGGATCCATCCGGCCCACCACTTGGAGGCCGGGAGCTTCGACAGGAAGTCCTTGAGCGTGGTGATCGTCGCGCTGTCGTCGTTCGCGTAGAAGATCGGCACGACCTTCGGCGCGGACATGACCGGGCCGCCTGCGTCGGCAACTTGCGGGACGTCCGTCGGCGTGACGGCAGGATAAGGGGCCTCGGCGTCCATCGACGCCTCGCCGCCACCCGTCTCGGGCGCGCCGGTCTCCTGCATCATCATCGACCCTTCCTCACCGCCGTCGGTCGTCGACGGCGACGAGTTGTTGCCGTTGCTGCCGGAGCCGCAAGCGAAGCCGCCCGCCACGAGGGCCGCCGACAGGAATGCCAAAGCTCGGTACTGCATCATCGTCCTCCTCTTTCGCCGCCACCACCGCACGGGCCGGGACGCGATCGCGATCACGCTCTCCCCCACCCGCGCGCGCGCTTCTACCGTGACGAACGGACGGGCTGCAATGCGTGTTTTTCGTCGATCACAGCCGGAGTGTCCGTTTGCGGCAGACCTGGAGTGCAGGTCGAAACTCCGTGCACCGGGGTGGTACTGTTCCCGCGGAACCGATGACCGAGGGCACTGCCACGGGCAACGCGATCGCGGATCGCATCGCCGCGCGCCTGGCCCTCTACCTGGGTCCTCACACCGGCCGCGTCGCGGTCAAGACCTTCTCGATCAAGGCGCTCGGCCGCGGCCCCGAGACGCTCACGCTCGAGGACGTGCCCGCACTGCAGGCGGCTCTCAGGCCGATGCTGCGCACGTTCGTCGGCCGCTCGCAGTGCGAGATCGTGCTGCAACAGATCGCGCGGGAGCTCGGGCTGTGAAGCAGCGACTGCTCCTCGCCGTGCCCGTGCTCTTCACCGTCGCGCTCGTTCTCGTCGCCGGCGTCGTGGGTGACTCGGCGCGCCCGACGACCCTGGCCATCGGCAACGAGGCGGGCAAGGTCATCGCCCTCGTCGGGTGCTTCATCGCGGTGCTCGTCTTCGAGCGGGGCGACTACCTCAGCCGCGCGTGGTCGACGACCGGTCTCTGCTACCTGCTCCTCATCGTGAACGACGCCGTCGGCGCGGCGCCCGTCGCCTCGCGCATGTCGGTGCACGAGATGGGCGCGGCCCAGGGGGCGCTCGTCGTGGCGGCGAACGTCGCGTCCGTGGTCGGCACCTGGATGCTCGCGCGGGCCTGGAGCTTCGCGGGCCTGGAGGACAGCGAGGACGACGATGCGCGCGTGCGGCGTCGCGTCGTGTTCGCGGGAACCATCGCGGCGGCGCTCGCCATCACCGCATGGCCCCTGGTGCACGACGTGCGCGATCTCGCGTCGGGGCACCTGGATGCGATCATCTCGATCGCCTCGGACGTGGGCGACGCGATCTGTCTGGCGCTCGTGGCGCCCCTGCTGCTGACGGCGCTCGCGCTCCGCGGCGGCGTCCTGCTCTGGCCGTGGGCGATGCTCACGGCGAGTGGCCTCGCGTGGCTCGTGTACGACGCGACGAGCGGCGTCGTCGACGCGCTCGACATCACGAGCACCGGGTGGGTCGTCTTCGCCGAGGGGCTGCGCGCGCTCGCGTGCGCGCTGACGCTCTCGGCCGGCCTGGCGCAGCGCATCGCCGTACGATTCGCGGACCAGCCCGATGTCCCCGCGGCGTGAGGTCCTCCTCGCGGGCATCCTCGTTCTCGCGCTCTACGCGCTCACGCTCTACCCCGACGTGCCGGGCGGCGACAGCGGAGAGCTGATCGCCGCGATCACGAGCGGTGGGGTCATCCACCCGCCCGGGTATCCGCTCTACGCGCTGCTCGGGCGCGTCTTCGTGCACCTCCCGCACGGCACGATCGCGTGGCGCCTGAATCTTCTCTCGGCGGCATGCGACGCGGCAGCGGCGGGCGTGCTCTACGCGGCGGTGCAGCGCGCGACGGGATCGAGGGCGGGCGCGATCGCCGCCGCCGCGCTCTTCGCGTCGGCGCCGGGCGTGTGGCGATACGCGATCTGCGCCGAGGTCTTCGCGCTGAACAATCTGGTGGTCTGCACGCTGCTGCTCCTGGCCGTGCTCTACGCGCAGACGCGCGACCGGCGTCACGCTCTCGCGGGCGCGTTCGTGCTCGGGCTCGGGCTGTCCAACCACCACACGATCCTCTTCACCGGTCTGCCGCTCGTCGCGTGGGCGGCATGGACCGGACGCGCCGACCTGCTGCGCCCGAAGACGGCAGCGCTGCTCGTGCTCGCGTTCGCCGCCGGGCTGCTTCCGTACCTCGCGCTGCCGCTGGCCGATTCGCGTCATGCCGCGGTGTCCTGGGGCGCCGCCGACACGTGGCACGGCTTCTGGACGCACGTGCTCCGCCGCGAGTACGGCACGTTCCAGCTCGCCGCGAGCGGCATCGCGGCTCCCGGCGATCCCGTGGCGACGGTCGGCGCCTTTGCCGAGGACCTCGGTCAGTCGATGGGATGGTGGGGTCTTCCGGGTCTCGCGCTCGCCGTCGCCGGATGCGTCGCGTGCTGGCGCGCGAGGAAGCCGTGGGCGGGTCTGGGACGCGTGCTCCTCGTACCGCCCGTGCTCGCTGTCGGCGTGATGGCGCTTCTCGGGAATCTGCCGGTGACCGACCCGCTTCACCGCGGGATCGTCGCGCGCTTCTGGCAGCAGCCGGACGTCGTCTTCTTCGCGTGGTGCGGCGCCGGCGTCGCGCTGCTCGAACGGCGCGTCCGCGTGCCGCGATGGATCGCTCCGGCCGTCGCCTCCGCTCTGGCCCTCGTGCTCGTCGTCGCTCGGTTCACGTCGATGGATCACCACCGCGATCGCCTGGTCGCGAGCTACGGCACCGAGATCCTCCGCGCGGCGCCGCCGAAGGCCGTCCTCTTCACCAAGGGTGATCTCATCACCAACTCGGTACGCTACGCGCAGGTCGCCTCGGGCATGCGGTCCGACGTGCGCGTCATCGATCTCGAGCTGCTCGGTTTTCCGTGGGAGGTAGAGCGCGTGCGCGCGGCGCATCCGGACGTGACGATTCCCGGCGCCCGATACATGCCGGGCGCGCCCGACGGGTTCTTCATGAAGCAGCTGCTCGACGCGAACGTGGGACCGGATCGCCCGCCCGTGCTGCTCTGCGGCGGCGTGAAGCCGGGCGACGTCAGTGCCGACGGAAGCTACGGCCGCTGGCCCTTCGGCTTCTGCGAGCTCGTTCACCCGGGCACCGCGCCGGTGAACCTCGACGCGTGGGTCGCCGAGAGCGCAGAAGCGCTGCCGCGCATCGACTTCGACGCGCTGCCGCGCCCACCCGGGTCGTGGGAGGCGATCGTCTGGAGCGACTACTGGGAAGTGCGCAACGCGCGCGCGGCGCACCTGGTGCTCGTCGCCGGCGCGGATCCGGCACGCCGCAAGTACGTGGCGATGGCCGCCGACATGCTCTCGGAGCTCGTCGCGGCCAATCCGGACGAACCGGCGCACGTCTGGCGCAACCTGGCGATGGCGCTCGGTCGCAGCGGTCTGGACACCCCCGAGAAGCGCGCGCAGGCGGCGGATGCATGGCGCCACTGGCTCGCCCTCGGCCCGAAGGACGACCCGCAGCGGCCCGCGATCGAGCGCGAGGTCGAGCGGCTCTCGCGACCGTAAGCGGACGCTGCCACTTGCATAAGTGCCGGAAAAGGGCACGATTCTCTGCGGCCGGTGACGGAAACGACGGGCTCCGGCCATGGTCTGAAGGGATCTGCAGGTGGACGCCGAGCCTCCGCGCATCGTGTTCGAGAGCCCCTCGCCCTGCCGTGACGCGGACCGGGCGGAGAAGCTGCTTCACGACGCGCTGTCGAGCTCCCGCGCCCCCGGCGCCGGCTGGCAGGTGACGATGCGGGTCGAGCGCGACGCACAGAAGCACCTGAAGGCCACGGGAGAGATCGACGACGGTGATGGCGTCTCGGTGGCCGACCGCTCGCTCGACGGCGAGGGCGCCGACTGCGCGGGCCTGGCGAAGGCCGTGGGCGTGTGGGCGGGCCTGGTGCTCGATTCGCGCCTTCAGGCGGCGGAGGCTCTGGCTCCGCCGCCGTCCGCGTCGTCCTCGCCCGCCGATGGGGCCGCAGCGCCCCCACCCACCGCGGTCGCTCCATCCACGACGGCGGTGGCCGGCTGGCCCGCACCGGCGCAGCCCGAACCGAAGACGCCCGAGCACGACTGGTACCTGCATCACGACGCGGGGACTGGCCGCACCTTCGAGCTCGGCGCCGGCACCTTCCTGATGACCGGCACGGGCGGCGGGGCGCTCGCCGGGCCGAGCATCTTCGCCGTCATCGAGGCCGGAAGCGGCATCTTCCTCCGGCCCTCCCTGGCGTTCGGCGGCTCGCTCACCTCGCTCCCGCCGTCGGATGTGAAGTCCTCGATGTGGGGGGCCGCCCGCATGGACGCGTGCCTGCGGCTGCCGGGGTTGTACACTCGTCGGAGGGGCATGCAGCTCGATCTGTGCGGGGGTACCGACGTCGGGATGACGAGCATCGAGTCGGGGTCAACGACGACCCTTCCCTACTGGGACCTCGGCCCGAGCATCGACCTTCGCGGTGAGCTCGCCAGCCGCCTCTCCGCGGTGCTCCGCCTGGTCGCCGGCATCCAGGTGCTCCCCGAGCAGTTCAAGGACCTGAGCGGTGGCACCGAAAGCGTGCCGCTCGTGGACGGCCGCATCGAGCTGGCCCTGTCATGGGACATCCGATGACGGACACGCTGCTCCGCGGCCATCCGGAGGGTGTGACGCAAGGCGTCCTCGTCGCCCCCCACGCGCCGGCCGCCGCGACCTCGCGGCCGACCCTCGAGCCCCTCGAGGTCGCGACCGCCAAGTCGCGAGCCGATGCACGGGCGCGCGCCTTCCGGCAGCTCTACGAGCGCCAGGTCGACTTCGTGTGGCGCAACCTGCGCCGCCTCGGCGTGGACGAAGCGGAGGCCGAGGACCGGACGCAGGAGGTGTTCGTCGTCGCCCACCGCCGGTTCGACGAGTTCGAGGACCGCG
>DASVWS010000047.1:0-28281 GCA_036393095.1 Gemmatimonadaceae bacterium | reverse complement strand
AGCGCCGGCGGACCCAGCGTGACGAGGCCGGCGGCCGCCGTCGCGGCGATCAGCAATCCCGTAATGAGCGTGAGGTCGCGCAGCTGTTCGTCGCGCACGCCGGCGAGGTCGGCGGTCAGATGGGTGAACGTCGCGGCCACGCGGGGCCCCGCCGTCAGAACATCGACATCGCCAGGAACGACCGGAGCGAGTCGTTGGTCTGGCGGAGCCGCCGGGAGAGCATGTGCACCACCGCCCACAGCACCTTCAGCGCGAGGTCGCGGTCGAAGTCGAGCAGCATCTCGAAGTCGGGGCGGCTGATGGTGAGCGCCGTGGCGCCCCCGTTCGCGATCGCGTGCGTGGACCGCTCGGTGCGGTCGAACACCGACATCTCGCCGAACATCGCGCCCCGCTTGAGCACGGCCAGCGCTTCCTCGCCGCTGCCCGGCACGTCGCGGCTGATCCGCACCTCGCCGTCGGTGATGAGGTACAGGCGGTTCCCCGGCTCGCCTTCGCGAAAGACGTACTGTCCCGACGCGAACCGCTCCTCCCGGCAGATCTCGGCAATCGACCGGAGCTCGGCGTCGTCGAGATCCTCGAAGATGGCCACGCCGCGCAACAGCTCGATGACTTCCGGCATCCGGACCTCGGCATCCTGGGCGGAGGTGGCAAGCTAGGACGGCCGCAGAACGGTGGCAAGCATCGCCGGCGATCCTTAGCTTCCGGCCATGCACGCGCGCCGGGGAATCCGCCAGGTCCCCAACTGGATCTCGTTCTCGCGGCTGCTCATGGCCGGCGCATTCGTGGCCAGCGACGCGATGGCCAGCCGGGTCACGCTCATCGGGCTCGCCGCAGCGACGGACTTCCTGGACGGGTACATCGCGCGCCGCGCGCGCGTGACCAGCCGCTGGGGCGCGCTCCTCGATCCGATCGCCGATCGCGTATTCGTGCTCACGGTCGTGTCCACGTTCCTGTTCACGGGGCGCATCGGAACGGTGGGCTACTTCGTGATCCTGTTCCGCGACCTGATGACCGCGGTGGGATTCCTCGTGGCCCGGATCATCCCCTGGCTCCGGCCGGTGGAGTTCCGGGCGCGCCGTTCGGGCAAGCTCGTGACCGTGCTGCAGCTCGCCACCTTCATCGCGGTCGTGGCGCGCCCGGCGTGGGTCCCGGCACTGCTCGCGGTGGTGTTCGTCGCGTCGTGCTGGGCCGTGGCGGACTACACGTTGGCGCTATGGCACGCCCGCGCGCGCTGATCCGGTGGGGTGGAGGCCTGCTCCTGGCGCTCGCGGGCACGGCCGCGCGGGCGCGGACGCAGTACATCGCGCCTCGTCCGGAAGTCCGCGTGGACCTGCTCGGCGCGGCGCCGTACACGGCGCAGCTCGGGGCCGGCGTGAACCTCGGCGCCGGGTACTACCAGCGTGTGGAGCTGGATGTGGCCGGCGGCGCGCTCCGGCGCGGCGGGGCGCTCGAGGGCACGGCGCGGGCGGACGCCCTGATGCGCCTGCTGCTGGACCCGTTCGGGCAGCAGCGGTGGGGGCTCTCGCTGGCCGGCGGCGTGAGCGTTCGCTATGAAGCGGGCGACAGAGTGCGCCCGTATCTCACGGGCGCACTGGATTTCGAAGGGCCGGTGAGCCACGGCGTTCGCATGGCCTACCAGCTGGGGTTCGGCGGCGGCGTGCGGGTCGGCGTCGTGTTCCGACGGACCAGCAGCGTCTGGCGCTGACGGCGGCCCTCAGGCCGCGCTCGCCGCTCCTGCTTCTTCGGCAGCCGCGTTCGTCTTCGGCGGCTGCGCGAAGCGCGTTCCCAGCTTCTTGAGTTCTTCGAAATCGCGTTCGGCCAGTTCCGGATACCGGTCGGCCATGTACTTCATCGTATCGTCGAACCATTCGTCCTGATGCTCCGGAGCGGAGCCGATGACATCACAGCGAATGATGTGCTGGAACAGTTCGTCGCGAGCTTCCTCAAAGGGGCTCGGCATCGCGGAAGCGGCCGGCCCACTGCGTCTATGCTTGCTCTTTGCCATTTCACCAAGTAGAGGGTGGAAGTAGTGGAACACACGTAATCTAACGAGTGGAACGCGTTGCTGCAGACATTCCCCTCCACCCGTGACTACGAGCGGGTTCGGCGGCGCGTTGGCCCGCGTGGGGCGGCGCAACACACCGCGCCTTGCTTGCGTGGCGCGGCGGGCGCGATCTAGCTTTGAAAACCCCGCCGCGCCGGCGGGATTTCCACCGCAGCGCGCCAGGCCGGGAGCGACGACAAGAAATGGCTAAGAAACCATCGAACGGACGCAAGCCGGGCAAGAACCCGGCGATGCGCGGCTTCTACCTCCTGATCGGGGCCATCGCCGTCGTGGGGATCGGCGCACTGTCGTATCTCTCGGCCCGGCCGAAGGGCGCGGTCTCGCAGTGGGACAGCTCGCTCCCCAAGCTCACCGCCCAGGGGCATCTCGAGGGAAGCGACAGCGCCCAGCTCGAGGTCGTCGAATTCGCCGATTTCGAGTGTCCGGCGTGCGGGCAGTTCGCCACCCTCACCGAACCCGACATCCGGACGCACCTCATCGACTCCGGTGTCGTGAGCATTCGCTACATCGACTTTCCGCTGTCGATTCACCGGAACACGTGGAATGCGCATCGGGCGGCGTGGTGCGCGGGCGACCAGGGCAAGTTTTGGCCGATGCACGACGCCATCTACCAGAACCAGGACCGGTGGAACTCCGAGGCCACCGACAACCCCGACAACGTGCTGGCCGGCATCGCCCAGGGGATCGGGCTGAACATGGACACGTACACCCAGTGCGTGAAGGACAAGAAGTACCAGGCCCAGATCCAGGCCAATGAGACGCTGGCCGAGAGCCGCCATCTCGATCAGACGCCCACCTTCGTGTTCGGGAACAAGGTGATCGGCGGCTACGAGACGTACGACCAGTTCAAGGCGAACGTAGAAGCGGCGATCGCCGCCACGAAGGCCGCGGCCAGGAAATGACGACGCGCATGGTGCTGGCACTGCTCGCCCTTTGCGGCGTGCTGCTGGCCGCCTACCTGTCCCTGCACGACCTGGGCATCATCGGCTCGCTCGCCTGCGGGAGCGGAAGCTGCGAGCTGGTGCAGACCAGCCGCTGGTCGCGGCTCCTGGGCATCCACGTGGCGGTGTGGGGCGTGGGCTATTACGTGCTGGTGTTCGGGGTGGCGATGGCGGCGGTGAGCGAGCGGTTCGGGGGCGATCCGCGCCTGTCGCTCGCCCTCGTGGGCCTCACCGGGTGGGGCGTGCTGTTCAGCGGGTGGCTCACCTACGTGGAGCTCTTCCGCATCCACGCCATCTGCCGCTGGTGCGTCGGCTCGGCGACCATCGTGGCCGTGCTCTTTGCGCTCGCGTTGCTTGACTATCGGGCGCAGGCGCGCACTGTAGTAGGGGAGTAGCACCTCCGGCGCCGGCTCCGGCGGCGCCCGTGTGGGATCCCCGTTCGCGGCGCCGGGCGTCCGGCGCCGTCACTGGAGCGCATGCCATGCCTTCCTTCATCCTCACCGTGAACGGCACCAGACGCACCGTCACGGCCGACGCCGACTCCCCGCTGCTCTGGGTGTTGCGCGACAAGCTGCAGCTGACCGGCACGAAATTCGGATGCGGCGTGGGCGCCTGCGCCGCGTGCAGCGTCCACGTGGACGGCGACTTCGCGCGGTCGTGCCAGTGGTCGATCGCCGACGCCGCGGGCCACGACATCACGACCATCGAAGCGCTGGCCGGCACCGAGATCGGCCGCCGCCTGCAGCAGGCGTGGATCGACGAACAGGTGCCGCAGTGCGGCTACTGCCAGTCGGGGCAGCTCATGGCCGCGGCGGCGCTGCTGGCGTCGACGCCGCACCCGAGCGATGCCGACATCGACAACGGGATGAGCGACAACATCTGCCGCTGCGCCACGTACCTGCGCATCCGCCGCGCCATCCATCGGGCGGCCGGGAATGGGGAGGCCAAATGAGCAAGAAGACCATCACGCGCCGGCAGTTCGTCGCCGCGTCCGCCGGCACCGGCGCCGCGTTCATGCTCGGCTTCAACACCCTCGACGCGCTGGCGGCCCGCCTGACGCCGGCCGCGCCCGATGCGACCCCGGGCGGCTGGACGCCCAACCTCTGGCTCAGCATCGACGCCGACGGCACGATCACGATCCAGTCGGCCAAGTCGGAGATGGGGCAGGGCGTGTGGACGGCGATGCCGATGATCGTGGCCGAGGAGCTCGATGCCGACTGGAGCCGCGTGCGCGTGGCACGGGCGCCGACCAACGGCACGTACAACACGGGGACCGGGGGCAGCACCAGCACGCGCACGTCCTACATGCCGCTGCGCCGCGCCGGGGCGACGGCGCGCGCGATGCTCGTCGCGGCGGCGGCGGCCCGGTGGGGGGTGCCGGCGTCGGAGTGCTCGACGCTGGCGAGCGTGGTCACCCACGGGCCGTCGAGGCGCACGGCGTCGTACGGCGAGCTGGCGGCGCTGGCCGCGAAGCAGCCGGTGCCGGCGGGCGACGTGCCGCTCAAGGACCCGAGCACCTTCCGGTTGCTGGGGAAGTCCACGCCCCGGCTCGACATTCCGGACAAGGTGAACGGCACGACGCAGTTCGGCATCGACGTGCGGGTGCCGAACATGCTGTACGCGAGCGTGGCGCGGTGTCCGGTGTTCGGCGGATCGCTCCGGCACGTGGACGACGCCAAGGCGCGCGCCGTGACCGGCGTGCGGCAGGTCGTGACGCTCGACGCGGTGGACCGCCTGCTACCGGCGCGCGTCGCCGTGCTGGCGGACGACACGTGGGCGGCGCTGAAGGGACGCGACGCGCTGGTGCTCGACTGGGATCCGGGGCCGAACGCGCAGTATTCCACCGACGCCGCGCGGGCGAACTACCACGCCCGCGTGAACGACGACGCGCACGCCGGCGTCACGGCGAGCCGGGGCGCCGTGCGCACCGCGGGAGCGGGTGAGAAGACGGTCGAGGCGGTCTACGAGTACCCGCTGCTGGTGCACGCGCCGATGGAGCCGATGAACTGCACCGCCGACGTGCGCGCCGACGGCGTGGACGTGTGGGCGGGATCGCAGTCCCCGGACAGCATCCGCACCGGCGTGGCCCGGTTCCTCAACGTGCCGCCCGACACGGTGCACGTGCACATGACCTTCCTCGGCGGCGGATTCGGCCGCCGGTCGCAGACGGACTACGCCATCGAGGCCGTGCAGCTCTCGAAGGCGGCGGGGCGGCCGGTGAAGGTGACCTGGTCGCGCGAGGAGGACATCCAGCACGGGTACTATCGCGTGGACGGTATCCAGCGGATGCGCGCCGTGCTCGACGCCGCCGGCAACATCGTGAGCTGGGAGGACCGCGTGGTCGGCCCCTCGCTGGAAGCGTACGCCTTCCCGACGCGGGGCGGCGGGCGCCACTTCGACGCCGCGGAGCCGCCGCAATACGAGATTCCCAACTACACGCTCGACATGGTGTTCGTCGAAAGCCCGGTGCCGATCTGGTTCTGGCGCTCGGTGGCGAATTCGCAGGACGGGTACTGCAACGAAGCGTTCATGGACGAGTGCGCGCGGGCGGCGGGCCGGGACCCGGTGCAGTACCGGCTCGACCTGCTCAAGAGCAATCCGCGCGCGCAGCACGTGATCCGGCTGGCGGCCGACAAGGCGGGGTGGAGCACCAAACCGGCGGCGGGGCGCGGGCGCGGGTTCGCGTACTACGACTACGACGGGACGCTCGTGGCGCAGGTGGTGGAGCTCGAGGTGCCGGCGACCGGCAAGCCGAAGGTACACCGCGTCGTGTGCGCGTTCGACTGCGGACAGCTCGTCAACCCCGACACGGTGGTGGCGCAGCTGGAGAGCGCCATCGGCTGGGCCCTGAGCATGGTGCTGTACGGCGAGATCACCGTGAAGAACGGGGCGGTGCAGCAGAGCAATTTCACGGACTACAAGGTGGTCCGGATGAACGAGATGCCGAAGGTGGAGGTGGTCCTCGTCGAGAACCACGAGTCGCCCACGGGGGTGGGCGAGCCGGGCGTGCCGGCGTTCGCGCCGGCGTTCCTCAGCGCGATCTACGACGCGACGGGCGTGCGGCTCCGCACGCTGCCGGTGAAGCCGGAGATGTTGAAGGCGGGCGCGGCGAGTTGACGGTCGGACAGCGGGACAGTCGGAAAGGAGGACAGCAGGACAGCCAGACAGTCGGACAGCAGAGGGCGGGGCGATCGCGAACGATCGCCCCGCCCTTTCGACTGCTGCTCCGGCGTTCGGCTCAGCCGTCCGTCGACTCGTACTGCTCCTTGAGCTTCGCCACCACGCCGGGATCGGCCAGCGTCGTCGTGTCGCCCAGGGCGCGGCCCTCGGCGATGTCGCGGAGCAGGCGGCGCATGATCTTGCCCGAGCGCGTCTTGGGAAGATCGGCGGAGAAGAGCACGTCGTCCGGCTTGGCGATCGCACCGATCTTCTCGCCCACGAATTCGCGCAACTCGTCATGAAGCGCGGGTGACGGCTTGTGCCCCTCGCGCAGGGTGACGAACGCCGCGAGCGCCTGCCCCTTCAGCTCGTGCGTCTTGCCGACGACGGCGGCCTCGGCCACCGCCGGGTGCTCCACCAGCGCCGATTCCACTTCCATCGTGCCGATGCGGTGGCCGGCCACGTTCAGCACGTCGTCGACGCGGCCCAGGATGACGTAGTAGCCCTCGTCGTCCAGCTTCACGCCGTCGCCCGGGAAGTAGAGGTCGGGACGCCCCTGCCACTTGGAGAAATACGTGTCCACGTATCGCTGGTCGTCGCCCCAGATGGTGCGGAGCATCGACGGCCACGGATACGTCAGCGCGAGCAGGCCGCCCCCCACCGGCATCTCCTTGCCGGCGGAGTCGAGCAGGGCGGCCTTGTAGCCGGGCAGGGGACGCGTGGCGCTGCCGGGCTTCGTCGAGGTGAGCCCGGGCAGCGGCGAGATGACGATCGACCCGGTCTCCGTCTGCCACCAGGTGTCGACGATCGGGCAGCGCTCGTCGCCGATCACCTTGTGATACCACATCCACGCTTCGGGATTGATCGGCTCGCCCACCGACCCGAGCAGCCGGAGCTGCGAGAGGTCGTGCTTGGCGGGATGCTGCGCGCCCCACTTCATGAAGGCGCGGATCGCGGTGGGCGCGGTGTAGAGGATCGTCACGCCGTATTTCTGGCAGATCTCCCAGAAGCGGTCCTTCTCGGGCCAGTCGGGCGCGCCCTCGTACATCACGCACGTGGCGCCGTTGGCCAGCGGGCCGTACGTGAGATACGTGTGTCCGGTTACCCAGCCGACGTCCGCGGTGCACCAGAAGACGTCTTCCTCCTTGAGGTCGAACACCTGCGCCGTGGACGTCACCGCCCCAACCATGTAGCCGCCGGTGGTGTGGACGATGCCCTTCGGCTTCCCCGTCGTGCCCGACGTGTAGAGGATGTACAGCACATCCTCGGCGTCCATCGCTTCGGGCTCGCACCACTGGCCGGCCTGCCGCATCAAGCGGTGCCACCAGTGGTCGCGCCCCTCCTTCATCTCGGCGAACGCCTCGTCGCCGCCGGCGCCCGGGCGCCGCTGCACCACCACCACGTGCTGGATGGACGGCGTTTCCTCGAGGGCCCGGTCGGCGTTCCGCTTCAACGGAACGACCGAGCCGCGCCGGTAGCCGCCGTCGGCGGTGATCAGCACCTTGCACTGCGCGTCGTTGATGCGGTCGCGCAGGGACTCCGGGGAGAATCCGCCGAACACGACTGAATGCGCGGCGCCGATGCGCGCGCAGGCGAGCATCGCGATCACTGCTTCGGGGATCATCGGCAGGTAGATCGCCACGCGGTCGCCGCGCCGCACGCCCAGCGCCTTGAGCGCGTTGGCGAACTTGTTGACCTTCACGAACAGGTCCCAGTACGTGTACGTGCGGCGATCGCCCGGCTCGCCCTCCCAGATCAGCGCGGCCTTGTTCCGATTGGGGCCGCGCACGTGCCGGTCGACGCAGTTCACCGAGGCGTTGAGCTTGCCCCCCACGAACCACTGGGCGTGCGGCGGCTTCCAGTCGAGCACGGTCTTGAACGGCTCGATCCATTCGAGCCGCTTGGCCTGCTCGGCCCAGTAGGCGGGAATGTCGGCCGCGGCCCTGTCGTAGACGCCCGGGTCGGAGACCACCGCGGTGGCCTTGAACGAGGCCGGCGGAGGGAACTTGCGGTTTTCCTGGAGGAGGACGGAGATATCGCTCATCGGAAGAAGCGGAAAGAGAGAAGCGGCGCGGGCGTCGACCCGCGCCGGACCGTGGCATGCGGATCAGGCGATCGTCGGCGGTGAGCCGCCGGTGCGCGGCGTGCCCAGAGATACTGCCAATCGAATGGGCGGTCGGCAAGGCTCGGGCGAGGGCGGGCGACGGCCCGTCGGGGAGCGCGGCGCGGGTTCTGCTCTCGCACGGGAACGGACTATCTTCCGAGCGCCGCCGCTTTCACTCCACGACCCGCCGTCCGGCAGCCGCATGCGCGAACCCGAATCGCAATCCCGCTCGCACCCGGCGGCGCACCCCCTGTCCGGGGCGCGCGTGGTGGTGACGCGCTCCGCGGAGAAGGCCGACACGCTCGTCCAGCCGCTAGCGGCGCTCGGCGCCGAGGTGATCGAGATGCCGGCCACGCGCGTGGAGCTGCTCGACACCGCGCCCGTGCTCGAGGCGCTGCGGCACCTCGCGCGCTACCAGTGGCTCGTGTTCACCAGCCAGAACGCCGTCGCGTTCTTCTGGCAGTTGCTGCGCCAGGCGGGGCAGGATGCGAGCGCGCTGTCCGGACTGCGCGTGGCGGCCGTGGGGCCGGCGACGGCGAGCGCCCTGGAGGCACTGGGCATCGGCGTCGCCGTGACGCCGCAGCGGTTCGTGGCCGAGGGGCTGCTGGACGCGCTCGGCGCGCGCGATGACGTGAGAGGGAGCCGCGTGCTGTATCTCGTGGCGCGCGGCGCACGGGAGGTGCTGCCGGCGGGACTGCGCGCGCTGGGCGCGTCGGTGGACGTGACGCCGCTCTATCGCTCGGTGCCGGACGCGGAGGGGGCGGCGGCGCTGCGCGAGCGGCTGCTGCGCGGCGAGGTGGATCTCGTCACCTTCACGGCGGGGTCCACCGTGCGCGCGTTCGTCGACGCGGTGGGGGCCGACGCGGCGGCGCGAGCCGGCATCGTCAGCATCGGGCCGGTCACCTCGGCCGTCGTGCGGGAACTGGGCCTCGAGGTGCGCGCCGAGGCGTCGCCGTCCACCATCGACGGGCTGATCCAGGCGACGGTGGCCGCGCGGCGCTGAGGGCGGCTAGATTTCGGGACCTCGGATCATACGGATTCCATGACCACTCAAGGCCCGATTCGCATCGCCACGCGCGCCTCCGACCTGGCGCTTTACCAGGCGAATCTGGTGAAGCGCATGCTCGAGTCGCACGGCTACACCGCCGAGCTGGTGACGTTCAAGACGGTGGGCGACAAGAAGCTCGACGAACCGCTGAGCGCGATCGGGGCCAAGGGGCTGTTCACGAAGGAGCTCGAGCACGCGCTCGGACGCGGCAAGGTGGACTGCTGCGTGCATTCGCTGAAGGACCTGCCCACGGAGTCGCCGAAGGGACTGGCCCTCGGCGCCGTGCTCAAGCGCGAGGATCCGCGCGACGTGCTCGTGATCGCCGACGTCGCCTCGGCCGAAACGCTGGACGAGCTGCCGCGCGGATCGCGCGTGGGCACGTCGAGCCTGCGGCGCCGCGCGCAGCTCGCCGCGCTTCGCCGCGACCTGGACATCGTGGAATTGCGGGGCAACGTGCCGACGCGCGTGAAGAAGGTGGACACGGGCGTGGTGCACGCCGCGATCCTCGCCGCCGCGGGGCTGCACCGGCTGGGCATCTCGCAGCGGATCACGGCCACGCTGGACGCGCCGGGGTGGCTGCCGGCGCCGGGGCAGGGCGCCATTGCGGTGCAGATCCGGGCCGGCGACGCACGCATGCAGCAGGCGGCGGCGCTGCTGAACGACGCGCGCACGATGACCGATGTCCGCGCCGAGCGCGCATTCCTGGGAGCGCTGGAAGGCGGCTGCCAGGTGCCCATCGGGGCGCTCGTGATGCCGCGCGGCGGCGGCTACGTGCTGCACGGGCTGATTGCCGACATCGAGGGCGCGCGCGTGGTGCGCGGCGAGATCGCGCTGGACGAGCAGGCCCCCGAGCTGTGCGGCGTGCGCCTGGCGAACCAGCTCCGCGGTGAGGGGGCAACGGAGATCCTCGAAGGGCTGCGCCGCGCCGAGGGGCTGCCGTCGCCGCAACCCGAGTAGATTCCACGCAGGACGGCGCCCGGCCGCGACCGGCGGCGGCGCCCGCACTCAGAGCGACCAATGGCCATTTTCCCCGATTATCGTCCCCGTCGGCTCCGCCGGACGGCGTCGCTGCGCCGGCTGGTGCGCGAAACGCATCTCGCGGCGTCGCAGCTCGTGCTTCCGATGTTCGTGCGTCCCGGCAGCAAGGTGCGCGTGCCGGTGGAGTCGATGCCGGGCGTTTCGCAGCTGTCGGTGGACGAGCTGGTGAAGGACGCCGCGGCGGCGGCGAAGGCGGGCGTTGGGGGCGTGCTGCTGTTCGGCATTCCCGCGCACAAGGATGCCACCGGCACCAGCGCGTGGGACGACGCCGGCCCGGTGCAGGAGGCCGTGCGCGCGCTCAAGCGCGAGGTGCCCGACCTCGTGGTGATCACCGACGTGTGCATGTGCGAGTACACCGACCACGGGCATTGCGGCGTGCTGCGCGACGGCGACGTGGACAACGACGCGACGCTCGAGCTGCTGGCGCGCGAGGCGGTGTCGCACGCCGGCGCGGGCGCCGACATCGTGGCGCCGAGCGACATGATGGACGGGCGCGTGGGGGCGATCCGCACGGCGCTGGACGACGCCGGGTTCACGAATACCCCCATCCTGAGCTACGCCGCCAAGTTCGCGGGCCCGTTCTACGGGCCCTTCCGCGACGCGGCCGAATCCGCGCCCAGGTTCGGCGACCGGCGCACGTACCAGATGGACTCGGCCAACAGCGACGAAGCGCTGCGCGAGGTCGAGCTGGACATCGCCGAGGGCGCCGACATGCTGATGGTCAAGCCGGCGGGCCCCTTCCTGGACATCATCCGCCGCGTGAAGGACGCGACGGGGTACCCGCTGGCGGCGTATCAGGTGAGCGGGGAGTTCAGCATGATCAAGGCGGCGGCCGAACGGGGCTGGATCGACGGCGATCGCGTGATGATGGACTCGCTGCTCGGCATCCGGCGCGCCGGGGCCGACGTGGTGATCACGTACTTCGCCGTCGAGGCGGCGCGGGCCATCGCGCGCGGGGACTATCCCGGATGATGAATCTCTGGCGCGACCTGGCGCCCGGACCGCACCCGCCGGACGAGGTCACCGTCGTGATCGAGATCCCGCAGGGGAGCCGGAACAAGTACGAGCTCGACAAGGCGAC
This sequence comes from Gemmatimonadaceae bacterium, assembly GCA_036393095.1. GTDB lineage: Bacteria > Gemmatimonadota > Gemmatimonadetes > Gemmatimonadales > Gemmatimonadaceae > JAGWRI01. Next base: position 16,845 of record DASVWS010000047.1, on the reverse strand, counting down.
GGGATTGATCAAGCTGGACCGCGTCCTGTACTCGGCGGTCCACTATCCGGCCGAGTACGGCTTCATTCCGCGGACGCTCCACGACGACGGCGATCCGATGGACGCGCTGGTGCTGCTGAAGGAAGAGACGTTCCCGGGGTGCATGATCGACGCCCGGCCGATCGGCGTGCTGCACATGCTGGACCGCGGCGAGCCCGACGACAAGGTCCTGGCGGTGCCGACGAACGATCCCTATTCGGCGGAGTATTTCGACATTGCCGATCTTCCGCAGCACCTGCTCAGGGAAGTGGCGCAGTTCTTCGTGAGCTACAAGGAGCTGGAGGGGAAGAAGGTGGAGATCGTGGGGTGGGGGAAGAGCGAGGAGGCGATGCGGTTGATCCTGGGGTCGATCGCGCAGTACGACCGGAAGTACATGACGGTCGGGCCGTGAGGGTCGGACAGCCGGACAGCGTCCTTTGTAACAAAAAGTACTTGACAAGAACGCGGGCGCCGCGGTAGAATTGCGCCATGGCCGACCTCGTCCACGTCCTCTTTCCCGATCCGCCGCTCGTGCGCACGCCGCTCCGGCTGCTGCGCTGGTGGGAATCGAAGCGCCTGACCTACAACCTCGTCGTCGGCGGCGCCGGAGCCGTCACCCTCGGCGTCTTCGAGCTCCTGCGCCTCCTGCCGGGCCCCTTCCACGGCGGTCCCGCCCCGTGGTTCCTCGTCATCCCGTACGGCGTGCTGGCGAACGTCTGCTACTCGACCGGCTGGGTCGCGGAATCGTTCGTGCAGCGGTGGCTCAAGCGCGACACCTACGGACTCGGACCGGCGCTCTTCCGGCACGGCCTCGTGTTCTCCGTGGGGCTCACGCTCTTTCCGGCGGTGCTGGCCGGGCTCGGCTGGCTGGCGCTGCTGCTGCGCTGAACGCCCGCGGGCCGGCGCCGCAGCCCGCGCTCAGTCGTCGAGTGCCCGGCGCCGGATCTTCACCTCGGACATGAACGCCCACCCGGTCACCCGTACCACCGGTGCGCCGCGCGGCGGCTGCGGTCCGCGGTCCGTCCGGTCGTTGATCGACGCCAGAAAGCCGTTGGTGTCGATCAGCACGTGCACGTTGGGCGGCACGGTGATGCGCACGGCGGCCATCGTCGCCTTCACGCGAATCTCGGTGACGCCCGCCGAGAGCTGCGCCTCGCGCAGGTCGAGGTGCGTGTCCGACATGACGGCGAGCAGCGTGAGCAGCTGCGGCGGAACCCAGACGCCGCGCCGCACGTGGTTGCCGAGCAGCGACACGAGGCGCGACTGCACGAGCTCGGACGGCGGCGGCGCGGGGCGCACGGCGGCGCCAACCGAACCCTGATCCACGCCGGGCAGGTCGGACGCCAGGGCGCGGACCTCGGCCATCGACGACGCCCGGTACGCCAGCTCCAGCCGCGTCTCGAGCTCGTCGAGCGAGAGGTTGTCGTTCGCGAACTCGCGCGACAGGAGCGTGATCACGCGCTCCCGTTCGCGCTCGAGCGCCTGGAGCGAGGCGGGCGGTTCGGGGGTCGTCATTCGTGTCGGCCGCGCGGCGAGGATGCCGGTTCGCGTTGCAGGAACGCCCACTCGTAGAGCAGTCCGGCGGCGATCCCGCCGGCGATGGGTCCGAGCCAGTAGATGAGATGGCCGTCGAAGTTGCCGCTCACGAGCGCCGGGCCGAACGAGCGCGCCGGATTCATCGAGGCGCCGGTGAGCGGCCCGATCGCGAGGATGCCGGCGGTGACCGTGAGCCCGATGGCGAAGCCGCCGACCTTGGGCCCCCGCGAATCGACGAGGGTGCCGAACGCCACGAACACGAGGAAGAAGGTGGCGATGGCTTCGAGCACGATGGCGCGGCCCATGCCGACGTTGGCGGCGACCCACTGCCCGCCCAGCCGCGCCTCGTGGGCCGCGGCGGGGGGAAAGAGCGCCTTGAGCGCGAGCGCGGCGAGCACGGCGCCGGCACACTGCGAGACGACGTACACGACCGCGTGGCTCGGACTCAGGCGCCGCGCCACGGCGATGCCGACGGTGACGGCCGGATTGAGGTGGCCGGAGATCCGCATCGTCGCCGTGACCATCAGGGCCATGATGAGCCCGTGCGCCGCCGCAATGTCGAGGAGGGGCACCGGCGCGCTGGCCACGTACCCGTTCATGATCGTGGCGCCGCCCACGAAGACGAGGGCGAAGGTGCCGACGAACTCGGCGACGATGGGACGTGTGAGATCTTGCATGCAGGAATGCGGATGGAAGCGCGTGAAGCGCGCGGCGTGCTTCCAAGGCTAAACGCCGCGGCGCGTACCGTCCAGTAACGCGCCCCGCCGCTCAGGACGCGCGGCGCCCGGGACGCCCGACATTCATGACGCGCGGCGCATCACGAGCGCGGCGTTGATCCCGCCGAACCCGAACGAATTGCTCAGCACGCACTCGGCGCGCTCGGCGCGCCCGTGGTTCGGAATGTAGTCCAGGTCGCACGCGGCGTCGGGCGCGTCGAGGTTGAGCGTGGGCGGCAGCCAGTCGCGCTCGAGGGCGAGCGCGCAGATCGCGGCCTCGATGGCGCCCGACGCGCCGAGCGCGTGCCCGTAGTAGGCCTTGGTGCTGCTCACCTGCAGCCGCGCCGCATGATCGCCGAACACCCGTTTGATCGCCGCCGTCTCCGTGGGGTCGTTGAGGGGCGTGGAGCTGCCATGAGCGTTCACGTACGCGACCTCGCCCGGGGCGACGCCGGCGTCGTCGAGGGCCAGCCGCATCGAGCGGGCGGCCTGCGAACCGTCGGGGCGCGGCGCCGTCATGTGGTGGGCGTCGTTCGTGAAGCCGAATCCCAGGACCTCGGCGTACACCGGCGCCCCGCGCGCCACGGCGCGCGAGCGCTCCTCGAGCACGAGCACGCAGGCGCCCTCTCCCATCACGAAGCCGTCGCGGTCGCGATCGAATGGACGCGAGGCGCGCGCCGGCTCGTCGTTGCGCGTGGACATGGCGCGGATGATGGCGAACGCGCCGAAGCAGAGCGGTGCCAGCGGCGCCTCGGCGGCCCCGGCGAACATCACGTCGGCGTAGCCGTCGCGGATCGCCCGGAACGCCTCGCCCACGGCGATCGTTCCCGAGGCGCAGCTCATGGCGTTGGTGCTGTTCGGGCCCTGCACGCCCAGCTCGATGGCGATGTTGCAGCTCGCGGCGCCGCCGAACACGGTGAGGGCGAGCGACGGATCGACGCCCCGGATCCCGTCGCGCATCGCGACGCGCACCTGGTCCTCGGCGAAGGCCACGCCGCCCAGCGCCGAACCCATCATCGCGCCGATCCGCTCGCGGTCTTCGGCGGCGAGGTCGAGGCGCGCGTCGTCCATGGCGAGCCGCGCCGACGCGACGGAGAAGTGGCCGAACCGGTCGAGCCGCCGGGCGCGCCGCTGCTCGATGAAGTCGCCGGGATCGAAATCGTCGATCTCGGCGGCGTTCCGGCTGCGGAACATCCCGGGGTCGAAGCGCGTCACCGTGCGCACGGCGCTCCGTTCGCGCTGCAGTCCGGCCCACAGCCCGTCGCGCGCGATGCCGATGGGCGTGATCGGTCCGAGGCCCGTGATCACCACTCGACGACGTTCGGTCATGCGCGGCTCCCGGCCGATTGTTCGGCGGCGCGCGCCAGTCCGGACAGCGTGCGCGACGCGATGCCGTGCACGAATACCGGACCGATGACGCGGCGCGCCGCCACCTCACCAATCACCGGCCACGCCGGTCCGTTCCACATGTGCAGCACTGTGGTCATCGTGCCCCTGCCGTCCTCCCGGAATGCCCACAGCACTTCCATGCAGCGGGTGATGCCGCGTACGTGCCGGTAGCGAATCCACGGCGGTCCGTCGCCGCCCGCGTGGACCTGCATCTCCGACACCCACCAGGTGGGCCAGTGCACGAATCCGAACGGCCGCACCGCGGCCATTTCCACCACGCCCCCGCCGTCGGTGGTGCGGCTGACGAACCGGACCCGGCGATAGTGGGGGAGCAGCTCGGGCCACCGCTCGACGTCGCGCGCGAGCGCGAAGATCGTGTCCACGCCGGCCGCCACGTGCAGCCGGTCGACGGTGACCATCCGCGCTGCCGGCGGCATGGGGCCGAGGTCGAAGGGATCGGGCCGCGGATCGTGCGTCATGCGTGGGCGGCCTCCCAGAGGGCGGTGAGCCGGAAGCCCGCGCGGCGCGCCACGCGGGGCGCGCTTCCGGTGCCTTCGGCGACGATCTCCGCCAACTCGCGCGCCGTGAAACCGCGCAGCACCGACAGCGCGCCGTCGTGGCGCGTGATCGGGTGAAAGCCCAGGGGAACGCTCACCAGCCAGAACCCGGCCATCGCCACCCAGCTCCGTCGCAGGTCGCTCACGATCACGGCGCGGCGCGCCACCCGCCGCATCTCGCGCACCAGCCGCACCGCGTCGGGGCGCGCGAAGTGGTGCAGCAACTGCGAGCAGGTCACGACGTCAACACTGGCGGTCGCGAAGGGAAGCGCAAGGGCGTCGGCGCACACGGCGTACGTCAGGCGCGCGCGAGCGGCGTGCAGCAACGACGCCGCGGCATCGCAGCCGATCGTGCTGACGGCAACGCCGCGGCGGGCGGCGGCGCGCACCGCCCGCTCCGGAAGGTCGGCGAGTCCGGTGCCGACGTCGAGCAGGGTGCAGCCGGTTCCCGGGTCCGGGAGTACGGGCAGCAGCGCGCCCACGAGCGCGCGCGCCCCGCCCAGCAGGGTGTTGGCGCGCGCCACGTCGCGCTGGGAGCGCTCGCGCACCGCCGGCGGTACCGACGGATCATCGAGATACTCGAATCCCCGGCGTCGGGCCGGGGTGACGATGGACATCAGCGCTCCAGCTGCGCGTAGCCGCCGCGATAGTAGAGCAGGGGCCGGTCCTGGCGCGTGCTCGCGCGCTCCACCTCGCACACGATGATCGTGTGGTCGCCGGCGGGGTGCCGGTCGCGCACGCGGCACTCGAGGTGCGCCAGCGCGTCCTCGAACAGCACGACGCCGCGTTCGCCCCGGGCATAGCCGAGTCCTTCGAAGCGGTCGGACTCCAGCTCCGCGAAGCGGCGCGACAACGCCTCCTGTCCTGCGGCGAGAATGCTGAATCCCACGTGCTCCAGGTCCGGCAGCAGCTCGTACATCTTCGCGGCGCGGTCCACGCAGGCGAGCACGAGCGGCGGCGCGAGGCTCACCGAGCAGAACGCACTCACCGTCATTCCGTGGTCGCGGCCGCCGGCGTCGCGCGCCGTGAGGATGGTGACGCCGGAGGCGAAGCGTCCGAGCACGGCGCGGAAGGTATCGGAGTCGATCGTCATGGGTGGGGGGCCGCGGACGCGGCGGGAAGGGGGCTCGCGAAGAGGCGCAGCAGGAATCCGGGGCGCAGGACGCGCCGGGGCGGCACGAAGTCGCCGGCGACGCCGACCAGCAGGTCCGCGAGGTCGGGGTGCGCGTCGCAGGCGCGCGCGGCGCGGTTGATGAGCGGCGGGTTGGCGATGACGGCGCCGATGGCCCGCTCGACGATCCACTTGCCGCGGAACTCATGGCGCCGCGCGCGATCGTACGCCGCGAGCGCGACGTCGGCTTCGATCGCCGACGTCGAGTCGAGCGCGGCGCGCCCGTACTGCGCCGCCAGTTCTCCGCCGCGAAGCGCCGCGTAGATGCCCTCGCCGGTGAACGGGTCGAAGAAGTCGGCCGCGTCGCCCACGAGCAGGGCGCCGGGCGCCCAGGCGCGCCGCGCGTGCGAGGCGAAGGGACCCACCGCTCGCACCTCGTCCACGCGCCCGGCGTTCGCGAACCGCGGCGCGAGCTGCGGCTGGCGGGCGAGCCATGCGTGCAGAAACGCGGCCGGGTCGCGCGCGATGTCGCGGGCGGTCCGCGCCGGGAACACCGCCGCAACGGTGGTGAGCGCGTGCCCGACGTCGGCGATCCCCACGTACCCGTCGCGCGCCACGTGCATCTCGCCGACGTCGCCGATCCCTGCCACGCCCGAGAAGTGGGCGACGAGGGCGACGCGTCTGGGCCAGGGCAGGCGCCGGGCGACGCCCAGCCGCCGCGCCGTCATCGAATTGAGGCCGTCGGCGCCGACGACGAGGCGTGACGCGCGCGTCCGCCGCGTACCGTCGCCGTGGAGCGTGATCACGCCGCACACGCGCCCCGCCGCGTCGCGCGCCAGATCCACCACGCGCACGCCCTCTTCCACGACGGCGCCGGCCGCCCGGGCGCGGTCGAGCAGAATGGCGTCGAGCACCTCGCGCCGCACCGAGAGTCCGCGATCGCGGAAGGCGCGGAATCCGTGCGCGGCCACGTAGCGTCCGCGAATGCGGGCGCCGTTGGGCGCGTGGACGGTCATTCCGGCCAGGCGCGCCGCGCCCGACGCCTCGACCGCGTCGAGCGCGCCCATGCGCGCCAGGCTGCGAGAGGCTTCGGGACTCAGGAACTCGGCGCACGGCTTGGCGCGGGGGAAGCGCGCGCGGTCGAGCACGAGCACGCGCGCTCCCGTGGTCGCGAGCGCGTGCGCGGTGGAAGCACCGGCCGGTCCGCCGCCGACGATGATCGCGTCGACGGTGGTCATGGCCGCGCCGCGAGCAGGTACGCGACGGCCGCGCCGACAACGGTGCAGGCCGCGTTCACGGCGTCGTTGTCCATCCAGGACAATCCGCCCACTCGCCGCGTCTCCGATCCGCACGAGTGCACCGCCCGCTCCGTGGGCGCGTTGCACTGGTCGCACCACCGCTTCTGCTGCAGCACGGCCCCGATCACAGAGTCCGCAATCGAACCCGCGATCCCGCCGGCGAGCACGGCGACGACGACGTACTGCGGCCACCCCAGCAGCAGGGCGGCGAGCTCGATGAACGCCGCGCCGAGGATGCCGCCGAGGAAGCCGAGCAGCGTGACGCCCCCCGAGGTGCCCGCGGGCACGCTGCGGAAGGTGACGATGGAGCGCGGCGGGCGCGGGGCGAGCATTCCGATTTCCGTGGCCCAGGTGTCGGCCGTGGCCGCCGCCAGTGCGCCCGCGCCCACCGCCTGCCACGCGGCCGCCGGCATCGCGACGTGCGCCACCGCGGCGAGCGCGAACACGGCGCCGTTGGCCAGCACCTGAACGGCGTCGCGCTCGTCGCCCTTGCCGATGACGCCGGAGCCTGCAGCCTGCTTGTGCTCGCGCCGCAGCCGCGACAGCAGCGTGGACGCGACGAAGAAGGCGACGAGGAGGGCGCCCCAGTCCCATCCGGCGGCGACGGCGGCGGTGCCGACCAGCGTGGCCGCCACGGCTCCCGAGGCCGAGAGCGCCCGCGTGCGCCGGGCCAGCGCCGCGATCGCGATGGCGACGACGAAGCCGCTGCAGAGTCGAACGAGATCGGACATGCGGGCAACCGGTGGCGGTGACGGGCGCACGCAGCGCCGCGTCGCAATCTGCGAGTGGCGCGGGCGGGCGGGCAAGCGCGTAGATTCATTAAGCGCGCGACGGGCCGCGATGTTCCCGGCTTGTTGCGTGCCGCCGCCGCCGTTAGCTTCGCACGCTGCCTCCTCCCTGTGCATGCTCTCTACCGTTGATCCCCTACTTCCGCTGAGTCTCCTCGAGGCGGTCCGCGACGTGGACACGCCGGGCGATCTGGACGCCGAATTCGTCGAGGAGCTCCGCAACAAGCGGCTCGGGCTCAGCGACACGGTGTATTCGCAGATCAAGCGGTACGGCGAGGCCGTGAAGCGCCACCAGCGCGCGACGCAGGAGGAGGCGGTGGCGCTGGCCAAGCTCATCGGGCGGCGTCCCGACGCCGAAGCGGTGTTCCGCGCCGCGGGCCGCTACCTGGCGCGCGAGGCCTACATGACGCTGTCGCCAGTGACGCGGCGGATGCTCCGCCTTCTGCCTTCGCTGATCACCCGTCCCTGGGCGCTGGGGCGGGCGCGGCGCCTGGCGGCGCGCTATCTGAACGGATCCGCGCGCCGCGTGGGCGGGTACATCCTGCTGGAAGTGCCGCGCTCGGTGACGCTCGGCTCCGCGCCCGGCAGCATGGGCTGCGCCTATTACGAATCCGCGCTGCGGGAGCTGCTGCGGCTGCTGATCGGCAGCATCGGGTCGGTGGACCACATCCGGTGTGACGGCCGGGGAGAGGGGATCTGCGAGTGGCGGGCGGACTGGCGGTCGGTGGCGTAGGGAGTCGGACAGTCGGACGGCTACAGAGGCGCTGAGGTCATGATCAATCCGGGCAATCTTCCGAAACTCCAGCAGGCGCTCGCCGAGCAGAAGCTCGACGGCTGGCTGCTGTTCGACTTCCACGGCACCAATCCGATCGCCGGCGGGATGCTGCGGCTCACGGGGCTCGTGTCGCGCCGGGTGTTCGCGTTCTTTCCCCGCGAAGGGACGCCGGTGGCGGTCACGCACGCCATCGAACAGGGACCGTGGGGCCACTGGCCCAAAGAGTGGAAGCGCGTCGTGTACTCGTCGTGGCGGTCGCTCGACGAGCACCTGCAGGCCCTCGTGAAGGGCAAGCGCGTGGCCATGGAGTACTCGCCGGGAGACGCGGTGCCCTACCTCGACCGGGTGCCAGCGGGCGTGCTCGAGATGGTACGCGCGGCGGGCGCCGACGTCGTGTCGTCGGCGCCGCTCGTGACGCGGTTCTACGCGGCGTGGACCGCCGGGAACGTGGCGTCGCACGAACGGGCCGCGGAAATCATCGCCAGGATCGCGCAGGACGGGATGAAGCTGGCCGGCCAGCGCGCCCGCACGCCGAATCCGATGACCGAGTACGAGCTGATGCAGTGGATCCTGCAGCAGTTCAGGGCGGCGAATCTCGAAACGGACCACGGGCCGAATGCGTCCGTGGGGGCCAACGCGGCGAATCCGCACTACGAGCCCACCGCGGCCGCCTCGAAGCCGATTCGCGAGGGCGACGTGCTGCTCGTCGACCTCTGGGCGCACGAGCCCAATGGCGGCGTGTGGGCCGACCAGACGTGGATGGCAAGCGTCGGGGCGCCGTCGAAGCGCGCGCAGGAGATCTGGGCGGCGGTGCGCGACGCCCGCGACGCGGCGATCGCACTCGTGCAGCAGCGCCAGGCCGCGGGGCAGCCGATGCTGGGCGCCGAGGTGGACGACGCGGCGCGCGCCGTCATCGCCGGGCGCGGATTCGGCCAGTACTTCACGCACCGCACGGGGCACTCCATGGACCCGCGCGAGCTGCATGGGTCAGGGCCCAACATGGACAATCTCGAAACCCACGAGGACCGGCAGCTCCTCGACGGCATCGGCTTCTCGATCGAGCCGGGGATCTACGTGCCAGACGAGATCGGGGTGCGCAGCGAGGTGAACGTCCACCTGCTTCCCGGCCGCGCGGTGGTCACGCCGACGGTCATCCAGCGAGAGATGTTGATCGTCTGATGGCGCACCGGCGCGCGACGCGGGCAGGCGGCCGCACGGCCCGGTTCCGGCTTCTCTCAATCATTGCAGTGGCGCTGGTGGCGTCGTGCACGCGCGGCGCCGGCGGCGACCGCACGCGGCCGGCGGACAGTGACTCCGCGGCCGCGGCAGCCGCGGCAGCCGTGGCGGACTCGGCGGCCGCGCGCCGCAGCGATCCACTGTCGGGCGTAGCGCGCGCGATCGCGCCGCAGACGCCGTACCAGGTCGTGGACGTCTCCAACCCCGGGTCGATCCGCGGCGTGATCACGCTGGACAGCGTTCCCACGCTGCACGACACGACCCTGAGTGGCGACGAGGCGGACGTGTGCGGCACGCGGATCCCCGACCGTTCGGTGCTGCACGCCGGGCGCGATCTCGAGGGCGCGCTGGTGTGGGTGAGCGATGCGCGCCAGGGGCACCCGCTCACGCGCGATCGCCGCGCCGAGCTGGCAATCGTCCGCTGCCAGTTCGTGCCGCGCATGCTCGCGCTGGTGCAGGGCACGACGATCAACCTGCAGAGCAGGGACGCCACGGTGCACCACACGCACTTCTACAGCGAGTCGGAGGGCGAGCTGCTGAGCCGCATGCTCACCGTGGACCGGTGGGCGGTGGTGCCGAGCGCCAGGATCGCCGCGCAGCCGGGGCTCGTGCGCGTGCGGCTGAGCCGGCATCCGTACGTCCGCGGGTTCGTGGCGGTGTTCGACCACCCGTACTTCGCCGTGACCAACCGCTACGGACGGTTCTCGATCTCCGGGCTGCCGGCGGGCACGTACCGCGTGCGCGTGTGGCACGAGCGCGCGGACAGCGTGATCGAGCGCGAGGTCACCGTGAACCCGGGGCGCGCGGCGACGCTCGACGCGACGCTCGCGCTGCACTGAGGGCGCACGCCGGCCCGGGGCGCCGCGAACGGTCGAGGCGCCGCTGCGGCTACTCCGCCGCCGGCGCGAACTGCGTGCGGTAGAGCCGCGCGAAGAGTCCGCCCTGCGCGAGCAGCTCGTCGTGCGCCCCGGCCTCCACCACGCGCCCCTTCTCGAGCGCCACCACGCGGTTGGCGCGGCGCACCGTGCTCAGCCGGTGGGCGATGATGAGGGTGGAACGGTTGCGGAGCAGGTCCTCCATCGCCTCCTCCACCAGGCGCTCGCTCTCGGTGTCGAGGCTCGACGTGGCCTCGTCGAGCACGACGATGGCCGGGTTCTTCAGGAAGACGCGCGCGATCGCGATGCGCTGGCGCTGTCCCCCCGAGAGCTTCACCCCGCGCTCCCCGACGAGCGTCTCGAACCCCTGCGGCAGCCGCTCGATGAATTCGAGCGCGTGCGCGGCCCGCGCCGCGGCGCGGATCTCGTCGTCAGCAGCGGGATGCGCCGACTCACTCGGCCGCGCGTACGCGATGTTCTCGCGCACCGTGCCGCTGAACAGCGCCGGCTCCTGCGGCACCATGCCGATGGCGCCGCGCAGGTCGGCGAAGCTCAACTCGCGCACGTCCACGCCGTCCACGCGGATGGAGCCGCCGGTCACGTCCCAGAAGCGCGGGAGCAGCGAGGCGACGGTCGTCTTGCCGGCGCCCGACGGCCCGACGAGCGCCACGACCTCGCCCGGCGCGATGTGCAGCGACACGTCGTGGAGCACATCGGGGAGATCGGGGGCGTAACGGAAAAACACGTGGTCGAGCGTCACGTCGCCGCGCACCGGCCTGGCGAGCGGCGACGGGTTCTCCGGCTCGGGCACGGTCGGCCGGGTTTCGAGAATCTCGAACACGCGCTGCGCGGCCCCGATCGCTTCCTGGTAGCTGCCGAACAGCGACGCGAGGCTGCCCACCGCCGCCGCGACGAAGATCGCGTAGAGCAGGAAGGCCACCAGCGACCCGGCGGTGAGCTGGCCGGCGAGCACCATGCGCCCGCCTTCCCAGAGCACCGCGGTGACGCCGGCGAACGCGATGAATCCGACGACGCCGAACAGCATCGCCCGGATGCGGGCCCGCACGATCGCCGCGTCCACCACTTCGTGCATGAGTCCCGAGTAGCGCGACGCTTCCACGCCCTCGCGATTGAAGCTCTGCACCGTGCGGATCTGCCCGAACGCCTCCTGCGCCATGCCCATGGCGCGCGCGATGCGATCCTGCACGCCGGTGCTGGCCCGGCGCAGTTGGCGCCCGAACAGCACCGCCGAACCCACGATCACCGGCACGACGGCGAGCGTCGTCACCATGAGTTGCGTGTGCGTGAGCGTGAGCAGCACGAGTCCGCCCGCCAGGAACAGCACCTGCCGCGCGATCTCGGCGAGCTGGTTGTTGAGCACCGACTGCAACACGGCCAGGTCGGCCGACAGGCGGCTGGTGAGGTCGCCGCTGCGCTGGTCGGCGAAGAATCCGGCCGACAGATTCACGAGATGCGAGAACACGCGGTCGCGGAGCTTCGCGATCACCCGCTCCGCGGTGGCCGAGAGCAGATAGACCTGGATGAAGTTGAGCAGCCCCTGCAGCGCGAACAGCCCCACGAGCACCAGCGCCACGCGGTTCAGCAGCGAGCCGTCGTGCCGCTGGAACGCGGCGTCGAGCAGCGAGTTCACCACCGCGGGGAAGGCGAGCAGCACGGCCACCGATCCGACCAGGCAGACAGTGGCGGCGATGAGCGCGCCGCGGTGCGGGCGCAGCCAGGGCACCAGGCGCACCAGCGCCTTCGGCGACCTGAGGCGGCGCGACTTTCCGGCCGAAGCCGCGGGGCCCGTCACGCGAACAGCCCGCGATCGACGGCCATCGCGGCGAACAGCAGGGCGAGATAGAGGAGCGAGAACTTGTAGACGCTCCAGGCGGGCTTGGTGAAGTTGGCAGCGCGCATCACGCGAACGATCCCCCGCAGCAGCCAGGCGTCCAGCGCCACGGCGATGACGAAATAGAAGAGGCCCAGCGCGCCGAACGCCACCGGCAGCAGGGTCAGCGATATGAGGATGAGCGTATACCAGAACATCTGGCGCTTGGTTTCGCGCTCACCCCAGACGAGGGGGGCCATGGGAACGCCGGCGAGGCCGTAGTCCTTCTGCTTGTTCAGGGCCAGCGCCCAGAAGTGCGGCGGCGTCCAGTAGAAGATGATCATGAAGAGGAACACGGCCATCAGGTCGAGGCCGTTGGTCACCGCTGCCCATCCCACCAGGGGCGGAATGGCCCCGGCGGCGCCCCCGATCACGATGTTCTGCGGCGTGCTCCGCTTGAGCCACCGCGTGTAGAGCAGGATGTAGGCGTAGAAGCCGAGCAGCGCGAGCGCCGCCGTGAGCAGGTTGGCGTAGCGGGCGAGGAGAAACGTCGCGCCCGTGGCCAGGATGAGGCCGAACACCAGCACCTCGCGCGGATGCATGCGGCCGCTCGGGATCGGGCGCAGCCGCGTGCGCGCCATGCGGTCGTCGATGTCGCTGTCGAGGTACATGTTCACCGCGTTGGCGCCGCCGGCCATGAGATAGCCGCCCGCCAGCAGCACGAGCACCAGCCAGAGGCTCGGCCGCCCGGCCACGTACATCGGCGCCACCGTGGTCACCAGCAGCAGCGAGATGATCCGCGGCTTCGTGAGCGCCAGGAAGTCGCGCGTGAGCGTGCGCGCCGCCGACGGCGCCGTGGTCGCGTCGTTCACGACTCCACCCCGGCCATCGGACGGTGGGCGCCACCCGCGCGCGGCGCGGGAGCGGGCGCCGGCGCCGGGCGTCCCTCGCCCAGCGGGCCCAACCCGGCGGCGATGCGCGCAAGATACGCCAACGTGAACGCGGCCAGCCACACGGCGACGCCCGTCGCCTCGTGCAGCGAGCGCAGCACGGGCGGCAGGTGCAGCAGCACCATCGACGCCGCGATCACGATCTGCAGCAGCACCAGCGCGACCGCGGCGTAGAGGGCGCGCTTCACCGTGGGACCCATCGCTCTCCGGCCGGCCGTCGCCGCGAGCCAGAGCAGGTACAGCGCGAGCAGCACGGCGATCGTGCGATGCGTGAGCTGGATGTGCACCGCGCTCGCCGGCGCGTCGGGATTGGGGCCGCAGAAGGGAAAGGTCGTGCACCCCACGGCGGCAAAGGGGAAGTTGGCGGTGAGCCCGCCCATGGCGACGGTGACGAATGCCGCGCCCGCGGCCACATACGCGCCGCGCACGAGCGAGCGCGGCGCGTGCTCCGTGCGCGCCCCCGCGCCTCCCATCGCGCCCGTGCGCATCACCGCCGCCGCGAGGATGCCGAGCAGGAGCATCGCCAGCGTCCAGTGGGCGACCACCGTCCACGGCGCGTTGCCGAGCTTGACCGTCACCCCGCCCAGCACGGCGACGGCGAGCACCGTGACCACGGCGGCCGTGGCCGCGCGCAGCACGCCGCCGCGCCCGGCGACGCCGGGTTCGCGCCGCCGGCGCCACGCCGCCACCCACAGCGCGATCAGGGCCAGCGTGACGATCGACGCCAGGTAGCGGTGCGACACCTCGATGATCAGGTCGGGGCGGCTGAGCGGCGGGAACCAGTAGCCGTAGCACTTGGGCCAGTGGTCGCCGCATCCCATGCCCGACCCGCTGATGCGGACGACGGCGCCGAACACGAGGTGCAGGCAGGCGACGCCGAGCGCGAAGTACGCGTACTTCCGGAGCGCCCTCATCGGAGCGCCTTGGCGGTGGCCGCCGAGTCGGAGACGCGGAACGCCGCCGGCACCGCCGGCTGGTGCATGGCGCGCCAGGTCAGCACGAACACGCCGATCAGGACCAGCGCCGGAAGGAGCGTCCACGCCACCTCCACCGGGGTGCGGGGGCGGGGGACGAGGGTGTTGCCGGGCGCGGGTTCGTGTGGGCGGAAGGCGGACCGGATGATGGCCAGCTGGGCCACCAGACAACAAACGGCGGCGATCCAGAAGATCGCTTCGCCAAGGAGAAATTGCATGACTGTTCGGGTCTCGGAGAGCGGAAAATCCGCTCTGGAAAGCTCGCGGGCCGGACCCAGTGGGTCAACCTCGGACGACCAGTAGGCAGTGCGCAGTCGGCAGTGCGCAGCCGTTCGTCACTCGAGTACGGACTGCCAACTGTCTACTGCCAACTTCTGACTGCCACTCTCTCAGAATATCCGCACGCTGATGTACCGCCCCGGGTGTGCCTTGATGTCGGCGAGCAGCGAGTCCGCGCTCGCCAGCGAATTCCGGAGATTGCGATACAGGGTGCTGTCGCTCATCAGCAGGCCGAGCGTGCCGTTGTCATTGTTCGCCTTGGCGAGCAGGTCGTTGAGCCGCGTCGCCGCCGTGTCGAGCCTGGCCGCCGTGCTCGAAACGTACTGGCTCGACGCGCGGAAGTTCCGCACCGTGGAGTCCACCTGCGCGGTGTCGATCGCCTCGGCCACCTTCCGGTACGCCGCGAGCGTGCGCGAGAGGTTCTCGTTCTGCTCGGTCGCGATGTTCTGGAGCTGCACGGCCAGCGCGGCGGTGGACGCGATCGTCTTGCGGAGGTCGCGCAGGCCGCCCGCGTCCACCACTTCCACCTGCAGCGCGTGGGTGATCTGGCTCAGGGCGCCGCTGATCGAGTCGGCCTTGGTCATGATCTCGGACACGCTCGCCTCGGGAGGCCCGGCGGGCACCGTGTCTCCGGGGGAGAAGGTCTCCGTCAGATCGGAGCCCAGCTTCGGCGTCAGCGCCACCGCGACGTCGCCGAAGAACCCGACGGCGCGCACCGTCGCCTTGGCGGACTTCGGCACGCGGTACCGGCGGTTGACCCGCATGACGACGTCGAGGTAGCCGTCGCGGCGCAGCTCCACGTCGTCCACGTAGCCGATGTTCACGCCGGCCAGCAGCACGGGCTGCCCCTGCTTGAGGTTCTGGCCCCACGCGAAGCGGGTGTACAGCGGATACCCCGACGACAGCCCGCCGCGGGCGAGCCAGAGGACGCCCGTGAGCAGCACCACCACGGCGATCGTGATCACGATGCCAACCTGTACTTCGTCGCGTCGTTTCATGACTGTAGGTACGGTGCGAGGAGCACTGCGGTCAATGCATCCAGGACGAGGATGGCCACCGACGTGATGACCACCGCGGTGGCGGTGGAGCGGCCCACGCCCTCGGCGCCGGCCTCGGCAATGTAGCCCTCGTAGGCCGAGAAGAAGGAGATGGCGCCGCCGAACATCGTCGCCTTGAGCAGGCTGTAGATCACCTGGAAGGTTCCGTAGCCCAGCTTCAACCCGTCCTTGAAATCGGTGGGGCTGATGCCGGTGGCATACACGCCCATCAGGTAGCCGCTCGTGATGCCCACTGCGTCGGCGAACACCGTCAGGACGGGGAGCATGATGATCGCCGCCAGCAGCCGCGGCAGCACGAGGAACGCCACCGGGTCGTAGGCCAGCGTCTCCAGCGCGTCGATCTGCTCGGTGACGCGCATCGTTCCGATCTCGGCGGTCATGCGGGCGCCCACCCGCCCCGCGAGCACGAGGCCGGTGAGCAGCGGGCCCAGCTCGAGGATCACCATCTGCCGCGTGGCGAGGCCGACGAGCGAGAGCTGCACGCCCGGGAACATCTGGTAGCGCGTCTGCAGCGCCACGACGCTGCCGATGAATCCGGCGACGATCGCGGTGAGCGGGAGCGAGTCCACGCCGATGTTCTTCATCTGGCGGATCGTCTCGGGCCCGTACGTCGCCGGCTCGCCGAACGCCCGTCCGATGTCGCGCAGGAAGTACACCCACGCGCCCGCCTTTTCGAACGCCCCGGCGACGCCGCGCGACACGCGCCGGAAGAAGCGGATGCCGGAGCGCTGGATCACCGGAAAGGTATCGGTGGACGCGGGACGTGGGTGGTGCGGAAAGTGGGTCACATTCAGGTGCGGACGCGGGCCAACAGCACGAGGCCGACCAGCGCGAAGGTCGCGTTGGGCATCCAGGCAGCCAGGTCGGGGGGCATCATGCCCGTACCCCCGATCGCCTTGGTCACCTGGACGGCCATGAGAAACGTAACCGTGGTCGCGAGGGAAATGGCGATGCCGTAGGCCGCGCCGCCGCGCTGGTTGCTGGTGGCCAGGGGCGCCCCGAACAGCGCGATGATGATGCAGGTGACCGGAATGGCGATCTTGAGCGCGCGCTCCACCTTCCACTCGTTCACGTCGGTGCCCGAGCGCTCCATCGCCCTGATCACGCGCGACAGCTCGCCGTACTTCATCTCGTCAGGCAGGTGCGCGCGCGACATCATCTCCTCAGGCTGCGCCGTGAACTCGTTGTCGCGCATCGTCCGGAAGGCGAAGCTGAATCCCGGGCCAGAGTCGGTGAAGACGTGCATCGCGCCGTCGCTGAGCGTCCAGTGCCCGTGGTCCCACGTCCCGCTGTTGGCCGAGATGATGTAGCTGGGATAGTCGGGGCCCTTGCCCGGGCGCTCCACCTGCACGTTCTGCACCGTGCCGCGCACGCGGTTGAGGGTGCCGATCTTGTACACGCGCCCCGCGTTGGCGTCGCCCGCGAACGCGAAGTTGTACCGCTGGTTCTGCCCG